>NZ_CP029192.1:4008517-4316865 GCF_008642315.1 Streptomyces venezuelae | reverse complement strand
CCGTACCAGCTGACCGATGAAACGCCGGTGTACGTCATCTCGGTGGCGGCCCAGCTGAGCGGTCTCCATCCGCAGACCCTGCGGCAGTACGACCGTCTCGGTCTGGTCTCCCCGGACCGCACCGCGGGCCGCGGCCGACGCTACTCCGCCCGCGACATCGAACTGCTGCGCACCGTGCAGCAGTTGTCGCAGGAAGAGGGCATCAACCTCGCCGGCATCAAGCGCATCATCGAGCTGGAGAACCAGGTCACCGCGTTGCAGGCCCGTGTCGCGGAGCTCTCCGCGGCCGTGGACGGCGCCGCGGCGGCGATGCAGCAGCGTGAAGCGGCGGTGCACGCCTCGTACCGCCGTGACCTCGTCCCCTACCAGGACGTGCAGCAGGCGAGCGCGCTCGTGGTGTGGCGGCCGAAGAGATCGACGGAACAGTAGGTTCCGTACGCTGGTTTCGTACCCTGATACAGGGCCGGGAGGTGACAACCTCCCGGCCCTGTATCGCTGTATAGGGAGGGGAGCCGTTCGTGGCCATGGTGGGGCTGTTCTGGATCGCCGAGGGCGACGTGTACGTGGGGGCGAAGCCGGCCGGGCTCGCCCCGGGGGTGCGCCTGACCGCGGAGGGCGTGCTGGCCCTCGGCGACAAGCAGTCCGGCATGTGGTCCTGGGAGGACGTGCACGCGCTGACGATCGACGACGTGCCGGTGAAGACCCTGAAGCGGCACGTGGGCGTGGCGGTCGACATGGTGCTCACGGTGGGTCTCGGCGGCAACGACGAGGCGCCGACGATGACGGTCCGCGTCAAGGACGCGACGGAGACGGAGACCGAGCTGACGGCGTACACGGCGGCGGCGGTCGGCTACTCCCGGACGGAGTACGACCTCTCCCGCACCGTCCTGGCCCGCCTCACGGAGGGCGCGGGTTCCCTCCTGACGACGCTGACCGCGATGTCGGACTGGGGGCGTCGGCACGAGGGCGGGTCGCCCCGGGCGGCGGAGCGGGAGGCGTTGCTGCGGGAGTGGGCGGGGGCCTGAGGCCGCGCGGGACGGAGGGCGGGGGCGTCAGCCCTGCTGGTTGAGGAGCCCCGACCGGGCGATGAGGAAGCCCAGTTGAGCCCTGCTGTGGCTGCCGAGGGTGGCGGCGAGTTTGGCGATGTGGACGCGTGCGGTGCGGATGTTCATGCCGAGCCGGTCGGCGATCTCGGCGTCCGTGAGCCCTTCGACGAGCAGTCCGGCGATGGCCCGCTGACGGGTGGTGATGCCGCCTTCGGAGGGCTGCGGCGCGGCCTGGGGCCACATGGGGGTGGCCAGGCGCCACAGGCGCCAGAAGGTGGTGGCGAAGTACTCGACGAGGGCCGGGTGGCGCAGTTCGAGGGCGATGCTGCGGTCCTTGCTCGCCGGGACGAAGGCGACAGTCCTGTCGAAGACGAAGAGCCGGTCGGTGACCTCGTCGAGGGTGCGGGCCTCGATGTCGCCGTCGAGCTGTTCGAAGTAGGCGAGCACGGGCAAAGAATGGCGTGTTGTGTGCTGGTACAGGGTCCGCATGCGGCATCCGCGGGTCAGGAGAGCCTGGTCCCGGGGGAAGACTTCGGCCAAGGTCTCCGGCGGCCGGGTGCCGCCTGGCTGTACGGCGAGGAACTCGTCCCTGACGTCTTTCATGGCCCGGTCGATGGCCGAGTTGATGCGGCTGATCCCGTCGAGGACGGTGATGGAGGAGCCCGCGGCGGCGGCTTCGGAGGCGGGCAGGTGGGCGGCGCATCCGTCGTGCGGTGCGGGGAGGGAGCCGGGGCGCAGCCACTGCCGATCGTCGAGGTCGGAGCGGAGGAGCCCCAGTTCCACGAGGCAGGGGACGGCGCCTGCCTCGCTGCGGTGGATCCGGCCTTCGCTCACGGCACGGGCGTAGACGGACAGTCCTGCTTCACAGAGTTCCTCGACTGCGTGCGGCAAGCGCTTCGTGGCCATGCGAGCCCCCTCCTGCCTGGTTGAAGCGTCGCGATTCTATGCAGGGTGGGAGTGGCCGGGCCGAATCCCATAGGTGAAGTGACTGCTTCTGGACGGGGCGTCAGTGCGCCTGGTCGAGGATTCCGGACCGGCCGATGAGGTAGCCGAGCTGGGCGCGGCTGTGGCTGCCGAGGGTGGCGGCGAGCCGGGCGATGTGGACGCGTGCGGTCCGGATGTTCATGCCGAGGCGTTCGGCGATCTCGGCGTCGGTGAGGCCTTCGACGAGGTAGCCGGCGATGGCGCGCTGGCGGGCGGGTACGCCGGTGTCGGACGGCTGGGGTGCGGCGCGGGGCCACAGGGGTTTGGCCAGGCGCCACAGGCGCCAGAAGGTGGTGGCGAAGTACTCGACGAGGGCCGGGTGGTGCAGTTCGAGGGCGATGCTGTCGCCCGTGCCGGCTGCGAGGAAGGCGGTGGTCCGGTCGAAGACGAAGGCGCGTTCGGTGACCTCTTCGAGGGTGCGGGCCTCGATGTCGCCGGTCAGCCGGGCCAGGTAGGCGAGTTCGGCGGAGGACTGCTGGGCCGTGTGCACGCGGAGCATCCGCAGCCGGACGCCGCGGGACAGGATGATCTGCTGACGATTGCCGATGTGGACCAGCGCCTCGGGCGGCCGTTCGCCGCCGGGCTGGATGATGAGCACCTCGTGGTCGGCCTCGCCGACGGCGTGCTCGAGGGCGGCCTGGATCCGGGGGCCGCCCAGCAGGACGCTGAGGGCGGGGCTCTCCTCGTCGGGCGGGGAGGCGCCGCCGAGCTCCATGAACGACTCGAACAGCGTGGTGAGGTCGTCCTCGCGGCGTCGGTGGCGGGCGAGCCGGTCCTCGATGGGGCGCAGGAGCATGGGGAGGGCGGCGGCCGGCGCGGTCGGGTGCAGCCACGTCATGTCGTCCGGGCCGGGGTGGAGGAGGCCGAAGTCGATGAGGCAGGGCGCCGGTTCGGCGTCGCTGCCGCTGACCCTGCCTTCGCGCAGGGCGCGGGCGTAGACGGCGGCCCCCGGCTCGCAGAGGTCCTCCGCTCCGTGCGGTATGTGTTCCACGGGCACGCTGTACTCCTCCCTGCCGGTCGGTCCGAACGGCCGGTGATTCTATGCGTGGTCGTCCCGGTTGAGTACGCCGGATTTGCCGATGAGGTAGCCGAGCTGGGCGCGGCTGTGGCTGCCGAGGGTGGCGGCGAGCCGGGCGATGTGGGCGCGTGCGGTGCGTACGTTCATGCCGAGGCGTTCGGCGATCTCGGTGTCCGTGTGGCCCTCGACGAGCAGCACCCCGATGGTGCGCTGCCGGTTGGTGATGCCGTTGTCCGCGGGGAGCCGCGCCGGCTGCGGGAACAGGGGGGTGGCCGGACGCCAGAGGCGCTCGAAGATGCTGACGAGGTAGTCGATGAGGACGGGGTGGCGGAGTTCGAGGGCCTTGCTGCGGTCCTTGTTCGCCGGGATGAACGCCACGGTGCGGTCGAAGATGAAGAGCCGCTCGGTCACCTCGTCCAGGGTGCGGACCTCCGCGTCGCCCTGCAACTGTTCGTAGTAGGCCAGAACGGGGAGCGAGTGGCGGTTCGTGTGCTGGTACAGCGTCCGCATCCGGCCGCCGCGGGAGAGCAGGCCCTGCGCGATCGGATGCGACTGGGCCAGGTCCCGGGCGAGCCGTGCCCCGCCGGGCTGTATGGCGAGCGACTCCTGGCTGGACGCGTTCAGCGCGTCGGTGACGGCCTGCCGGATGCGGGGGAATCCGTTCAGGACGGTGACGGAGGGGTCCGTGACCGGTGGCCGGCCGTCGCGGGCGATCGCCAGGAGCGGTTCGAACTGCTCGGCCAGGCGCACCTCGCGGCGCACCTCCGCGGCGACGTGTTCCTGGATGGCCGCGCGGAGCCGGGGGAGGGCGAGGGCGGGCGGGGTGGGGAGGAGCCGGCCCGGGTTCTCCGGGGCGGGGTGCAGCAGCCCGAAGCGGACGAGGCACGGCAGGAGTTCGGTGTCCTCGCGCGGTACGTGGCCCTCGCGCAGGGCGCGCGCGTACAGCTCCGAACCCGCGTCGCACAGCTCGTCCGGACCGTGGTCGTGGGGGCCGGGGTTCACTTCGGGTGGTCCTGGTCGAGGATCCCCGACTGGGCGATCAGGTACCCGAGTTGTGCGCGGCTGCCGCTGCCGAGGGCGGCGGCGATCTTGGCGATGTGGGCGCGGCAGGTACGGACGTTCATGCCGAGCCGCCGGGCTATGGCCTCGTCGACGTGGCCCTCCACGAGGAGTTTGGCTATGGAGCGTTGGACTCCCGTGATCCCCCCGGTGGGCGGGTCGTAGGGCGCCTCGTCCAGGAGGGGTGACGCGCGGCGCCAGAGTTGCTCGAAGACCTTCGCCAGGTAGGCGACCAGTCCGCCGTGGCGCAGTTCGAGGGCGACTTGGCGGTCGTCCTGCGCGGGAATGAAGGCGACGGACCGGTCGAAGATCATCAGCCGCTCTATGAGCTCCTCCAGCGTGCGCACCTCGACTTTGCCCTGCCTCATGTACTCGGCATAGGCGATGGTGCCTTGGCTGTGCCGGGCGGTGTGCTGGTACAAGGTGCGCATGGTGATGCCGCGCTCGATGATGCCCTGACTGCGTTGCACCGCTTCGGTCAGAACCGCTTCGCTCCGGCCGCCCCCCGGCTGGACCGTGAGAATTTCGGACTGGCACTCTGCGGTGGCGACATCGATGGCCGCATTGATCCGAGTGGCGCCTTCCAGGACAGTGATGGCGTGATCTGCCGGCCGGTCCAGGGCACTGATGGCCATGAATGGCTCAAAGGCATCGGTCAGTTCGATGGCATGCGATCTGCGTTGCAGGATCTCGCGTTCGATGGGGTGGAGGCGCTGCGCGAGCACGGCAGTGGGCGAAGCCGGCCGCAGCCACTCGGGATCTTCCGGGTCGGGGTGCAGGAGAGCGAATTCCATCAGGCAGGGAGCGGGCTCCGCTTCGCTGCGGCGGACCCGCCCGGAGCGCAGGGCGCTGGCGTAAAGCCGCTTGCCATCGGCGCAGAGTTCAACCACGGAGTGCGGATGTGCCCCAATTGTGCGTTTTGTTGTCATGCCTCCACCCCCCAGGGTCCTGAACGTGCAGGAACATGATGCATCTCTTCTGTGGTGTTCGGATGGCTGAATGAGCCATCGTCTTGGAAGGCCGGGGGAGAGTCGCGATGGAAGTGAGGACGAAGCCCGCTATGTGCAAGGGAAAGCTTCGCTCGGTACTTGTCGGTACCTTCTCCGTTGGGTTGGCCATCAGTGCGTTCAGTGGCCTTGGTCTTGGTTCAGGAGCCGGGAATTCCGACTCGGCCGCCGCCGACCCGGGGGCGGTGACACAGGACATCGTCTGGTCGTCCCCGAAGGCGGGCGACATTGTCTGGACCTCGGTTTCGGCGAGCGACATCGTCTGGGGTGCCAAGTCGGCTGAAAACAATGCCGTGGCGCCTGTGGCAGAGGGGACGGTCGAAGCATGAGCACCCCTCCCGACGACCGCACTTTCCGCCGTGAAATGGCCACCGCCTATCGATCCGGATGGCACTTCATCGACCTTGTGACCGCGATCCCCCACCGCGGCGACTCGTTGATGGTGACCTTGCTCGGTGAGCCGATCGTCGTCACCCGTGACGACGAGGAGGAGATCCGGGCCTACCGGTGCCTGCGGCGGCCCCGCGGTGCGCCGCAGCCGGTGCGGTGTGCCATTCGGTACGGGATGGTCTTCGTCAATCTCGACCGGCGCGACCACCAGATGGTCGGGCAGCAGGAACAGCAGGGCCCGGACGCCGTGAGCGTCCCGGACAACATCACAGCCACCCCCCGCAGTGCCTGACGCGATTCCCCCGTCGTTGTAAATCGCGCAGGTACTTCCCCCAGCAGCGGCGCCACCGTGGACCTGAACACGGTGGCGCCGCTGTGGTGTGTCACGAGGAGGGGGCGGGGTACTCAGACCTTGCCCAGCGCCTTCGTCAGGCTGATCTCGATCAGGACCCGGTCGGGGTTCGGGGACGGACGCCGCCCGTAGCGCTCCTCGTACCGGCGCTCCGCCTCCGCTATCTCCGCCGGTTCCGTACGGATCCGCGCGAGCCCCTCCAGCGTCGCCCAGTTCCTGCCCTCGAACTGGCAGACCGCCACCCGCGCCCCGGGTCCCTCCGCGTCCGCCGCCGCGAGGACGTGCGCGACCTTGCGGCTCGTCCTGCGGGCGAGGACCCGGGCGACCTTCGCCTCCGGGTCGTACGTCACACCGACCGGCACCACGTGCGGCGTGCCGTCCGGGCGCAGGGTCGTCAGCGTGCAGACGCGCCGTTCCCGCCAGAAGCTGAGGTAGGGCTCGGGAGGGTCGGACAGGTCGACGCGTCGGCTCGCGGTGGTCGTGGGTGCCATGGGTACGGAACTTAGCCGCCCGGAGGCCGCCCGGACTTCCCGGGTCCCCCTTGAGTGGAATAGACTCAACTTTGTGTACGTTGGGCAAGTCAGAGCCCGCGATGAGTCGGAGCCGTAGTCGGACCCGTAAGGAGGAGAGACGCACGTGGACGCCGAGCTGACCAACAGGAGCCGGGACGCGATCAACGCGGCCACCAGCCGTGCCGTCAAGGACGGTCACCCTGACCTGACACCCGCGCATCTGCTGCTCGCGCTGCTGGAGGGCGAGGACAACGAGAACATCGTCGACCTGCTCGCCGCGGTCGACGCGGACCAGGCCGCCGTCCGCGCGGACACCGAGCGGGCGCTCGCCGCGCTGCCCAGCGTGACGGGGTCCACCGTCGCGCCGCCGCAGCCCGACCGCGATCTGCTGGCCGTCGTCGCGGACGCCGGACAGCGCGCCAAGGAGCTCGGGGACGACTATCTCTCCACCGAGCACCTGCTCATCGGCATCGCCGCCAAGGGCGGCAGGGCGGGTGACGTACTCACCGAGCACGGAGCCGGCAGCAGGAAGCTGCTGGACGCATTCGAGAAGACCAGGGGAGGGCGCCGGGTGACGACACCCGACCCCGAGGGCCAGTACAAGGCCCTGGAGAAGTTCGGCACCGATTTCACCGCCGCGGCCCGCGAGGGCAGGCTCGACCCGGTCATCGGGCGGGACCAGGAGATCCGGCGCGTCGTTCAGGTGCTGTCCCGCAGGACCAAGAACAATCCCGTGCTGATCGGCGAGCCCGGCGTCGGCAAGACCGCCGTCGTCGAGGGCCTGGCCCAGCGCATCGTGAAGGGGGACGTCCCCGAGTCGCTGAAGAACAAGCGGCTGGTCTCCCTCGACCTCGGCGCGATGGTCGCCGGCGCGAAGTACCGCGGCGAGTTCGAGGAGCGCCTCAAGACCGTCCTCTCCGAGATCAAGGAGAGCGACGGGCAGATCATCACCTTCATCGACGAGCTGCACACCGTCGTGGGCGCCGGCGCCGGCGGCGACTCCGCCATGGACGCGGGCAACATGCTCAAGCCCATGCTCGCCCGCGGCGAGCTGCGGATGGTCGGCGCGACCACCCTGGACGAGTACCGCGAGCGGATCGAGAAGGACCCGGCCCTGGAGCGCCGCTTCCAGCAGGTGCTCGTCGCCGAGCCGAGCGTCGAGGACTCCATCGCGATCCTCCGCGGGCTCAAGGGGCGGTACGAGGCGCACCACAAGGTCCAGATCGCCGACAGCGCGCTCGTCGCCGCCGCGACGCTCTCCGACCGGTACATCACCTCCCGCTTCCTGCCCGACAAGGCCATCGACCTCGTCGACGAGGCCGCGTCCCGGCTCCGCATGGAGATCGACTCCTCGCCCGTCGAGATCGACGAGCTCCAGCGCGCCGTCGACCGGCTGAAGATGGAGGAGCTCGCGCTCAGCAAGGAGACGGACGCCGCGAGCAAGCAGCGCCTGGAGAAGCTGCGGCGCGACCTCGCCGACAAGGAGGAGGAGCTGCGCGGCCTCACCGCACGCTGGGAGAAGGAGAAGCAGTCCCTCAACCGCGTCGGTGAGCTGAAGGAGAAGCTCGACGAGCTGCGCGGCCAGGCCGAGCGCGCCCAGCGCGACGGCGACTTCGACACGGCGAGCAAGCTCCTCTACGGCGAGATCCCCGCCCTGGAACACGACCTGGAGGTCGCCTCCGAGGCCGAGGAGGAGGCTGCCGCGCAGTCCAAGGACACCATGGTCAAGGAGGAGGTCGGCCCCGACGACATCGCCGACGTCGTGGGCTCCTGGACCGGCATCCCCGCCGGGCGGCTCCTGGAGGGCGAGACGCAGAAGCTGCTGCGCATGGAGGACGAGCTCGGCAAGCGGCTCATCGGGCAGGGCGAGGCGGTACGGGCCGTCTCCGACGCGGTGCGGCGCACGCGCGCCGGGATCGCCGACCCCGACCGGCCCACGGGTTCCTTCCTCTTCCTCGGCCCGACCGGCGTCGGCAAGACCGAGCTCGCCAAGGCCCTCGCGGACTTCCTCTTCGACGACGAGCGGGCCATGGTCCGCATCGACATGAGCGAGTACGGCGAGAAGCACAGCGTCGCCCGCCTGGTGGGCGCGCCTCCCGGGTACGTCGGGTACGAGGAGGGCGGCCAGCTCACCGAGGCGGTCCGGCGCCGTCCGTACAGCGTCGTCCTGCTCGACGAGGTCGAGAAGGCGCACCCCGAGGTCTTCGACGTCCTGCTCCAGGTCCTCGACGACGGGCGGCTCACCGACGGACAGGGGCGGACGGTCGACTTCCGCAACACGATCCTGATCCTCACGTCCAACCTGGGCAGTCAGTACCTGGTGGAGCCGCTCACCTCCGAGGAGGAGAAGAAGCAGCAGGTGCTCGAGGTGGTGAGGGCCTCGTTCAAGCCGGAGTTCCTCAACCGGCTCGACGACCTCGTCGTCTTCTCCGCGCTCACGAAGGACGAGCTGGCGCACATCGCCGAGCTGCAGATCGGCCGCCTCGCCAAGCGGCTCGCCGACCGGCGGCTCACGCTGGACGTCACGCCCGAGGCGCTGGCCTGGCTGGCGGACGAGGGCAACGATCCGGCGTACGGGGCGCGGCCGCTGCGGCGCCTCATCCAGACGTCCATCGGCGACCGGCTCGCCAAGGAGATCCTGGCGGGTGAGGTCAAGGACGGCGACGTGGTCCGCGTGGACCGTGTCGGGGAGGGGCTCATCGTGGGCCCGGCGACGGGTTCCCCTGCGGGCAAGTCGCTGTAGGCCGGCATCCCGTCTGCCGGGGGCGCTCGGTGCCCGTCCGCGGGCAGTGGTCCGTCCTCGCGCAGTTCCCCGCGCCCCTGAGGGGCGCGCAGCGCCCCTCAGGGGCGCGGGGAACTGCGCGACCAGCCATGGCTTGTCCGCAGTCGGCGAACGGCGGAAACCCGGCAGTCGCGGGGCCGGGCTTGCCCCGGGGGCCCCATCCTGGGAGAGGATGGGCCCATCCATACGAAGGGACAAAGTACGTGAGCATCGACCCGTCCTCGATTCCGAATTTCGGGGGCCAGCCCGAACCGCAGCAGGGCGCAGGACCGGCGGGCCCCGTCGTCCCCGACCAGGACCTGGTCAAGCAGCTCCTGGACCAGATGGAGCTCAAGCACGTCGTCGACGACGAGGGCGACCTCGCGGCGCCGTGGGAGGAGTTCCGCACGTACTTCATGTTCCGCGGCGAGGGCGACCAGCAGGTCTTCTCGGTGCGGACGTTCTACGACCGGCCCCACCAGATCGAGGAGAAGCAGCAGCTTCTCGAGTCGATCGACGACTGGAACCGCCGGACGCTGTGGCCGAAGGTCTACAGCCACACGCACGACGACGGCACGGTCCGCCTCATCGGCGAGGCGCAGATGCTGATCGGCACCGGCGTCTCGCTGGAGCACTTCGTGTCGTCGACCGTCAGCTGGGTGCGCGCCGCGATCGAGTTCGACCGCTGGCTCGTCGAGCAGCTCGGCCTGGAGTCCGAGGTCGACTCCGCCGAGGGCGAGACCGGCGAGAAGCCGGGCGACGACGAGGCCTGAGGGCCGCCCGTACGCAGGTGGGAGCCCGGCGGGGAGGATGTCAGTCCTCCCCGCCGGGCTCTCGGCGTCCGGTGGGACCGAGCCTCAGCCCGCCAGTGACTTGAGGCGCGTCACCGCCTCCGCAAGGACGGACGTCTTCTTGCAGAACGCGAAGCGCACGAACGGAGCGCCCGCGTCCCGGTGGTCGTAGAAGACGGCGTTCGGGATGGCGACGACGCCGGCCCGCTCCGGCAGCGCCCGGCAGAAGGCGAAGCCGTCGCTCTCGGCGAGGCCGAGCGGGGTGATGTCGGTCGTGATGAAGTACGTGCCCGCCGGGCGGTAGACGTCGAAGCCCGCCGCCGTCAGGCCCTCGCTCAGCAGGTCCCGCTTGGCCCGCATGTCCGCGCGGAAGTCGTCGAAGTAGGAGTTGGGGAGGGCGAGCGCTTCCGCCACGGCGTACTGGAACGGGCCCGAGGAGACGTACGTGAGGAACTGCTTGGCCGAGCGGACCGCGGAGACCAGCTCGGGCGACGCGGTGATCCAGCCGACCTTCCAGCCCGTGAACGAGAACGTCTTGCCCGCCGAGCCGATGCTGACCGTGCGCTCGCGCATGCCGGGGAAGGTGGCGAGCGGGATGTGCTCGGCGTCGTCGAAGACGAGGTGTTCGTAGACCTCGTCGGTGACGACGAGCAGGTCGCGCTCGACCGCGAGGTTCGCGATCTCGGTGAGCTCGGCGCGGGTGAGGACCGTGCCGGTCGGGTTGTGCGGGGTGTTCAGGAGGATCAGGCGGGTGCGGTCGGTGACCGCGTCGCGCAGCTCGTCCAGGTCCAGGCGGAAGCGGCCCTCGCCGGGGCGCAGGGTGACCGGGACGCGGGTGCCGCCCGCGAGGGCGATCGAGGCGGCGTACGAGTCGTAGTAGGGCTCAAGGGCGATGACCTCGTCGCCGGGCTCGACGAGGGCGAGCAGCGACGCCGCGATGGCCTCGGTCGCGCCCGCCGTCACGAGGACCTCGCGGTCGGGGTCGTACGAGAGCGCGTACCGGGAGAGCTGGTGCTCGGCGATCGCCGTGCGGAGCTCGGGGACGCCGGGCCCCGGCGGGTACTGGTTGCCGCGGCCGTCGCGCAGCGCCCGCACCGCCGCCTCCCGCACGGCCTCGGGACCGTCGGTGTCCGGGAACCCCTGACCCAGGTTGATCGCGCCCGTGGACACCGCGAGGGCGGACATCTCGGCGAAAATCGTCGTACCGAACTCGGCGAGGCGGCGATTGAGCAGCGGGCGCCCGCTCCCGGAAGTGGAGGTCATGGCCGTCATCCTGCGCCGAACCTCTGGAGTTCCTCAACTCTGCTTTGCGCCGGTGCGCGCGAGGGCATCCCCCTGTCACGCACGGAGCACGGCCCACGGGGGACCTGCTTCGGGGGAACGGAAGGAGTGTGAGGGCCATGATCGTGGCTTTCGTCTTCGTTGCGGTGCTCGTGTTCGCCCTGGCCGCGGTGGTCGGTTCCAGGGGAAGCAGCCGGCGCAGGAAGCGGGCGGGGTGGGGCGGCTCGGGGGCCGCGTCCGGTTCGGCGGGCGGCGGCAGCTGGTGGGCCGGGAGCGGCGGGCACGGCGGCGGGTCCTCCTGCGGAGGCGGGTCCTCGTGCGGCGGCGGCTCCTCGTGCGGAGGCGGGTCCTCGTGCGGGGGCGGTGGTTCCTCGTGCGGAGGCGGCGGGGGCGGATGCGGCGGAGGCAGCTGACACGGGGCAGCTGGTCCACCGGTTCCACACAAACGCCCGGCGGGGCGGTCAAACCCCGCCGGGCGTTTCTGTGTGGTGCCGTGTGGCTGTACTGAACAGTTGAACTGTGTAGCCCTCATGGGGATGGAAACCACACGAAGTTGGGTAAAAGTGCAGTGGCAGTGTCGCCGACCATGATTCCCTCTTAAACGTCAGCACCGCCCTCGGACGTCCGGTTCAGATTTCGCAACCGGCGCAGGTTTCACGGACATCGATCGGGAAACCCGTAAGACGTTCTCGTGGGCACGAGCCGGCATACCGACCGCCCGGAGCCTCCTCCGGGTGCGCCGGCCCCACCTCCATTGCGTGTTAGCGGAGCCGACCCATGCTCACGACCCTGAAGACTGGCTATACCGACACGCGCGCCGCGGATCTCGCCTGGGCCCTGGGGCGCGAGCCGTTGCCCGCGCTCGCCACCCTCGATCTCGAACTCGACGACGCGAGAATGCAGTTGAGGCTCCTGGGAGCCTCGCACCAAGTCCTCCTGGAGGAGGAGCGGGGCGGCTGTTCCGAGACGGTCGCCTGCATCCCCGGAAGTAGTACGCCGCTGCCGCTCGGCGTCTCCAAGCGCGTCGGCGAATGGGAGTACGAATTCGCGGCGCGCGTGGAGATCCTGTCGCACGGTCAGTTCGCGGGTCGTGCCCAGGAGTTGCTCGCCCTCGTCGCCGAGCACCCGCACGGACTCGCGGGTGTCTTCCCCGGCAGCCCGCACGCGTTCACCGCGCTCCTCGCGCAGCGGCACGAAGGGGCCCTGATGTGGCGTACGTGGCACGCGTACCCACAGGAGGGCCAACTCGTCGCGACTCGTACACGAGTGGGGGTGCGCACCCCCGTTTACACCCATGTGGGGGACCCGGTGTGAGCGTGCGGTGACGTAGCGTTCCAGGCGTGATCGAGTCGACGGTGCGCCTGCCGGTCTCGCCCCGGGCAGGACGCTTCCTCGTCCTTGCGGGCGTATTCGTCTGCGCTGCCTGCGGGCTCGTCTACGAACTGGAACTCGTCGCCCTCGCCGCGTACTTGATCGGCGACTCCGTCACCCAGGCCTCCGTCGTGCTCTCCGTGATGGTCTTCGCCATGGGCATCGGCTCGCTGCTCGCCAAACGGCTCCGTCACCACGCGTCCGCCTGGTTCGGCCTCCTCGAATCGGTGCTCGCGCTGGTCGGCGGGTGCAGCGCCATGGTGCTGTACGCGGCGTTCGCGTGGTCCGGCGGCAGGGGTGAGATGTGGGCGGGCGGTTCGCGCTATCTGCTCGTCGCGTTCTCCCTCGCCATCGGCATCCTCATCGGCGCCGAGGTACCTCTCCTCATGGTGCTCATCCAGCGCATCCGCAGACAGGACGCGGGCGGCGCGGTCGCCGACCTGTTCGCCGCCGACTACGTGGGGGCGCTGGTCGGCGGGCTCGCTTTCCCCTTCCTGCTCCTGCCGTTCTTCGGGCAGCTGACGGGCGCCCTGTTCACCGGCTCCGTCAACGCCGTCGCGGGCGGCGCGCTCGTGTTCGGCCTGTTCCGGCAGGACCTGAGCGTCCGCGCCCGCTGGGTGCTCCTCACCGCGAACGTCGTCGTCCTCTCCCTGCTCGCCTCCGCCGCCGTGCTCGTCGACGACTTCGAGCGGGCCGCCCGCCGCGCCGTGTACGGCAACGACGTGCGGGTCGCCGTGCAGACCGACGTCCAGGAGGTCGTCCTCACCGGCGGGCGGCGCGGCTCCCTCGACCTCTTCCTCGACGGCCGCCTGCGCATCAGCGGACGCGACGAGGCGCGCTACCACCGGGGCCTCGTCGCCCCCGCCATGCGCGGGCCCCACGCGCGCGTGCTGATCCTCGGCGGCGGTGACGGCCTCGCGGCGCGCGAGATCCTGCGCCACCCGGGCGTGCGCCGCGTCGACGTCGTCGAACTCGACACGGGCGTCGTCGACCTCGCGCGGCACGACCCGGCCCTCAGCGAGCTCAATGACCACGCCTACCGCGACCCGCGCGTCCGCGTGATCCACGCCGACGCGTTCCGCTGGCTGCGCCTGGCCCGCGCGCGGTACGACGTGGTGATCTCCGACCTGCCCGACCCCGGCATCACGCCCAGCACGAAGCTCTACTCCCAGGAGTTCTACGGCCTGGCCACCCGCGTCCTCGCCGACGGCGGCCGCCTCGCCGTCCACGCAGGACCCCTGTCGACCCGGCCCCGCGTCTTCTGGACGGTCGAGGCGACGCTGCGGGCCGCGGGGCTGCGGACCGTGGCGTACCGCGTGGGCGGCAGGCAGTCCGGGTTCGCCCCCGGGCCCGACCGCACGGCGGGCGGGCCGACGGCGCCCCGCGACTGGGGTTTCGTGCTGGCCTCGCGGACCCGTCCGGTCCTGCGCAGGGCGGCGGGCTCGGCGGTCGTGCGCGCCGGGCGGCCCGCGGCCGAGCTGACGCGGCAGCGGGATCTCGCGCCGTCCACCCTCATGCATCCGCGTTACGCGAACTGACGTACACGGACCGGCGAACCGTCGCACATGGTGGCGGACACGTGGGTAGGCTCAATGGCCATGGAGCATGAGGTGTTCGTTCCGGTCTCAGCAGAGCGGCTCCGGCAGGTCCTGGCCGACCCCGAGAGGGTCGCCGGGGCGGTGCCCGGGCTCCAGCGCGCCGAAGGGGGCGAGGAGGAGACGGCGGGGCCGCTCTCCGGGCGCCTCAAAGTGCGCGTCGACGGGCACTCCATCACCTACCGCGGCTCGGCGCGGACCGACGCCCGCAAGGACGGGACGTACGCGCTGGAGGCCGAGGGCGAGGAAGTGCGCGGCTCCGGTTCCGTCACGTTCACGCTGACCGTGCGGCTCGAACCCGTCCCCGAGGGCACGAAGGTCGTCTTCGGCGGGAGCGGGACCGCCGACGGGCGGATCGCCGAAGCCTCTCCACAGGCTGTGGAATCCGCGGCGCACCGGCTCCTCGAACGGTTCGCCGAGGCGCTCGGGGCGGGGGCGCCGCCCGACACGGCGCCCGAGGAGCCCGAGGAGCCCGAGGAGCCGGAGGAGCCGGAGACGCCCGCGACCCACACGGTGACCGTGTTCCGGACGGAGGTGCCGCCCCCGTCGCTGGACCCGCTGAGCGACGCCGACGACGACCTCGACGCGGATGACGTGGACGGTGTGGACGACGTCGACGACCTCGACGACGACGGCATCAACCTCGACGACACCAACGTCCTGGACGACGCGGACGACATCGAGGACCTGGAGACCATCGAGGATCTCGAGGACCTGGAGACCATCGGCGTACCGCCCGCCGAGGCCGCGCACGCCCGCCGCACCATGATCGGCCGCAGCGCGGAGGAGGTCGACCACGCCCCGCCCCGCGGCCGGTACGCACCCGCGCCCGCCCCCGAGTCCCTCGCCGCGAACGCCACGCTCCGCTGGGCCGCGCCCGCCGCCGCCCTCGCGCTCGCCTCGGCGATCGTCGTCGGCCGGGCCCTGCGCCGCCGCCGTTGAGCGTCCACGTCATAGGGTCGGCCCTGTGAGTACCGAAGACGTGACCCTCACCGCGGGCGACGCGGAAGTGACGGTGCAGCCGGGCAACGGCTGCCGCATCGGAAGTCTGCGCGTCGGCGGCGTCGAGCTGCTGCGCCAGGGGAAGAAGTACGGCTGCTTCCCGATGGTGCCCTGGTGCGGCCGGATCGCGGACGGACGGTTCCGCGACGGCGCCGCCGTCCACCAGATGCCGCTGAACTCCCCGCCCCACGCCATCCACGGCTTCGCGCGCGACGCCGAGTGGCGCACCGCCCGTACGTCGGAGACCGAGGCGGTCTTCACGTACGACCTGACCGACCCCTGGCCCTACCCGGGCCGCGTCACCCAGATCGTGGAGCTCACCGAGGACGGCCTGACGCTGCGCATGGGCGTCGAGACGTACGGCGACTCGTTCCCCGCGCAGGCCGGCTGGCACCCCTGGTTCAACCGGGTCCTGGAGGACGGCGGCGAGCCCGTCCGCATCGACTTCGACGCGGCCTGGCAGGAGGAGCGCGGCGACGACCATCTGCCCACGGGCCGCCGCGTCGACGTGCGGCCCGGCCCCTGGGACGACTGCTTCGGCATGCCCGACGGCGTCGACGTGACCCTGACCTGGCCCGGCCGGTTCGAAGTGAACGTCAAGAGCCGCGAGCCGTGGGTCGTCGTCTACGACGAGCAGGACGCCGCGGTCTGCGTGGAACCGCAGACGGGCCCGCCCAACGGCCTCAACACCGACCCGCGCCTGGTCACCCCCATCGAGCCGCTGGAGACGGCGACGACGTGGACGTGGCGACGCCTTTAAGCTTCTGGACATGACTGACGTACGCGGCGAGCTGCTGCAGCAGATCAAGGACAAGGCCGTCGTGCACGGCAAGGTGACGCTCTCCTCCGGCCTGGAGGCCGACTACTACATCGACCTCCGCCGGATCACCCTCGACGGCGAGGCCGCGCCGCTGGTCGGCCAGGTCCTGCTGGACCTCACCGCCGACCTGGACTTCGACGCCGTGGGCGGTCTGACCATGGGCGCCGACCCGGTGGCCGGCGCGATGCTGCACGCGTCCGCCGCGCGCGGCAAGCGCCTGGACGCCTTCGTCGTCCGCAAGGCCGCCAAGGCCCACGGCATGCAGCGCCGCGTCGAGGGCCCCGACATCAAGGGCCGCCGCGTCCTGGTCGTCGAGGACACCTCCACCACCGGCGGCTCGCCGCTGACGGCCGTCGAGGCCGTCCGCGAGGCGGGCGCCGAGGTCGTCGGCGTCGCCACGATCGTGGACCGCGCCACCGGCGCCGGCGAGAAGATCACCGAGGGCGCGGGCGTGCCCTACCTCTTCGCGTACTCGAAGGACGACCTCGGCCTCACCGACTGAGGACTTCCGACCGGCCGGTATCGCCCGGCGAGTCTGGAAGGATGGGGGCGACGATGATGTCGCCCCCATAGGTCAGGGCCCAGCACATACCCCGCACATCACAAGGAGCGGACACATGCCCATCGCAACTCCCGAGGTCTACGCCGAGATGCTCGACCGGGCGAAGGCAGGCAAGTTCGCCTACCCGGCGATCAACGTGACGTCCTCGCAGACCCTGCACGCTGCCCTGCGCGGCTTCGCCGAGGCCGAGAGCGACGGCATCATCCAGATCTCCACCGGTGGTGCGGAGTTCCTGGGCGGCCAGCACAACAAGGACATGGTGACCGGCGCCGTCGCGCTCGCCGAGTTCGCGCACATCGTCGCCGCGAAGTACGACATCACGGTCGCGCTGCACACCGACCACTGCCCCAAGGACAAGCTGGACACGTACGTCCGTCCGCTGATCGACGTCTCCGCCGAGCGCGTCAAGGCCGGCCGGAACCCGCTGTTCCAGTCGCACATGTGGGACGGCTCCGCCGAGACCCTCGCCGACAACCTGGCCATCGGCCAGGAGCTGCTCGCGAAGGCCGCCGCCGCGAAGATCATCCTTGAGGTCGAGATCACCCCGACCGGTGGCGAGGAGGACGGCGTCACGCACGAGATCAACGACGAGCTGTACACGACGGTCGACGACGCGCTGCGCACGGCGGAGGCCCTCGGCCTCGGCGAGAAGGGGCGCTACCTGCTCGCCGCGTCCTTCGGCAACGTCCACGGCGTCTACAAGCCGGGCAACGTCGTCCTGCGCCCCGAGCTCCTCAAGGACCTCCAGGAGGGCGTGGCCGCCAAGCACGGCAAGGCCGCGGGCTCGCAGCCGTTCGACTTCGTCTTCCACGGCGGCTCCGGCTCGACCGCCGAGGAGATCGCCACCGCGCTGGAGAACGGCGTCGTGAAGATGAACCTCGACACCGACACGCAGTACGCGTTCACGCGTCCGGTGGCGGACCACATGTTCAAGAACTACGACGGCGTCCTGAAGGTCGACGGCGAGGTCGGCTCGAAGAAGACGTACGACCCGCGCACCTGGGGCAAGGCCGCCGAGGCGGGCATGGCCAAGCGCGTCGCCCAGGCGTGCGAGAACCTGCGCTCCACGGGCACGAAGCTGAAGTGACCCGCGTTCCGCGCGTGTGAAGGCCCCGGGTCGGGCGACCCGGGGCCTTCGCCGTTTCCGCATGGCGCAGACTTGGTCCATGGCCATTCACAAGGATCTGCTCGGGGGACCGCCCCCGACCCACCTGCCCGACGACCCGGAGCCGCGTGAGCTGCTCGCGAACGGCGCGGCGCCCGCCGATGTCGCCGCGAAGTACCCGACGTCCTCGCTCGCCTGGGCCCAGCTCGCCGACGAGGCGTACGAGCGGGGCAGCGTCGTCGAGTCGTACGCGTACGCCCGCACGGGCTACCACCGTGGTCTGGACTCCCTGCGCCGCAGCGGCTGGAAGGGCCACGGCCCGGTGCCGTGGGAGCACGAGCCCAACCGCGGCTTCCTGCGCGCGCTGCACGCGTTGGCGCGGGCCGCGCAGGCGATCGGGGAGCGGGAGGAGTACGAGCGCTGCGCGGGCTTCCTCCGCGACTCCTCGGAGACGGCGTCGAAGACGCTCGGCTGACGACGACGGGGGTCCGGGCCACCGCCCCGGGGGCGGTGCCCCCGGACCCCCTCATCGGCCTGAACGGCCTCGTCATCGATCGCCGGACGGGCTGAAACCCTCCCCGGCGTTCAAGGCGCGCGGGGGCACGTTCTCAGGGGCGCGGGGAACTGCGCGACCAGCCACAGCGGGCCCGCAGACAAAGTCAGACCAGCCTGCGCAGCATCTTCGCGTCGTACGGGGTCGCCTCCCCGAGGCGGTCCGTGAGGGCCTTGTTCGCCCACTCCGGGTCCGCGATCAGCGCGCGGCCCACCGCGACGACGTCGAACTCGTCCCGCTCCATGCGGTCGAGGAGCAGGTCGATGCCGACGGACGACGTGGTCTCCGTGGAGAACGTCTCCGCGGTCGTGAACTGCTTGTCGAGGCCGACCGAGCCGACGGACAGCGTGGCCTTGCCGGTGAGCTTCTTGATCCAGCCCGCGAGGTTCAGGTCGTCGCCCGCGAACTCGGGGAGCCAGTAGCGGCGCGTGGAGGCGTGGAAGGCGTCGACGCCCGCGGCCGCCAACGGGGCGACCAGGGAGTCCAGTTCGGCCGGGTCCGCGGCCAGCTTCTCGTCGTAGGCGTTCGCCTTCCACTGGGAGAGCCGGAGGATCACCGGGAACGAGGGCGAGACCGCCGCGCGCACCGCCTCGACGATCTCGGCCGCGAAACGGGTGCGGGAGGCGATGTCGCCGCCGTAGCCGTCGGTGCGGCGGTTGGTGCGGTTCCAGAGGAACTGGTCGATCAGGTAGCCGTGCGCGCCGTGCAGTTCGACGCCGTCGAGGCCGTTCCGTTCGGCGTCGGCCGCCGCGCGCGCGAAGGCGGCGACGACCTCGTCGATGTCGGCGGACGTCAGCGCGTGGCCCTTCGGTTCGCCGTTCAGGTTCAGGCCCGAGGGGCCGGCCGGGGGCGCGTCAGGGAAGGGCCCGTCGCCCTCGTTGCGGACCGCGCCGACGTGCCACAGCTGCGGCACGATCTTGCCGCCCGCCGCGTGCACGGCCTCCGCGACGCGCCGCCAGCCCGCGAGCGCGGCCTCCCCGTGGAAGCGCGGGACGCGGTGGCTGCTGCCCGCCGAGTCGTGGCCGACGTACGTGCCCTCGGTGACGATCAGGCCGACGCCGCCCGCGGCACGGCGCGCGTAGTACTCGGCCACGTCGGCGCCGGGCACGCCGTCCGGGGAGAACTCGCGGGTCATGGGGGCCATGGCGATGCGGTTGCGCAGGCTGAGGCCGTTGATGTCGAAGGGGCGGCCGAGGAGTCGGGCGGCACGCGAGGTGGTGGTTTCCGTGGCATCCATGCAGGCATCGTACGCCCATGACAGCAGTGTCAGCCTTTAGGTCATGTCCATCGATGGATGGCGGGCGCGAGGCTAGTACCGTGGACGGCATGAACTGGCCCGCGACCGAGCGCTTCAGTCTGACCCCCGCGCCCGGCGGCCTCGCCCTTGTCCAGGACCTCCTGAACACCGCGCCCGCCGACCGCCCCGACTCCGCCGACCTGCTCGCCGACGGAGCGCTCGACCGCGCCCAGGAGTGGGCCGACCCGGCCGTGCGCGGCTGGGCGGAGGCGACGGGCCGCGGTGATGTACGGCTGACCCTGTCGGCGGAGGACCTGCCCGCGCTGCGCTGCCTGCGCGACCAGGTGCGGCGCGCCCTCGCCGCGGGCGACTGCGGCGGAGAGGCCGTGCGGTTCACCTCCGCGCCGCTCGTCGTCGGGCTCGCGGGCGACGGCACCCTCACCCTGGAACCGGAGGGCGCGGGCGCGCGCTGGCTGGCGTCCGCGGTGCTCGCCGAGGGGCTCCTCGCCCAGGCGTCGGGCACCTGGCGCCGGCTGAAGATCTGCCGCAACACGGCCTGCTCCGCCGCGTTCTACGACCGCTCGCGCAACAACAGCGGCGTCTGGCACTCGGTCCGCGGCTGCGGGAACGCCGCCCATCTGCGGGCCTGCCGGGAGCGCCGCCGCGGGCACGCGGGTGCGGGGGAAGGCGTCGAGGAAAGAGGCGTGACCGTTTAGCTGCTGTCTGCCCAGGGTATGCCTTGCCGATTCGGGGAAAGTTGCAGAGGATTCCCGTGGGGACCGGGGCCCCCGTGCCGGTAACGGCAGGGGCGGACCGCTACCCGGAGTACGTATCGAGGAGACAGTGATGTCCCCCAAGACGCATGAGGCATCCCCCGAGGAGAGCGCGGCGTCCACCGAGGCAGGCGAGGCGGAGAGCCCGAACCTCGACTTCGCAGGCACCACCCCCTACGAGGACTACGTGCAGGCGGACGTCCTCACCCACCTCCAGCACCTGCGCTCGGACGATCCCGGCGAGATGGTCTTCCTGGTCACCACCCAGGTCATGGAGCTGTGGTTCACGGTGATCGTCCACGAGTGGGAGACCGCGGCGCACGCCCTGCGCCGCGACGACATCCCCACGGCGGTGGCCGCGCTCAAGCGCAGCCTGCGCGAGCTGGAGGCCCTCAACGCCTCCTGGCGCCCGCTCGCCCAGCTCACCCCCGCCCAGTTCAACTCGTACCGCGGCGCGCTCGGCGAGGGATCCGGCTTCCAGTCCGCGATGTACCGCCGCATGGAGTTCCTGCTCGGCGACAAGTCCGCGTCCATGCTCGTCCCGCACCGCGGCGCCCCCCGCGTCCACGCGGAGCTGGAGAAGGCCCTGCAGGAGCCGAGCCTCTACGACGAGGTGCTCGGTCTCCTCGCCCGGCGCGGGTACGCGATTCCGGCGTCCGTCCTGGAGCGCGACCTCTCCAAGCGGTACGAGCCGTCGCCGGAGGTCGAGGCCGTCTGGACCGAGCTCTACTCCGGTGACGAGAGCGCCGACCTGGCCCGGCTCGGCGAGACGCTCACGGACGTCGGCGAGCTCGTCTGGCGCTGGCGCAACGACCACCTCGTCGCCACCCGCCGCGCCATGGGCTCCAAGACGGGCACGGGCGGCTCGGCGGGCGTGGCCTGGCTGGAGAAGCGCGCCACGAAGAACGTGTTCCCCGAGCTGTGGACTGCGAGGAGCCATGTCTGACCTGCGGGCCGAGGCGGAAGCGCTGGACGGCAAGGACGAACTCGCCGCCAAGCGCGAGGAGTTCGTCCTCGACGAGACGGTGTACCTGGACGGCAACTCGCTGGGCGCCCTGCCGGCGAACGTGCCGGGCCGCCTCGCCGAGGTGATGACCCACGAGTGGGGCGAGCTCCGCATCCGCTCCTGGAGCGAGAGCGGCTGGTGGACCGCCCCGGAACGCATCGGCGACCGCATAGCCCCGCTCGTCGGCGCCGCCCCGGGCCAGATCGTCGTCGGCGACTCCACCAGCGTCAACGTGTTCAAGGCGCTGGTGGCCGCGGTCCGCATCGCAAGGGACCCCGGCAACCCCTCCGGGGGGCGCGACGAGATCGTCGTTGACGCCACGACGTTCCCCACGGACGGGTACATCGCGGAGTCGGCGGCCCGCCTCACCGGATGCCGTCTGATCCCGGTCGCCCCCGGCGACGTCCCCGGCGTCCTCGGCGACCGCACCGCCGCCGTCCTGCTCAACCACGCCGACTACCGCACCGGCCGCCTGCACGACCTGCCGGGCCTCACGGCGGCGGTCCACGCGGCGGGCGCCCCCGTCGTCTGGGACCTGTGCCACACGGCGGGCGCCCTCCCCGTCGGCCTGGACGAACACGGCGTGGACCTCGCGGTGGGCTGCACCTACAAGTACCTGAACGGCGGCCCGGGTTCGCCCGCGTACCTCTACGTACGCGAAGCCCTCCAGCCCCGCTTCGACTCCCCGCTGCCCGGCTGGAACTCGCACGCCGAACCCTTCGGCATGCGGGCCGAGTTCGAGGCCGCGGACGGCGCGCTGCGCGGCCGCGTCGGCACGCCGGACATCCTGTCGATGCTCGCCCTTGAGGCGTCCCTCGACGCCTGGGACGGCGTCTCCATCGACGCGGTCCGCGCCAAGTCCCTCGCGCTGACGGACTTCTTCCTGCGGTGCGTCGGGGCGTACGTGCCGACGGGCCGCGTCGAGTCCCTCACCCCGGCCGCGCACGCCGAGCGCGGCAGCCAGGTCGCACTGCGCTGCGAGGGCGCCGGTGACGTCATGAGGCGGCTCATCGAGCAGGGCGTGGTCGGGGACTTCCGTGCGCCGGACGTGCTGCGGTTCGGATTCACGCCGCTGTACGTCTCGTTCGGCGATGCCGAGCGGGCGGCGCGTATCCTCGCGCGCACGCTGGCCTGATAGCGTCCGGCGGATCTTGCCCCGCTCTTCCGCACGCCGGAAGAGCGGGGGCCCGAACGCCAGCCGCACTGCTGTGGAGAGGTTGCCGCATGCCGGACGACGCCGCCGTGGCCCGCGATGCCGCCGAGGCCGAAGCCGCCTTCTCGCATCCCGCCGTGGAGCCGGACGCCACCGTCGCGTACGGCGACCATCCCGACCAGGTCGTGGACCTCTACGCCCCCAGGGGCGAAACGCCCCGCCCCGCCCCCCTCGTCGTCCTCCTGCACGGCGGCGCCTGGCGCTCGCCCTACGACCGGCGGCACGTCACCCCCTTCGCGGACTTCCTGGCCCGCCGCGGCTTCGCGGTGGCCAACGTCGAGTACCGCAGGGGCAGCCCGATCCCCGCGCAGGGCGGCACGGCCCCGGTCGCCGGGCGCTGGCCGGAGACCTTCGACGACGTGGCCGCGGCGTTCGACGCGCTCCCCGCGCTCGTACGGGACGCGCTGCCGTCGGCCGATCCGCGCCGCACCGTCGTGACCGGGCACTCCGCGGGCGGCCACCTCGCGCTGTGGGTGGCCGCGCGCCATCTGCTGCCCGCCGACGCGCCCTGGCGCACCGGCCGGCCCGCACCGCTGCGCGGCGTCGTCGCCCTCGCGCCGATCGCGGACCTCCGCGCCGCCGAGGAGCTGGCGGTCTGCGGCGGCGCCTGCGCGCAACTCCTGGGCGGCGCGGCCCGCTTCGAGGAGCGGCTGCCGTACGCCGATCCGGCCGCGCTGCTCCCCTCCGGCATCGCCACGACCGTGGTGCAGGGCCGCGACGACATCGTCGTGCCGCAGGCCGTGTCCGAGGCGTACGCCGACGCGGCGGCCAAGGCGGGCGAGGTGGTGGGCCTCACCCTCCTGGAGGACGTGGGGCACTTCCCGCTGATCGACCCGGCGGCCGACGCGTGCGCGGTCGTCGCGGAGGAGATCGCGCAACTGGCCTTCTGAGGCCCCCGCGACCGGCGTTCGGACGACCAGGGGTTGATCACCCGTGGGGCCTGGGGATACCCGTCATACCTGAGAGCTACGTGCGGCTGTATACCCCAGCGTGATGTGAGCTACAGAGCCCGATCCATAACTTCCTTTCCGTGACGGCGAGTCGGAACACCGGCCCGCGAAGGAGCGGAAGGGCAGGACATGATGAGGTTCCGGGACGGGCGGCTGCGCCGCACCCTGTTGGCCTTCGGCGTCGCCGCCGCCGTGGTGGTCCCGGTGTCGGGCGCGGCCCGCCCGGAGATCCCGGCCCCCGCGCCCGCCTCCCTCGGCCGCGTCACGGCGGCGACGCTCCCCGGCGCGTACGCGGCGAACCGCGCCAACGCCGCGGAGGCGGCCGCGCGGGCCGAGGGGTACGGCGCCGGGGAACGGGCCGCGACCCTGCGCGCCATGGCCTCCCCGCACCGTGACTTCCTCGCCTTCGACGGCCGCGGCACCGGCCGCACCGCCGAGGTGTTCGGCGACCTGGCGGCCGCGGACCGCGTGGCCGTCCTCGTCCCGGGCTCGGACACGTCCCTCGACTCGTACAGCAGGCTGCGCTCCGGCGCCCTGGCGCTGCACGCGGAACTGGACCGGCACGCGAAGCCGGGCACGCGCACGGCCGTCGTGGCCTGGCTCGGGTACGAGACACCGGGCACCGTCAGCCCCGCCGTCCTCACCACGGGCCGCGCGGACGGCGCCGCGCCCGCCCTGCGCTCCTTCGTCGGCGAGCTCCACAGGATCAACGCCCACGCACGCGTGTCCCTGCTCTGCCACTCGTACGGCTCGGTGGTGTGCGCCGGCGCCGCGACGGGCCCGCGCGGCCTGGACGTCGCCGACATCGCGCTCTACGGCAGCCCGGGCACCGGCGTCGACGAGGCGGCCGACCTGCGCACACGGGCCCGGATCTGGGCGGGGCGCGGCTCCGGCGACTGGATCGCGGACGTGCCGCACACCAGCGTCGGCCTCTTCGGCACGACCGTCGGCTTCGGCACCGACCCGGTCTCCGACGGCTTCGGCGCCCGCGTCTTCGCGGCGGGCGACGGCGGCCACAGCGACTACCTGAAGCCGGGCTCGGTCCCGCTCGGCAACCTCGCACGCATCGTGCGCGGCGACGCAACGGAGGTCACTCATGCGTGAGCACCGCCTGTCCGCCCTCGTCCGGCGTGTGGACGCCGCCACACCCCCCGGCAGGGACCGCGCCGTCGACGCCCTGCGGGCCCTCGCCATCCTCGGCGTGGTGGGCGGCCACTGGCTGGTCACCGCCCTGGTCCCGGACGGCGGCACGCTGCACACGGCGAGCCCGCTGAGCGGCATGCCGTGGCTCGCCCCGATCTCCTGGGTCTTCCAGACGCTGGCCGTGTTCTTCCTGGTCGGCGGGTTCGTGGCCGCGAAGGGGTACGCGGCGGCGCGCGAGCGCGGCACCGGGTACCGCGCGTGGCTCGCCGCCCGGCTCGGCCGCCTCTTCAGGCCGGTCGTCGCCGTCCTCGCGCTGTGGACCGCCGTCACCGCGGGCCTGCTCCTCTCGGGCGCGGACCCTGCCACCGTCCACACACTGGTCAAGCTGGCGCTCTCACCCCTGTGGTTCCTGCTGGTCCACGCGGCGCTCACCGCCGCCACCCCGCTGGTGCGGCGGCTCAACCCGCTGTGGCCGCTGGCCGTCGTTCTCCACGTGGACCTGGTGCGGTTCGGCTTCGGCGGCCCCGCCTGGCTGGGCTGGGTGAACGTGGCGGCGGGCTGGCTCGTGCCGTACACGCTGGGCGCGGCCTGGTCGCGGGGCGAGCTGACGCGGAACGCGGGGCGGGTGCTGCTGGTGGGCGGCGCGACGGCCACCGCGGGGCTCGTCCTGTGGGCCGGCTATCCGGCCTCGATGGTCGGCGTGCCGGGCGCCACGGTGTCGAACCTGGACCCGCCGACCCTGGCGGCCGTCGCCTTCGGCCTCGCCCAGTGCGGCCTGGCGGTGCTGCTGCGGGAGCCCCTGGCGCGGTGGCTGCGCAGGCCCGCGGCCTGGGCGGCGGTGGCCCTCGTGAACCTCTCCGCGATGACGCTGTTCCTGTGGCACCAGACGGCACTGATGGCGGTCACCGCGCTCGGTCTGCTCGCCGGGACCCCGCTGCCCGGCCTGCACACGGCGCCGGACGGCTTGGGCTGGGTCCTGGCCCGCGTGGGCTGGCTGCCGGTGTTCGGGCTGGGGCTCGCGGTGTGCTGGTCGGCGTTCCGGACGCAGGAGAGGGGCGGCCGGGCCGCACCGGAACGGCGGGGTCAGGCCGTGGGAGCGAAAGCGGCACGGCGTGTCTAGGGTTGATCTCGTGGATGGGGCGGACCGCGGGCGCGGCGACGGGGAGCGGTTCGACGGCGCGTTGACGACCGGTCTGCGCGGCCTGGCCGGGGAGCTGTGGACCACGGCGCCGATGCCGCTGCCGCCGCTCGGGAAGCCGCGCATGCTCCGCTGGCTGCCGCACGTCGTGGTCGTGGCGATCGTCGTCGGCACGACGCTCGGCAACCTCGACCAGGTGTCGGCGCGCTACCGGCTCGGCTTCACGGTCGGCTCGTTCCTGTCGCTCGCCCAGGCCGTGGGTCTCCTGCTCGCGCTGGTGCGCCCGGTCCCCGCCTGGTGGCTGTCCCTCGGGGCTAACGCGGTCATCGCGGGCCTGGCGATGATGCCTCGTGACCAGGAACCCGAGCCGTGGCCGTGGTCCCCGCCCTCGCTCGTCGCGCACGCCACGGTGACGCTGCTCGTCGCGCTGCGGCTGCCGCCCCGGGCCGCCTGGGCGGCGTGTGCCCTCGGCGTGGGCGTCCCCTGGCTGCTGCAACAGACGATGGACCCGGGGGCGTACGACACGACGGTGCCGCTCTCGGTGGTCGTCTTCGGCGCCGTCACCCTCGTCGGCACCCTCCTGCGCGGCCGCCGCGAGGCCCGCACCCGGCTCGTCGAGCAGGAGACCATCACCGCCGAGGAACGGGCCCGCCGCACCCTTCTTGAGGAGCGCAGCCGCATCGCCCGCGAACTGCACGACGTGGTCGCCCACCACATGTCCGTCATCTCCATCCAGGCGCAGGTCGCCCCGCACCTGGTGAAGGACCCGCCCGACGAGCTCAGGGAGAACCTCGCCGGCATCCGGGAGAACGCCCTCGAAGCCCTCACCGAGCTGCGCCGCGTCCTCGGCGTCCTGCGCTCGGAGAACCCCGGGGACCCGGAGACCGCCCCGCAGTCCCCACTGCCCACCCTGGAGCGCCTGGACGTCCTCGTCGACAACGCCCGCGCGGCCGGTCTGACCGTGTGCCGCGAGAGCGCGGGGGAGCCGCGCCCGCTGCCGCCGGGCGTCGACCTGTCGGCGTACCGCATCGTGCAGGAGGCGCTCAGCAACGCGATCCGGCACGCGCCGGGCTCGACGGTGCGCATCGACCTCACGTACGCGCGGACCGGGCTGCACGTCCGGGTCACCGACTCCGGCGCGCGCACCGCCGCGCCGCCGTCGCCGGGCGCGGGCCACGGGCTGCTCGGCATGCGGGAGCGGACGGCGATGCTGGGCGGCGACCTCGCGACGGGCCCCACCCACGACGGCGGCTACGAGGTGTCGGCCTTCCTGCCGACCGCGCCCCCGACCACTCCGAACACCCCGACCACACCGACCGACGGAGAGACCACGCCATGACGATCAAGGTCCTGATCGCCGACGACCAGATCATGGTCAGGCAGGGCTTCTCCGTCCTGCTGAACGCGGAGCCGGACATCGAGGTGATCGGCCAGGCCGTCGACGGCGCGGACGCCGTCGCCCAGGTCGCCGGGCTCGCGCCGGACGTGGTGCTCATGGACATCCGCATGCCCGAGCTGAGCGGCATCGAGGCGACCCGCCGCATCACGGACGAGCTGCCCGACGTCAGGGTCCTGGTCCTGACCACCTTCGACCTCGACGAGTACGTGT
This sequence comes from Streptomyces venezuelae, assembly GCF_008642315.1. Lineage (NCBI taxonomy): Bacteria > Bacillati > Actinomycetota > Actinomycetes > Kitasatosporales > Streptomycetaceae > Streptomyces > Streptomyces venezuelae. Next base: position 4,289,587 of record NZ_CP029192.1, on the reverse strand, counting down.
ACGACGCGCTGCGCGCCGGTGCCTCCGGCTTCCTGCTCAAGGACGCGTCGGCGGACCAGCTCGCCGAGGCGGTCCGTGTCGTGGCGGCCGGGGACGCGCTGCTCGCGCCCGGGATCACCCGGCGCCTCATCGCGGAGTTCTCCCGCATGGACGGCGGGACGCGCGGCCCGCTCAAGCCCCGGGTCGGCGAGCTGACCGGACGCGAGACGGAGGTCCTCGCCCTGATCGCGCAGGGCCTGTCGAACGCGGAGATCGCGGCGCGGCTCGTGGTCGCCGAGCAGACCGTGAAGACGCACGTCGGCCGCATCCTGGTGAAGCTGGGGCTGCGCGACCGCACGCAGGCGGCGGTGTACGCGTACGAGACGGGCGTGGTGCGCCCCTCGGGCCGGAACACCCCGTAGCACCCCCGAGTAGTACCTGCGACGGACCCCGCGGAACCCGTCTTGCTGTGGACGACCCGTTCGCCGCCTGCCCGTACCTTCGTAGACGTGACCGATACGACTGAGCAGCTCAAGGCCAGAGGCCGGAAGAGCCCCGAGTACCACCTCGTGCGGGAGGCCTTCGGCGGCCTGCGCGAGGCGCTGTTCCACGACGCCTTCGCCTACCGGCTGCTGCCGCCCAGAACGACGGAGGGCCGCCTGGCCCGCCTCCTCCCGCAGCGGATACGCCCCTACGCCGTGTGGACCCCGCACGCCCTGGTGGCCGCCGCGGCCCTGTTCACCCTGGTGCTCGCCTACAACGTGGGCCTCGGCACCGACGAGGTCGCGCACCTCCTCACCGGCTTCATCCCGTCGGCCGCCATCCTGATGACCCTGGTCAGGCCGGTCGGCGCGTTCTGGGTCTCACTCGTCACGACGCCGTTCACCGCGGTGCTCGGCAACACCTACGACGGCTGGCCGTGGACGCCCGCCGCGTTCTTCGCGCACATCGTCGTGATGGTCGTCGTCGCGGCCAGGACCGGCCCGCGCACCGCCCTGTGGATGTGGCTCGGAACCGCCGCGTACGGCCTGGTCACGGAGGTCTGGCTCGGGTCGCCCGGCGCGTCCGACGCCCCCATGATGCTGTTCTTCTCGGCGCTCGCGCTGCTGGTCACCACCGTGGTGCACGTGCGCCGCGAGGCGCAGCGCGAGGTCACCGTGCAGCGCACCGTCACCGCCATCGAACGCGACAAGCGCACCCTCCTGGAAGAGCGCACCAACATCGCCCGCGAGCTGCACGACGTGGTCGCCCACCACATGTCGGTGGTCGCCATCCAGGCCGAGGCCGCGCCCTACCGCGTGGAGAACCCGCCGCCCGAGCTGGAGCAGGCATTCGTCACGATCCGCGAGAACGCGGTGTCCGCGCTCACCGAACTGCGCCGCGTCCTCGGTGTCGTACGGGCCGAGGACTACGAGGCGCCGGACGCCCCGCAGCCCACGCTCGCCGACCTCGACCGGCTCCTGGACAACGTCCGCGACGCCGGCCTCACCGTCGACAAGGTGATCACCGGGGCGGTCCGCGAGCTGCCGCAGGGCGTGGAGCTCTCCGCGTACCGCATCGTGCAGGAGGCGCTCAGCAACAGCCTGCGCCACGCGCCGGGCGCCGCCGCGCGCGTCGAGGTCGGCTACGTACTCGGCGGCCTGGGCCTGCGCATCGTGAACGGTCCCGCGACCGGCCTGGTCAAGCCGTCCCCGGGCGCGGGCCACGGCATCACCGGCATGCGGGAGCGCGTGACGATGCTGAACGGCGAGATGACGGCGGAACCGGCCGCGGACGGCGGCTACGAGGTCACGGTCTTCCTGCCGGTGCCGCTCGCGGACCGCATGGACCCGGCGGGAGAGGACGCATGACGATCAAGGTGCTGATCGCCGACGACCAGATGATGGTGCGCGAGGGCTTCTCCGTCCTCCTGAACGCCATGCCCGACATCGAGGTCATCGGCGAGGCCGTCAACGGCCGCGAGGCGGTGGACCGCGTCCGCGAACTCGCCCCCGACGTCGTCCTGATGGACATCCGCATGCCCGAGCTGAACGGCATCGAGGCGACCCGCGAGATCATCGCGTCCGAGGGCCACTCGAAGGTGCTCGTCCTGACCACGTTCGACCTCGACGAGTACGTCTACCAGGCGCTCCGAGCGGGCGCGTCCGGGTTCCTCCTCAAGGACGCGTCGGCGCGCCAACTCGCGGACGGAGTGCGGGTGGTGGCGTCCGGCGAGGCGCTGCTCGCGCCGACCGTGACGCGCCGCCTGATCACGGAGTTCTCCAAGCTCGCGGAGACGCCGCGGCTCTCGGCGACGGTCCAGGCGCAGCAGTACGGGGAGCTCACCGAGCGCGAGACGGAGGTCCTCGTCCTCATCGCGCAGGGCCTGTCGAACGCGGAGATCGCCTCCCGGCTCGTCGTCGCCGAGTCGACCATCAAGACGCACGTCAGCCGGGTCCTGGTGAAGCTGGGGCTGCGGGACCGCACACAGGCGGCGGTGTTCGCGTACGAGGCGAGGCTGGTCACGCCGGGCTGAGCGGGGCTAGCGTCGCGCCATGGACGCAGCGTACGAAGCGGTCGAGGCCTTCGCCCCGTCGTCACCGGAGTTCGTGGCCGACCCCTACCCGGCGTACGCACGCCTGCGCGAGGCGGGCCGCGCCCACTACTGCCCGCCCACCGGCCAGTGGCTGATCCCGCACCACGCGGACGTCTCGGCCCTGCTGCGCGACCGGCGCCTCGGCCGCACCTACCTGCACCGCTTCACGCACGAGGAGTTCGGCCGCACGCCCCCGCCGCCCGAGCACGAGCCGTTCCACACCCTCAACGACAACGGCATGCTCGACCTGGAGGCGCCCACGCACACCCGCATCCGCCGCCTCGTCTCCAAGGCGTTCACGCCCCGCACGGTCGCGCGACTCCGTCCGTACGTCGAGCGGTTGGCGGACGACCTCGTGCGCGATCTGGTGGCGGACGGCGGCGGCGACCTCAAGGCCCGCGTCGCCGAGCCGCTGCCGGTGGCGGTCATCGCCCAGATGCTGGGCATCCCGGAGAGCGACCGGGGGCTGCTGCGCCCCTGGTCGGCGGCGATCTGCGGCATGTACGAGCTGAACCCGTCGAAGGAGACGGCGGCGCACGCGGTCCGCGCCTCCCTCGAATTCACGGCGTACCTGCGCGAGTTGATCTCCGCGCGCCGCGAGAAGCCGGCCGAGGACCTGATCTCGGGCCTGATCGCGGCGTACGAGGACGGCGAGTCGCTCACCGAGCAGGAAATGATCTCGACCTGCGTGCTCCTGCTCAACGCGGGCCACGAGGCGACGGTGAACGCCACGGTCAACGGCTGGCACGCGCTGTTCCGCGACCCCGCCCAGCTGGCCGCGCTCCGCGCCGACCCGGCAGGACTCGTCCCCACGGCGGTCGAGGAACTCATGCGGTACGACACCCCGCTCCAGCTCTTCGAGCGCTGGGTCCTCGACGACATCGAGATCGACGGCGTGACGATCCCGCGCGGCGCCGAGCTCGCCCTCCTCTTCGGCTCCGCCAACCACGACCCCGCGGTCTTCGCCGACCCTGCCGAGCTCGACCTCTCCCGCCGCGACAACCCGCACATCTCCTTCAGCGCGGGCATCCACTACTGCATCGGCGCGCCCCTGGCCCGCATCGAGCTGACGGCGTCCCTGCACGCGCTGCTCCGCCGGGCCCCCGCCCTGCGCCTGGCGGCGCCCCCGCCCCGCGCCCCGAACTTCGTGATCCGGGGCTTCGACGAACTCCTGGTGACGCTGTAGTCGTCCGTGCCCCGCCCCGTCCAGCAGGAGTAGGGACGCCCCCACCGGCCCCGCACCCACACACGGACCCGAGGCACCCCGCCAGCCCCTCACCGCGGCAACGTGAGCCCCCAGGCCCGAGCCCGCACCGTCCACGTCCGCGTGCGCACCGGGCCCGCCACCACCGAGTCCGCCCGGTACCGGAAGTCCGCTCCGGACACCGTCACCGTCCGCGCCCGGACCCGTACCGGCGACGCGTCCGCCCCGGCCGACGGGGCCGGGCGGACCTCCACGCGGGCCAGGCCGCCGCCCCCGGCGGTCACGCGGACGCCCTCGACCGGCTGGTCGAGGCCCACCAGCGTGACCCCGTCCGCCTCGATCCGGAGCCGAGCCGGTGGCGCGGGTCTGGGCGGGCGCGCGGGACGTGCCGCGAGCGTGCGGACGAACGACTGGCACGAGCGCAGCCACGCGTGTCCCTCCGTCGCGACACCCGCCCTCCCGGCGATCACCCGCGAGGAACCCCCCGCGCCCACGGGCGAGGAGACGCCGTCCCCGGCCACCGTCGGGCGGGACCCGTCCGCCCCCACCGGCGGAATCCGGAGATCGCCGAGCACGACCCCGTCGCTGTCGTCCACCAACAGGTCGAGCCTCCGTTCGGAGCCCTCCAGGACCGCCCGCGCCGCGGCCACCGCCCCCGCGGGCACCCCGAGCCCGCGCGTGAGGGCGAGCGTCTGCGCGGCCCCCACGGGGACGACGGAAAGCGCGCACCCGGCGAGGTCCCGCTCCCGGTGGAGGGCCGCCACCGCACGCAGCAACGCACGGTCGTCCCCGATCACCACGAGCCGCCGCGCACCCCGTCTGGCCAGCGCTTTCGTGAAGTCTTCGGGGCCGTCGGGCAGACAGACCCGGACCGCGGCGCCGGCGCCGAGCACATCCTTCGCGATCCGTACCGACTCACCGTCCGTGCGCCGGGCGACCGGGTCGATGACGACTAGGAGCTGGTCGCGAGCCGACAACGTGCGCCCTTTCTTTTAGCCGTTCTTTGAGACCTCGGGTAGCATCTTTGTGCAAGAGCCCCTTGCGCTATTGCGCCAGGGGCTTCGTCTATTCCGGGGCAGCATCCAAGGCACACCCATACGGCGGCTACGGCCCCAGACCTTGGACATGCCCCGCCCGGAAGGGGTGTACGCCTGTGCCCGCACTTGTGCTGCTCGGTGCTCAGTGGGGTGACGAAGGCAAGGGAAAGGCCACTGACCTGCTCGGTGGCTCCGTGGACTATGTAGTGCGCTACCAGGGCGGCAACAACGCCGGCCACACGGTCGTCGTGGGCGACCAGAAGTACGCGCTGCATCTCCTCCCTTCCGGGATTCTCTCCCCGGACTGCGTGCCCGTCATCGGCAACGGAGTCGTCGTCGACCCGTCGGTCCTGCTCTCCGAGCTGAGCGGTCTGAACGAGCGCGGCGTCGACACGTCGAAGCTGCTGATCAGCGGCAACGCGCACATCATCACGCCGTACAACGTCACGGTCGACAAGGTCGGTGAGCGCTTCCTCGGCAAGCGGAAGATCGGCACGACCGGGCGCGGCATCGGCCCGACGTACGCCGACAAGATCAACCGCACCGGCATCCGCGTCCAGGACCTCTACGACGAGTCGATCCTGACGCAGAAGGTCGAAGCGGCCCTGGAGCAGAAGAACCAGCTCCTGACCAAGGTCTTCAACCGCCGCGCGATCGAGTCGGAGCAGATCGTCGAGCAGCTCCTGGAGCACGGCGAGAACATCAAGCAGTACGTCGCCGACACGACGCTGATCCTGAACAACGCGCTCGACGACGACAAGGTCGTCCTGTTCGAGGGCGGCCAGGGCACGCTCCTGGACGTGGACCACGGCACGTACCCCTTCGTCACCTCCTCGAACCCGACCGCGGGCGGCGCCTGCACGGGCACGGGCGTGGGCCCGACGAAGATCACCCGGGTCATCGGCATCCTGAAGGCGTACACGACCCGCGTCGGCGCGGGCCCGTTCCCGACGGAGCTGTTCGACGCGGACGGCGAGGCGCTGCGCACCATCGGCGGCGAGCGCGGTGTCACCACCGGCCGTGACCGCCGCTGCGGCTGGTTCGACGCCCCGATCGCCCGCTACGCGACGCGCGTCAACGGCCTGACGGACTTCTTCCTCACGAAGCTCGACGTCCTCACCGGCTGGGAGCAGATCCCGGTCTGCGTGGCGTACGAGATCGACGGCAAGCGCGTCGAGGAGCTCCCGTACAACCAGACCGACTTCCACCACGCGAAGCCGATCTACGAGATGCTGCCGGGCTGGTCCGAGGACATCACCAAGGCGCAGACCTTCTCCGACCTGCCGAAGAACGCGCAGGGCTACGTGAAGGCGCTGGAGGAGATGTCCGGCGCGCCGATCTCCGCGATCGGCGTGGGCCCGGGCCGCACGGAGACGATCGAGATCAACTCGTTCGTCTAGGGCTCACCGCTCTGCGAGCTCCCTGAGAGGGGCGTCCCGGCACCGCCGCCGGGGCGCCCCTCTCCGCATACGCGCAGCCCCTCCGGCGTCGCGCACGGCAGGTGCCCGTGGGTGCGGATGACGTCGAGGCCGGTGCCGCGCGCGTAGGCGAGGAAGCCCGCGGCGAGGGAGTCGGCGGGCGGCAGGCCGTACGTGTAGGCGTACTCGATCTCGCGGTAGGGGTAGCCGCTCTTCTCCAGGTGTTCGGCCGAGGGCGCGTGGCCCTCCAGGTCGAGCCGGTGCAGGCCCTTGAGGCCGGACGCGGCGCGGAGCTCGCTGTAGCCGATGGCGCCGGGGATGCGGCCGACGGCGTCGAGGACCTGGTCGGTGGAGTCGAGTTCGCAGCGGGTGACGGGCACGGACCGGTCGTCCTTGCCGAGGCAGTCGTTGGACGACGCCTTGATCTCGAAGGAGCCGCCGAGCACGCGGCGCTGGAGCGTGTCGCGGGTCCCGGAGCTGGAGCCGCGGCTGACGAGGACGACGGGCAGATCGGGCCCGCCGAGCTCCTTCCAGTTGCGTACGTCGCCGCGATAGATCCGCCGCACCTGCGGCAGGGTCAGATCGCGCACCGGTACGCGGTCGTTGAGGACGAGCGCGAAGACGGAGACGGCCACGCGGGTCTCGGCGAGCCGGGGAAAGCCGTCGGACTTGGGCCCGTCGGAGAAGGCGAGCAGGGGCGGCGCCCCCTTGCCGCGCCTCTCTTTCGCGAACTTCCGCCCCGCCTCGTCGAGTTCCCGCACGCCCGCCGCGCTGCCGTGGGCGCCGACCGTGATGTCGGAACCGGGGCAGTCCTCCTCGTACTTCTCGGCGAGCTCCTCGACGACCGGCGCGAACGCCGTCGAACCGAGGACCGTCAGCTCACCGGCCGCGCACTCGATCGGCGGCGGCGGGTCGTCCTCGCGGAGCACGATGATCGAGGCGAGGGTGACGACGGACAGCGTGAGCAGGACGGTCAGGAGCTGCGCGGGCCGCGACAGCAGCGGCGGCTTGTCGTCGAGGGTGGTGGACCGGTTGGGCTGTACGTCACCGGCCTGGATGCCGCCGGACAGGGTGACCTCGCCGCCCACGGGCCCGCCGGTGAGCAGCACGAGCAGCTTGTAGTGCTGCCCCCTGTTGAGCGGGACGCGCGGGACGTGCAGGGTGCTGCCCTCGTACCGCAGCCCGGCCGCCGCCGTGAAGTGCTCCATCAGGTGGTCGTCGCCGGACGGCGCGGTGACGGCGAGGCCGCGGACGGTGCGTCCCGTGAAGACCGCGGTGAGTCCGTGGAGCGCGCGCCCGCTGTAGTCGGCGTCGGTCACGGCCTGCGAGCCGTCGTTCTCGACGCGCAGCAGGACGAGCGTGGCGTCGGACATCTCGGGGGTCTCGTCGAACAGACCGAGCCGGGCGTTGGCGCCGCCCGTCCGCACGTTGTCGCCTATGGCGGTGTCCAACTGGACGCGGTACCCGATCCGTTTGCGCCGCGGCACCCGCCGCTCGTACCAGAGGGCCCCCACGGTGGCGGCGAGTCCGAGGGCGGCCGTGAGCACGGCGATGGTGTTCTCGGCGCTCAACCAGTCCATGGGCGGTGAGGGTAGGCGGCGCGGTGCGGGCGGGTGCCCGCTTCGCGGACCCGTCGGCAGCTGTTGGCGGAGGGTTCAGTTCCCCTTTTCGTACGTCAACTCGCCGCTGCCGTCCGTGTTGGCACGCCGCAGCTTGCCGTTGCCGAGGACGGTGATGACGCTCGGGTCGCCGGGCGTGCAGGACGTCATGGGCTCGCCGACGGTGACCTCGGTGGGCCCGATGCGCAGCCGCTCGCCGGACGCGGAGACGAGCTTGCCCTGGAAGACGCAGTGATAGGTGCCGCCGCCGTCGGCGGGCCCGTCGGCCGTCACGGACAGCACGGTGTCACCGACCCCGCCCTGCTGGAGGGTGAGTTCACGGGTGCTGTGACCGTTGGCGGTGTCGAGGCCGCCGGACCAGGTGCCGAGGTACTTGTCCGGGACGGTGCCGTCGTCGGAATCGGACGGAGACGGTTCGGGGCCGCTGGACTCGGGGGAGGGCGTGGCGGACCCCGGAGTCTTTGGCGCGCTGCTGGCGCCGGTCCCGTTGGCGGAGTCGTCGCGCTGCTTGTCGTCGGCGCTGTCGCCGTTCATGACGGCGTAGACGGTGCCGCCCGCTCCGAGGGCCACTATCAGGGCGACGACGACGAGCGCGGCGGTGGACCGCCCGCTGCGCCGCGCGGGCTCGGGCGGCGGGACGGGCCCGTACGGGGGAGTGGGCCCGAACCCGGGCGGGGCGGCCTGGGGGTGCTGGTGTGGGTACTGCGGGTAGCCGTAGCCGGCGGGCTGATGGGGTGGCTGGTGCGGGTAGCCGTAGACGGGGGCGCCGGGCGGGGGAGCGGGCGTGGGAGTGGGCGCGGGCGCGGGCGGAGCCTGGCCACCGCCACCGCTGCCACTGCCGCTGCCGCCGGAAACCATGGTGGGCAGATGGTCGAGGGGAGCGGTCCCGGGCTTGCCGGGCGGAGGAGGCGTGGCGTCCCGCGCCGCACCGCTGCCCGCACCGGCCCCGACTTCCGCACCCTCGCCGGCCTCCTGCGCGGCGGCCTCCTCCGGATCCTCGGCATCCAGCAACTGGACGGCATGACGACCCAGTTGGGCGACGAGAGCCCCCGGCAGCCAGGGATCTAGGGTGTGCCCGTCCCCCAACGCATCGGCGGCCCCCGTACGCTCAAGGACTTCATCGAGGGAGGGCCGGTCCCCCGGCTCCTTGCGAAGGCAGGCGGCGATCAACTCCGTGAGCCCCTCGGGAAGCTCCTCCAGGTCGGGCTCCTCCTGCGCGATGCGGAACATCAGCGCGTGCACGCCACTGTTGGCGGTCCCGAAGGGCAGGGCGCCGGACGCGGCGTAGGCGAGCACGGACCCGAGACAGAAGACGTCACAGGCGGGAGTGATCCGATCCCCCCGCACCTGCTCGGGAGCCATGAACCCGGGCGACCCGACGAGCGCGCCGGTACGGGTCAGCCCCCCGTCGGTCACCGTCTCCAGGGCCCGCGCGATACCGAAGTCGATGACGCGCGGCCCGTCGATGGTGACGAGGACGTTGGACGGCTTGAGGTCGCGGTGGACCATGCCGGCGGCATGAATGTCCTTGAGGGCGTGGGCGAGCCCGGCACCGAGGATGTTGACGGACCGCTCGGGCAGCGGCCCGTGATCGTGCGAGACGACGGCCTGGAGCGAGGGCCCCGCCACGTACCCGGTGGCGAGCCAAGGGATGGCGGCCTCGGTGTCGGCATCCAGAACGGGCGCGGTCCACGCACCCCCCACCTGCCGCGCGGCCTGCACTTCCTGCCGGAACCGGTTCCGGAACTCGTCCTGCTCGGCAAGCTCTTCCCGGACCAGTTTCACGGCGACGGTGCGCCCGCGCTCGGACCGCGCGAGATACACCTGCCCCATCCCACCGGCCCCGAGCCGCGCCAACAGCCGATACGCGCCGATCCGCTGCGGATCCCCAGGCACGAGCTTCTCCATCGCCGCACCGACCTCCCCCACTGGTGTGCAACAGGGTGAGGAGTCTACTGACCGTTGACACGGCGGACAGGCAATAGGGCGCTGGTGGACGCCCTTTCACGAACCTTCCCCCGGCGAAGAGGCCGCCTCCGTGCGTTCGGCCCGGCCGAGAGCGACCCGCGTCGCCCGGTGCGCGCGCCGCAACCGCCCGCCCGCCTCGCAGTAGTTCTCCACTCGACAGGACCCGCAGTCTTCGTAGTGCGCCAACAGGGAGGCGTACACGTGCTGGGCCTGCCGCTCCTCGGCAGGCGTCGCGACCGGGCTCACTGCGGCCCCCGGCGTGACTCGCTGCGGGCGATGTGCACCAGAGTCGCGACGGACCGGACGGGGCACAGGCCGCCGACGATGCGGGGGCGCACCGCCCAGTACAGGCCGGTCGGCCCTCGGAGGTCGGACGCAGGAACGGAGAGATGGTGGCCGATGCCCAGCATCGGAGCCTCGCTGTACTCCCGCATCCACCGCTGAGTGGGTGAGCACTCGACGAGGGCGTGGTACCGGTGCTGAACGCGGTTGTGGATGACCGGCCCACCGAGCAGTTCGGCCAGCGTGGCCGCCACGGTGTTCAGGTCACCCGTGCCGACCGCCTCGTACACGAGGGAGGCGGGCAGACACACCGAGTTGAACCGCGTACCGAGCGGCAGCAGAGCGATCCCTTGCTCGGCCCACTCCAGCCGGGCCTTGCGTGGCTCGTCCTGTGCGCGTGCCAGCCAGTCGAACGCGGCGCTCACCAGCCCCGGGGAATCTACGGCTGCAACGCTCAGGGCTCGGCCCGTGAATCCGGCCATGGCGTCTCCTTGTGGATCGATCGTGCCCTGGAACCGTCCGCGCTGCCGCCAGGGCTTTTCGTCACGGGCCACGTTGGCCCCGCCCCGGCAGGCCCCGCGACGCCGGTTGCGACGTCATATCGGCGTTATGTGGGGCGTCATTTCGGTGTCATTACGCGGCGTTCGCGCGTACGCTCGCCACATGGCGACACCGAACGGAACCCTGCAAGCGGTCCGAAAGGGCCTGCTCATGTCCCAAGACGAGTTCGCCCGCGCCGTCCGTGACGCAGGACAGCAACTCGGTCAGCCCAACGAGGCGTCCAAGCGACTCGTGCAGCGCTGGGAATCCGGTGACACCGCGGCTCCCCGCCAGCTGTACGCGCGCGCCCTGGAACGGGTCACCGGAGTGCCCATCGAGGCGCTCGGCTTCGGTGTGCCGTCCGTGGCCGTGACGGAGGACGGCCGCGGCGGCCACGACCTGGACGACGCGACGTTCTCGGTGACGGCCGGACAATCCGCACCGGCACCGTCGGCCGCGCCCCGGGGCAACTTCACGGGAGTGTGGCTGTCGACGTACGAGTACGTGTCGAGCGGCCGCGATGACGCGGTGTTCATCGGGAAACACCACGTCGTGCTGCTCCAGCACGGCAACCGTCTGACGGGGCGGAGTCTGCCGAACGGGTCCCTGAACCCGGCCAGTCCTTTGACGCTGGACCTCCAGGTCGAGGGCGCGACCGTGACGGGCACGTGGGCCGAGCAGACGGCGTCCGACGGTTACTACCGTGGCGCGCGCTACTTCGGTGCACTCCAGCTGCTCGCCGAGCCCACCGGACGCCGCATGGTCGGCAAGTGGGTCGGGTTCGGCAAGGAGTTCGACGTGAACACGGGGCCGTGGGAACTGCGCCTCATGGACTCCGCGACATCGAAGGCGGCGCTTGCCCAGTACGACCGGGCCCCGGAGTAGCGGAGCGGGTGGGCGTGCCGACCAACCAAGTCGGCTGCGGCGGGGTGACCTCCTGGCGGAGGCTGCGGGACTGGATCATGGCCGGGATCTGGCCGCAGCCCGCAGGCAACCGTCCGCACATGGTCAGTCAGGCCTCGGAGGTGCCGGTACGCGCGTCCGCGTCGACGACGTCGTCCAGGACCGTGGCCAGCCGTTCCAGCACCCGTGCCGTCTCCGCGAACTCCGTCTCGCCGAGCGCGTCCGCCAGGCGGGCTGCCAGTCGTGCGTGGCCCGGGTCGATGTGGGCCACGGCTGCCCGGCCCTCGGCCGTCGGGCGGAGGAGTTTGGCGCGGCGGTGGGCCGGGTTCGGGGCGTATTCGGCGAGGCCCTCGCGGACCAGGAGGTCCGCGACGCGCTGCACGCTCTGGCGCGTGATGCCCATGGTGCGGGCGATGCCCGCGACCGGCAGCGGGTCGCGCAGCACCGCGCCGAGCACCTGCCACCAGGCCGCGGTGAGCCCTGCGGGCTTCGCCAGTTCCTCGGACACGGTGAGGAACTGGCCGTTGAGGCGGAAGACCGTCAGGGCGGTGCGGGTGAGCAGGTCCTGGGGGGTGTGAGGGGCAGGCATCCGTGCGTCCTCGTTCACGAGTTCAGCGTTTCGTAGGCCGCCGGGTCCGAGTCGTGGAAGAGGCGGTACCACGCGTCGAGCTTCTCGGCGTCGAGTACGTCGCCGAGGCGGGCGAAGATCTCGCGGGCGAACGCGACCGGCTCCGTCGGGCCCGCCGTGATCAGGTCGCCGTCGGTCACCGCGTCCTTCTCGGCGTATCTCTCGCCGCCCTTGTAGCCGGTGGCGGCCAGGTACATCGACGCACCGCTCGTGTGGGTGCGGTCGTCCAGGAGGCCCTCGCGGGCGAGGCCGGCCGTGGCTCCGCAGATCGCGCCCACGGGGACGCCCGCGTCCAGGAACGCGCGGGCCGTGTGGGCGAACGGGGCGAGGTCGTCGCTCGTGTCCCACAGGTCCGCGCCCGGCAGGATCAGCAGGGAGCTGTCCTCGGGGCGCAGTTCGGCGAGGGAGAGGTCGGGCTGTACGCGCAGGCCGCCGATGGAGACGACGGGTTCGGCCGACGGGGCGACCGTGCGGATCTCGTAGCCGAAGCGGGCGAGCCAGGCCGTGGCGTGGCCCGTCTCCCAGTCGGCGAACGTGTCGTAGAGGGCCAGGTGCACGGGCTTGCGGGACGTGAGGGACATACGAGCCTCCAGGGCGGCGAGTTACGTGCTGTGCCTGCTGCGTCTGCTGTGCGCTTCTGTGTCCGTCGCGTGCTTCTGTAAGCATGCTGTCGTAATGACAGCTTGCTGTCAATGGCCTTGGGCGGGGCTCGTTCGTTAACGCTTGCCGGGGGCGGCCTTAACCCGCCGCTCCCTAGCGTCTTCGTCATGGACAGCACACTGACCCTCTGCGCCCACCTGGGGCTCGACCTGGCCGCCGTCGCCCTGCTGACCTTCGGCGTGTTCTATCCGCGGCACCGCAGGCGCGAGCTCGTCCCCGCGTATCTCGCCCTGAACGTCGCGCTGTTCGCGATCGTCGCCGGGCTCGGGACGGTCGGCGGCGACGGCGGGCTCGCGCTCGGGTTCGGGCTCTTCGGCGTGCTCTCGATCGTGCGGCTGCGCTCCGACGCGCTGCAGCACCAGGAAGTCGCGTACTACTTCATCACCCTCGTGCTCGGCCTGCTCTGCGGGCTGCCCGCGCTCGGCCTGCCCGTGGCGGCGCTCCTCGCGGGTGTCCTGCTCGTCGTGATGTACGGCGCCGACCACCCCCGCCTCTTCGCGCGGGACCGGCGGACCGTCGTCACCCTCGACTCCGTCCACCGCGAGGAGGAGTCCCTGCGGGCCGAGCTCGCGCGGCGGCTCGGGGAGCCGCTCGGATGGACCGTCCAGGAAGTCGACTACGTACGTGACCTCATGGTCCTGGAAGTACGTTTCCGTCAGCCGGAACCTTCCGTGACCTCCCGGGAGTTGACGGTACGACGACGCACGACCCGGTCCCGCACGATCGCCCCCAGCCACCCGAAGGAGACCGTGTGAACCCCGCCGTACGCGCCATCGGCCGCGCCGCCACCGCCGCGCACCCCATCGCGCTGGACGAGGTCAACGCCAGGGCGGAGCTGCTCGCCCGCTTCGACAACAGCTATCTCGTACCGGTCGAGATCTTCGAGGATCTCGCCGCCCTGCTCACCGATCCACGCCGGTCCGGCGGCCCGTTCCGTGCGCTCAGCATCGGCGGCAAGCGCTGGTTCCGGTACCACTCGACGTACTACGACACTCCCGACCTCGGCACCTTCCACGACCACCGCCAGGGCCGACGGCTCCGCTACCGCATACGGGAGCGCGTCTACCGCGACAGCGGCGAGCGGCAGTTCGAGATCAAGCTGAAGAGCGGGCGCGGCGAGACCGTCAAGCACCGGCAGCGGCTGGAGGGCGACGACCACGCTCTCGACGCCGTGCGGCTCGGCTTCCTCGACGGCGTGCTGCGCGGGTCGTACGGCATCGAGGCACCGGACGGCCTCACCCCCTCGCTCGTCACCGACTACCAGCGGGCCACCTTCGTCGCCGACGGACAGCGCATCACCTGCGACGCCGGACTCGTCGTGCGGGACACGGCGACGGGACGCAGCGCCGCCGCCGACAGCGGGCTCGTGCTCGTGGAGACCAAGACGAAGGGCCACCTGACGGACGCCGACCGCGTGCTGCACCGGTACGGGGTGCGGGCGGCGGACTTCACCAAGTACTGCGGGGGGTACGCGGCGGTGCGGCCCGAGCTCGGCATCAACAAGTGGGCGCGGGCGGTGCGGACGGCGTTCCCGCGGGGTGCGCGCGCGGGGGTGTGAGGGGGAGGGGGAAGGTGAGCGTGACGCGGGCGCCGCCCTCCCGGGGTGTGGCCGTCGCGGTCTCGAAGGTGCCGCCCGCCTCCTCCGCCGTGCGGCGAGCGATGTCCAGCCCGAGGCCCGTGGAGCCCGCACCGCTCCTGCCGCGGTCGGGGGCGGCCCCCGGGTCGGGGAAGCCGGGCCCCTCGTCGGCGACGGTCAGCTCCGCCGCGCGCCCTTCGGACGTGCGGCGGACGGTGAGGGAGAACGCCGTGCCGTGCGGGGTGTGGTCCAGGACGTTGCCGATCAGGGCGTCGAGAGCGGCGGTGAGTTCGTCCGCGGGGACGGGGACGGGGACCTCGCCGTCGTCCGGCGTCGTGGTGTGCACGGTCCGGTTCTGGTCCTCCGCCAACGGAGCCCAGAAGGCCGTACGTTCCCGTGCCACCGCCGCCAGATCCGCGCGCGGCGCCTCGCGCAGGGGGCGCCGCGCCTTGCGGATCACGTCGTTGACGCTGCGCTCCAGGGCCAGGACGTCCGCCGCGATGCGGTGCGCCTCGTCCGGGTCGCGGAGGGTCTCCGCGTCCAGGCGCAGGGCGGCCACGGGGGTGCGGAGCCGGTGCGCGAGGTCGGCGGCGTTCTCGCGCTCGGCGGTGAGGAGCTCGTCGATGCGGGAGGCGAGACGGTTCAGCTCGCCCGCGATCAGGCGCAGTTCGGGCGGGCCCTCGGGCTCGGCGCGGGCGGTCAGGTCACCGGCGGCCAGCCGGTCCGCGGTGCGGGCGAGCCGGCGCGTCGCCCCGACCAGACGCGCGCCGAGCCGGTCGGCGAGGAGCAGGCCCACGAGCACGAGGCCGACGCCGATGCCGACCAGCACGAGCCAGGACGCCAGCGTGCCCGCGTACAACTGCCGTTCGCTGAGCGTCACCTGCACGACGGCCGTGCCGTCCTTGGCGCCCTGTACGGGGACCAGGACGAGGCGGCCGCCGGAGCTGGTCTCGTAGGTGAAGGCGCGGCCGGTGCGGGCGAGCCGTACCGGGTCCGTGACGGCGGACCCGTGTCCCAGCCGGGGGCCGATGACCTTGCCGTCGGCGAGGATGAGCGAAGTGCTGGGCAGGTCCTTGCCGTTGACGCTCTCGACCGTCTGCTCGGCCGTCTCCCGTTCGTCGGTGGTCGCCAGGGCCGGGCCGAGGGCGTGGGCGACCCACTGGGCGCGGGCGGTCGCCTCGGCCGTGGCGCGGTCGGCCGCGTGGCTCCGGGTGAGGAGCGTGAGGGGGACGAGGAGCGCGGTGAGGACGAGGGCGGTCGTGGCGGCGGTCAGGAGGAGAAGGCTGCGGCGCATCAGGCGGGGCCGCCCTGCTCGTTCTCGTTGGGGCCGTGTTCGCCGTGGGCCCGCTGGTCGGCTCCCTGCTCGCTGGGTTCCTCTTCGCTGTGGCCCTGCCCGTCGGGGGCCGCGAGTTTGACGCCGACCGTGCGGACGGTGTGCAGGTAGCGGGGGCGCTGGGCCGTCTCGCCGAGCTTTCGGCGGAGCCAGGACAGGTGGACGTCGACGGTCTTGTCGGCGCCGCCCAAGGGCTGTTGCCAGACCTCGGCGAGGAGTTCGCGGCGCGAGACGACCTGGCCGGGGCGGCGGGCCAGGTAGGCGAGGAGGTCGAACTCGCGGGGCGTCAGGTCGAGCGCGGCCTCGTCGAGGGTGACTTCGCGGGAGGCGGGGTCGATGGAGAGGCCGCCCACGCGCAACGGCTCCTCGGTCTCCGTCACGCCGAGCCGCCGCAGCACGGCCTTGATCCTGGCGTCGAGTTGGGCGGCGCCGAACGGCTTGACGATGTAGTCGTCCGCGCCGGCCTCCAGGACGGTGACCATCCCGGGCTCGTCGTCCCGCGCCGTCGCCACGATGACGGGGACGTCGCTGACGGCCCGCAGCATGCGCAGCACCTGCGCCCCGTCGACGTCGGGCAGCCCCAGATCGAGCACGACCAGGTCGGGCCCGCTGGTCACGGCCGCGTCCAGCCCCGCCATGCCGCTCGGCGCGGTGGCCACGGCGTGCCCCTTGTCGCGCAGGGCCCGTACGAGCGCGCCGCGGAGCTGGGGGTCGTCCTCGACGACGAGAAGATGCGCCATACAACCACCGTAGTCCGAACCCTTAATCGAGCTCTTAACCGGGCGTTAGGAAACGATGCGGCACAGTGGCGGAATGAGGAAGTGGCGGAACGCGGTCGTGACGGCGGCGTGGGTGGCCGTGGGGACGGCGGCGGGGGCGCTGGGCGCCTGGCAGTTGGCGAGTGCGGACTCCGACGGGGCGGGGGGTGCGGCGCACAGTCGTCCGCTGGACGAGGCGGCGGTACGGAGAGCCTTGGCGGCATCCGACCCACCTCCCACGTCACGGTCGACGCCCACGCCGCCGTCCCCGCCCCCCTCCCGGTCCCTCACGCCGCCTGCCTCCTCGCCGCCCTCGGCCGAGCGCTCCACGGTCCGGTTCACCGGAGGGTCGGCGACGGTGGAGTGCCGGGCCGACGGCACGGTGCGGCTCGTCTCCTGGAGCCCGGCGGACGGGTTCCACATCGACGACGACGTGGAGCGGGGTCCTGCGGCGGTGGCCCGCCTGGAGGCGGAGCCGGGCGACGACGACGAACAGCCGGACCTCCCCTACGAGATCCGCTGCGTGGGGGGCACGCCGAGGGCGCAGGTCGTACCCGACACGGACGACGACTGAGCCCATCGCTTCACGGTGCGGCCCGGCGGGGGTTGCTCGCGCAGTTCCCCGCGCCCCTGGGTAGTCCCCCCCATCCGGCGCCTATGAGGGGACGCCCCGTGCGGGCCGGTGGGGGTTGCTCGCGCAGTTCCCCGTGCCTCTGGGTAGTCCTCCCATCCGGCACCCTATGAGGGGACGCATACGGGGGCGCCCAGGAGTCTTCCCCAGGGGCGCGGGGAACTGCGCGCCAAGCCCCCACCGGCGGGCAGCCGAAGCATCACCGCCGCCCCGGGTGACTTCAGGGGCGCGGGGAACTGCGCGAGCAACCCCCACCGGCCGGCCGCCGGACAACCCGCCCCCCCGGGGGGCGACCGAGACGACTCCCCGACACTCTGTCGCGTTCACAACGCCACGTACGACAAGACGCCCATGTCCCGTCCACTCCGTGGACATCTACCCTCGGCCCCATGACCCCTCAGCCGAATCCCCAGGTCGGCGCCGCCGTGAAGGCCGCGGACCGCGCACACGTCTTCCACTCCTGGTCCGCACAGGAGCTCATCGACCCGCCGGCCATCGCCGGCGCCGAGGGCGCCTACTTCTGGGACTACGACGGAAACCGCTACCTCGACTTCACCAGCGGCCTCGTCTACACCAACATCGGGTACCAGCACCCGAAGGTCGTCGCCGCCATCCAGGAGCAGGCGGCGACGATGACGACGTTCGCCCCCGCCTTCGCCGTGGAAGCCCGCTCCGAGGCCGCACGCCTCATCGCCGAGCGGACCCCCGGCGACCTGGACAAGATCTTCTTCACGAACGCCGGCGCCGACGCGGTCGAGCACGCCACCCGGATGGCCCGTCTGCACACGGGCCGCCCCAAGGTGCTCGCCGCCTACCGCGGCTACCACGGCGGCACCCACCAGGCCATCAACCTCACCGGCGACCCGCGCCGCTGGGCGTCCGACACCGGCACGGCGGGCGTCGTCCGCTTCTGGGCGCCGTTCCTGTACCGCTCCCGCTTCTACGCGGAGACGGAAGCGCAGGAGTGCGAGCGCGCCCTCCAGCACCTGGAGGACACGATCGTCTTCGAGGGTCCGCAGACCATCGCCGCGATCATTCTGGAGACCGTGCCCGGCACCGCCGGGATCATGATCCCGCCGCCCGGCTACCTCGCGGGCGTGCGCGCGCTCTGCGACAAGTACGGCATCGTCTTCATCCTCGACGAGGTCATGGCCGGCTTCGGCCGCACCGGCGAGTGGTTCGCCGCGGACCTGTTCGACGTCACGCCGGACCTGCTGACCTTCGCGAAGGGCGTGAACTCCGGATACGTGCCGCTCGGCGGCGTCGCCATCTCCGGCGAGATCGCGGAGACCTTCGCCAGGCGCCCCTACCCGGGCGGCCTCACGTACTCGGGCCACCCCCTGGCCTGCGCCGCCGCCGTCGCCACGATCAACGTCATGGCGGAGGAGGGCATCGTCGACCACGCGGCGGACCTCGGCGCGAGGGTCATCGAGCCGGGCCTGCGCGCGCTCGCCGAGCGCCACCCGTCGGTCGGCGAGGTGCGCGGCGTCGGCATGTTCTGGGCGCTGGAGCTCGTGAAGGACCGCGAGACGCGCGAGCCGCTCGTGCCCTACAACGCCACCGGCGAGGCGAACGCCCCGATGGCCGCGTTCGGCGCCGCCGCGAAGAAGCAGGGCCTGTGGCCGTTCATCAACATGAACCGCACCCACGTGGTCCCCGCGTGCAACATCACGGAGACGGAGGCGAAGGAGGGCCTCGCGGCCCTGGACGTGGCCCTGTCCGTGGCGGACGAACACACCGTGTAGGGGCGTTCACCTGCGGTGACGGGGGCGCGGGGGCCACCTCTCGGGCCCCCGCCCCCGGAACCCCGACCGCGTAGTCTGACGTGCTCGTAAGCGAAGCGACCACGTACTCGACCTCCGCGGGGGAACCCAGATGCCCGGCACCGACGGCCCCGCCGTCATCCGCAGCACTCTGCGCCAGCAAATAGCCGACGCCCTCCGCGACGAGGTCCTGGCCGGCAGGCTGGAGCCGGGCCAGGAGTTCACGGTCAAGGAGATCGCCGAGCAGTACGGCGTCTCCGCGACCCCCGTCCGCGAGGCGCTCGTGAACCTCACCGCGCAGGGCCTCCTCGACGCCGACCAGCACCGCGGCTTCCGCGTCCACGAGCACACCCTGGACGACTACCGCGGCATGCTGGAGGCCCGCGGCCTGATCGCCGACGGCATCTTCCGCGACCTCGTGGCCCACCGCGCCCGCCGGGACACCGCCGACGCCCTGTTCTCCGTGCGCCGCCGCGGCGAGGAGGCCGCCCGCGCCGCCTGCGCGGGCGACCTGACGGTCCTCATCGGCTACGACCTCCGCTTCTGGCGCGAGCTCAGCGCCCTCTTCGGCAACGCCTACCTCTCCGACTTCCTGCACCGCCTGCGCGTGAAGTCCTGGGTCTGCGCCGTCACCCACCTCCGCCGCTGGAGCGACATCAACGGCGGTGACCTGCGCGGCCTGCTCTGGTCCCGGCACACCGAGCTCGTGGACGCCCTGGTGCGCGACGATCCGGAGGCGGCGCACGGGATCGTCAGGGAGTACAACGCGCACTCCCTGGCCCTGATCGAGCGGCTGGCCGCTGCATGAGCGTGGACCTGTCCGTCGTCGTTCCCGCCTACAACGAGGAGCAGCGCCTGGGCCCCACGCTCGACGCGCTCCGCGACCACCTCGAAACGACCTGCCGGGGCGCCTGGGAGCTGATCGTCGTCGACGACGGCTCCACCGACCGGACCGCGGAGATCGCCGCCGAGGCCTCCGCCGCGGACCCCCGCGTCCAGCTCGTGCGCGGCGACCGCAACCGGGGCAAGGGCCACGCGCTGCGGCTCGGCGTCCTCGCCTCGTACGGCAGCCGCGTCCTGGTCACCGACGCCGACCTCGCCGCGCCCATCGAGGAGCTCGACCACCTCGACAAGGCGCTCACCGACGGCCACGCGGCGGCGATCGGCTCCCGCGCCCGCCCCGGCGCGACGATCGACACCCACCAGCACCGGCTGCGCGAGCTCCTCGGCCGTACCGGCAACTTCCTCATACGGTCGGTCGCCGTCCCCGGAATCCGCGACACCCAGTGCGGCTTCAAGCTCTTCGACGGCGACCGGGCCCGTGAGGCGTTCGCCGCGTCCAGGCTGCACGGCTGGGGCATCGACGTCGAGATACTGCAGTACTTCAGGCGGGCGGGCTGGCCCGTCGCCGAGGTGCCCGTGCGCTGGTCCCACCAGGAGGGATCGAAGGTCCGTCCGCTGGACTACGTGAAGGTCCTCGCCGAGCTGACGACCCTCAAGGCCCGCACGGTCCGCCGGGCCGACGTCGTGGTCGCGCTCCTCTTCCTGGCCCTCTCGGTCTTCCTCTACTCGAGCCGCTGGGTGGCGCCCGCCCACCGCTACATCCCGGACTCGCTCCAGGACCAGAACCAGTGGGAGTGGTTCTTCGCGGTGACGGCGGACAACGTCCGCCACCTGAACAACCCCCTGTTCACGACCCTCCAGAACGTCCCGGACGGCGTGAACCTCATGGCCAACACGGTCATGCTGGGCCTGTCCGTGCCGCTCGCCCCCGTCACCTGGCTCCTCGGCCCCGCGGTCGCCCTGAACGTGGCGATGACGGGCGGCCTCGCCGCCACCGCCGTCAGCTGGTACGCGCTGATCCGCAGACGCCTCGTCCCGCACCGGGGCGCCGCCGCCGTCGGCGCGGCCGTCGCCGCGTTCGCGCCCCCGATGGTCAGCCACGCCAACGCCCACCCGAACTTCATCGTCCTCTTCATGATCCCGCTGATCATCGAGCGGGCGCTGCGGCTCTGCGAGGGCACGCGGGTCGTACGCAACGGCGTCGTCCTCGGGCTGTACACGACGTACCAGATCTTCCTCGGCGAGGAGCCGCTCCTCCTGGCGGCGCTCGGCATGCTGCTCTTCGCGCTCGCGTACGCGGCCGTGCGCCGGGACGTGGCACGCGCCGCGTGGCGCCCGCTCGCGCGCGGTCTCGCGATCGCCCTGGCCGTCACGATCCCGCTGGTGGCGTTCCCGCTCCACTGGCAGTTCTTCGGGCCGCAGAGCTACCAGAGCGTCCTGCACGGCGACAACGTGGGCAACAGTCCGCTCGCCTTCTTCTCCTTCGCGGAGCGCTCGCTCGCGGGCAGCCACGAGACCGCCGACCACCTCGCCATGAACCCGACCGAGCAGAACGCCTTCTTCGGCTGGCCGCTCGCCGCCCTGGCCTTCGCGATCGTCGTACGCCTCTGGGAGCGCACGGTCGTCAAGGCGCTGGCGTTCACCGTGCTCGCGGCCGCGCTGCTCTCGCTCGGGCCGAAGTTCCGGATTCCGCTGACGGACGTGGTCCTTCCTGGCCCGTGGGCGGCGCTTTCCGGCCGACCTCTCTTCGAGTCCGTCATCGAGTCGCGGGTGGCGATGGTGTGCGCCCCGGCGCTCGGCATGCTGCTCGCGCTGGCGCTCGTACAACTGCTGCGCGCTCCGCGGCGCGCGCATCGGTTCGCGGGGGTGGCGGCCGTCGCCCTCGCCCTCCTGCCGGTCTTCCCGGCGCCGCTGAAGGCCGTGGACCGGGTCGACGTGCCGCCGTTCATCGCGCAGGGCACCTGGCGGACCTATCTGGGCGAGGGCGAGACCCTCGTCCCGGTGCCGGTCCCCGACCCCGCCAACGCGGAGGGCCTGCACTGGCAGGTCGACGCCGACCTGGGCTTCCGCATCCCCGGCGGCTACTTCAACGGCCCCTGGGGCCCGGACCGCGTCGGCATCTACGGCCCCTCGCCCCGCAACACCTCCAACCTCCTGCGCGACGTCCGCTCCTCGGGCCGCGTCCCCGAGGTCACCCCCGCCTGGCGCGAGGCGGTCCGCCAGGACCTGGAGTTCTGGAAGGCGGGCCTCCTCGTGCTGGCGCCGCAGCAGAACGACGGAGAACTGCGCACGACCGTGGACGCGCTTCTGGGCCGTCCCGGAAAGTGGGTGGACGGCGTATGGATATGGGACCTGCGCAAGGGCAGTTAGGGGACGGGGGCGCGACTACGCTGCCTGCACGCGGGGCTACGGTCCGTCCCCCGCCCCTATCCGTATGTTGCCGCCCCCCACCCGACCCGAGGAGACCTTCTTGGCCTGCGACCTGTGGCTGGTCCCGCTCGTCGACGTCTTGTGCCACAGCGCCGACAATCCGTTCGCGGAAGAGCTCGCCGTCTACGACAAGGCACTGCACGAGGCGGGCTTCCCGCCCGTGCCCGTCTTCGCCTACATGCCGGGCCTCTCCGGCGACGTGGCCCCGGTCGCGGGCTTCGACTACGACGCGCTGCACTTCCTGCGCCGCGCCTACCTCCTCCAGATCTGCGGCCTGGAGGTCACGCCCGTGGACGAGCTGGGCGGGGACTACGAACAGCTCCTGGAGATGTTCGACGCCACGGCCCAGCAGTCGCACCTGGTCTGGCACTACGACCACGCGGGCGCGTACGTCCCCGTGGACTTCCCGGCCCCGCTCTCCAACGAGGAGCTCCTCGCGGGCGGCGGCCCGCTGGGCTCCTCGCACGCGCTCCTGCGCGAGCTGGAGTACGTCGCCCCGTCGATCGGCATAGACGCGGCGAACCCGCCGCTGGCCCCGGCCCCGCCGTCGGCCCCCACGTCCCTGGAGGAGCCGGCCGCCCCGTCCCCGCCGGACGCGAGCCCCTTCGCGCGCGAGCGCCACGTGTGGCTGGGTCTGCACGCGGCGGCGACGCGGAGCCTGGCCCAGGGCTCGATGATCATCTACAGCTAGTGGAGCCGGCGATGAGTTCTGACGCCCGGCCCGGTCTGACTGTCGTACGCGCGTACACACGGACAGGCACTGGAGGAGCGACATGAGCCGGCAACAGGAACGGCAGCAGCTGCTGAAGGTCCAGAATTTCATGCTGTCGCAGGACGGCTTCGGCACCGGTGAGGGCCAGAGCCTGGAGCGGCCGTTCGGCCACGCCGATCCCCGGGAGATGTCCGCCTGGGCCGTCGCGACGGCGAGCTGGCCGAACCGCACGGATCCCGGCGGAACCCGCGGCCTCGACGACTACTTCACCCGCGACTTCAGCCACAACATCGGCGCCGAGATCATGGGCCGCAACAAGTTCGGCCCGCAGCGCGGCCCCTGGCAGGACCACGAGTGGCGCGGCTGGTGGGGCGACGAGCCCCCCTTCCACACGCCCGTCTTCGTCATGACCCACCACGAACGCCCGTCCTTCACGCTCTCCGACACCACGTTCCACTTCGTCGCGGGCGACCCGGCGACCGTCCTGGAGCGGGCGAAGGAGGCGGCGCAGGGCAAGGACGTCCGGCTCGGCGGCGGTCCCACGATCGTCCGCGAGTTCCTGGAGGCGGGCCTGGTGGACACGCTGCACGTGGCGGTCGTGGGGCAGATGAAACTCGGGGCGGGGGTGCGGCTCTGGAACTCGCCCGAGGACCTGACCGACCGCTACCACCTGGAGGTCGTGCCGAGCCCGAGCGGAGTGACGCACCACTTGTTCTGGCGCAGGTAGCACGCCTCTCGTTCCGGCGCGGGCAGCACGCCGCGCAGGCCCCCGCCCGGGTCACCGGGGCTCGGGCGGCCGCTGCCGCGGCATGTTCGGCCGGGCCCCGGGCGGCAGCGGAAACCGTCCGGGGGAGGCGGGCGCCTCGCGCGGCGCCCCGCCCGGCACGATCGCCTGCATGGCGAGCGGCACGGGCCCGGCCCGGAACTCGACCATCCAGTCGGAGGTCTCCGCGCGCACGAGCTCGGTGATGTCGTCGGTGAACCTCCGCAGCACCCCGAGGCACCGCTCGGCGGCTTCCCCGGCGGTCCCCTCGGTGGGCCCGAGAACTTCCCGCACACTTTCGGAAGCCCAGTCGAATTGAAGTACCTGGAGCCGCCGCTGCACGGCCTGCGCGGTCGCCACGTCCCGCATCCACCCGGACGTGAGCCCGAAGAACCGGTCGCACCCCACGCAGGCGACCCCGACGAGCAGCGACACGAACCCCCACCCGGCGAGACCGCCGGTGGTCCCCGCGCCCCCCGCACGCGCCAGATCGAGCAGCGGCAGCACTCCGGCGCCCACGGCGCCCAGGGCGGCGCCCACGCGCAGCAGGCGCGCCGCGCGCCGCTTCCTGCCGCGGTCGGTGAGGTACCACTCGGCGGTGTTCAGGGCGCCCCGCTCCACCCAGCGGTAGAGCTCGTCGAGCCGCCCGGCGGGGTCGCCCCAGTCGCCGAGCGGGAAGGCACGCCCGGTCAAATCCCCCGTGGGAACGCCCCCCGAGGGGGTGCCCCCCGAGCCCCCGGACCCCTGCCCCTCGGGGGTCTCGGGGGGCACCCCCTCGGGCTGCATCTCAGGCTGGCTCACCCGGCACTCCTCCAACGAGATCACGCGTATCGACCCCAATTCCTACCGCCCAATGGGTGGCCATGAGCCCGGATTCACGGCTTTTCCGCCCGGAAGAGCTGCTTGATCAGGTATAGGAGGACGCTGGATCTCACTCGAAAGAGTGCTGGGGCGACCCGCCCGCCGACCACGTAGGCTCGTTCTTGGCGGCAACCCCGCCAGATGGACCCGCACAAACGGACCCGTACGAAACGGAGCTGATCGTGATCCCCGGTGGTGGCCAGCCCAACATGCAGCAGCTGCTTCAGCAGGCCCAGAAGATGCAGCAGGACCTCGCGGCGGCGCAGGAGGAACTGGCGCGCACGGAGGTCGAGGGCCAGGCGGGCGGCGGCCTCGTCAAGGCGACGGTCAACGGCTCCGGCGAGCTGCGCGGCCTGGTGATCGACCCGAAGGCGGTCGACCCCGAGGACACGGAGACGCTGGCGGACCTGGTCGTCGCGGCGGTCCAGGCGGCCAACGAGAACGCGCAGGCGCTGCAGCAGGAGAAGCTGGGCCCGCTGGCCCAGGGCCTCGGCGGCGGTGGCGGCATCCCGGGGCTTCCCTTCTAAGAAACCCCCCGGCCAACTACGGTACGTAGAAGACCGACACCCTAGGCAGCACTACAGCAGGAAAGGCGTTCCGTGTACGAAGGCGTGGTTCAGGACCTCATCGACGAGCTGGGCAGGCTGCCCGGCGTCGGTCCCAAGAGCGCGCAGCGGATCGCCTTCCACATCCTCCAGGCGGAGCCGACGGACGTACGGCGCCTCGCGCACGCACTCCTGGAGGTGAAGGACAAGGTCCGCTTCTGCGCGACCTGCGGGAACGTGGCGCAAGAGGAACTCTGCAACATCTGCCGGGACCCGCGCCGGGACCCCTCCGTCATCTGCGTCGTGGAGGAACCGAAGGACGTCGTCGCGATCGAGCGGACCCGCGAGTTCCGGGGCAAGTACCACGTCCTGGGCGGCGCGATCAGCCCGATCGAGGGCGTGGGCCCGGACGACCTGCGCATAAGGGAACTCCTCGCGCGCCTGGCCGACGGCACGGTCACGGAGCTGATCCTCGCCACGGACCCGAACCTGGAGGGCGAGGCGACGGCGACGTACCTCGCGCGCATGATCAAGCCCATGGGCCTGAAGGTCACCCGCCTGGCCAGCGGACTCCCTGTCGGGGGAGATCTGGAATACGCGGACGAGGTCACCCTGGGCCGCGCCTTCGAGGGGAGACGACTCCTAGATGTCTGACGCCACGCTGAACACCGTGACCGACAACCCGGACGACTTCGCGGTCCAGATCTCCGACCAGATCGAGAGCTTCATCGTCTCGGTCAGGGAGGTCGCGAAGGGCGACGAGCCCGACTCGGCGGTCCCCTTCCTCCTCCTGGAGGTCTCCCAGCTCCTCCTGGCCGGCGGCCGCCTCGGCGCGCACGAGGACATCGTCCCCGAGGAGCGCTACGAGCCGGACCTGGGCCCGGAACAGGACGTCGACGACCTCCGCGAACGCCTGGCCTCCCTCCTGGACCCGATCGACGTCTACTCAGAGGTCTTCGACCCCTACGAGCCCCGCAAGGCCCCCGTCCCCTGCCGCATCTCGGACGACCTCGCGGACGTGGTGGCCGACCTCTCCCACGGCCTGGCCCACTACCGCGCGGGCCGCACGACCGAGGCCCTCTGGTGGTGGCAGTTCTCCTACTTCTCCAACTGGGGCTCCACAGCCTCCGGCGCCCTCCGAGCCCTCCAGTCCCTGGTCGCCCACGTCCGCCTGAACCAGCCCCTGGACGACCTGGACGGCCTGGACACGGACGAGGACCTGGGCGCGGACGGCCTGGAGGAGGAGGCGGGCAAGGTCATGGCGGAGGAGATCGCGGGACCGCTGGGCCTGCGCACGATCAAGTAGACCGGCCCTCGGGTCCCCTTGCCGGGTCTCTCCCCCCTTGCCGGGTCCGCAGCCGTGCCTTCGGGCCGCTGTCCACCGTTCATTCGCCCACCAGAAGTCCCCGAAGCCGCAGCCCAGTTGAACACCCGGCGCTACGCTGAGTCACACGACTGCGCTAGGGGGCGGGGGCCATGGCGGATGACGCTTGGGTGGGGTTGGCCGAGGCGATCGGGGCGGTGCGCGCGGAGCTGCGGCGGGCAGCCGAGGAAGGCCGGGGTCAGGACCTCCAATTCCGCACGGGACCCGTCGAGTTGGAGTTCACGGTCGACGTCCGCAAGGACGCCGAGGCACGGGCGAAGGTCCTCGTCCTCCCCTTCGGCGCGGAGGCGAAGGCGTCCCGCTCCAAGGGCACGGTGAACCGGCTCAAGGTGACGTTGCAGCCGGTGGACCCGTCGACGGGTGAGGACGCGCGGGTGGGCGACGACGTGGACGAGCGCCCTCGGTAGGGCGACGGCGGTCACGTCATGGATGTACGTCGGGTCGTGGAGATCTGGAACCCGGGGGCGGGGTGTTCCGGTACCGGATATCTGGTCGCGGACCGGATCGTGTTGACGGCGCTGCACAACGTGCTGGGGTCGACGGGCCGGGTGGAGGTCCGACGCCTCGTCCCCGGGGCGGGAGCTGATCGGTGGGCCACTGCCGAGCTGCTGTGGCCCGAGCGGGCGCAGGACCCCGAGGTGGATGTCGCGTTGATCCAGGTGGCGGACGGCGCGTGGACGGTGCCGGACGGGATGGACCCGGTGCGGTGGGGGCGCATCGACGCTGCTGTGGTCGAGGAACGGCTGGGGTGCCTGGCGGTCGGATTCCCGCGGTCGGAGGTGCGGGACGGTGTTCGCGACACCAAGGAGATCCGGGGGCACGTCGAGTCACTGACCGGGCTGAAGTCGGGTGGCGAGCGCATCACGGTGTACGTGGACAGGGTCGCCGCCCCCAGTAAGCCGGACGGGAAGTCGCGCTGGTCCGGGACGTCCGGAGCGGCGCTGTTCGCCCGGGGCCGGCTGGTGGGTGTGGTGACGACCGACCGGGCCCGGGACTATGAGGCGGATCAGCTCACCGCCGTGTCCGTGGCGTCCCTTGCCGCGCGGCCCGGCTTCGCGATGGCGGTGAAGGCGGCGGGCGGGGACCTGGTCCTGGAGGACGTCAGCGCGGCGTCCGACGCGGGTCCGCCGCACTCGGCGTACGACGTGGAGGTCCCCCGCGGCATCCACAACCTCCCCGACCTGCCCTCACGGATCTTCGTCGGCCGCGACGAGGCACTCGCCGCACTGGGCCGAGCCCTGTCCGAGGACTCCCAGACGATCACGCAGACGTTGCACGGCCTGGGCGGCGTCGGGAAGACGACGCTGGCGTTGCACTACGCCCACGACCACCGGGACGAGTACCGGCTGGTGTGGTGGATCCGGGCGGACACGCCTGATCTGATCGACGCGGGCCTGGCGGCGCTGGCGGCGCGGCTGAGAGGTGGTCGCGCTCCTGCCCTCGCCACGGCGCAGGCGGCCTCCTGGGCCATCGGGTGGCTGCAGACCCACCCGGGCTGGCTCTTGGTCTTCGACAACGTGGAGAGGCCGGAGGACGTCCGGCCGGTTACGGGGCAACTCCGCGCGGCGGGCCGGCAGTTGCTTACCAGCCGTTGCGGAGGCGGCTGGTCGGGAGACCCCCTCCCACTGCCGGTACTGGACACGGAAGCTTCCCTGGACCTACTCGCACGCCTGACGAACGGCGGTGACGAGGAGGAGGCCCGCGCGCTCGCCGAGGAGCTTGGCCACCTGCCCCTCGCCCTGGAGCAGGCGGGCGCCTTCATCGCGCAGACCTCGATCACGATCGGGGAGTACCGCGAGATGCTCCGCGAATACGCAAGACACACCACGGACGCCGCGCCGGCGGGCTCGGATCCCACGCGGACGATGGCCCGGATCTGGCGCATCACGTTGGACGCCCTGCACGAGCGGGACCCGCGTGCGGTGGAGATCCTGCGCGTCGCTGCCTGGTACGCGCCGACGGGCATCCCCCGCGACCTCTTCGCCCCACTCGCGGAGAATCCCGTAGACCTGGCCGGGCTCCTGGCGCTGCTCGCCAACTACAACATGATCACCATCGACCGGTCGACGCTCGGTGTTCACCGTCTGGTCCAAACGGTGGCTCGCACGCCGGCTGATGACGACCCGCACCGCGGGAGGGAACTCATCGACGAAGCCCGCGTCCAGGCCGCGGCTTGGTTGTGTGGCGCGCTGCCCGACGACCCAGACGAGAATGTTGCCGGCTGGCCGACATGGAGGCACCTCCTGCCGCACACAGAAGCCCTATTGGCGGCCTGGAGGCCTGCCGAGGACAACGATTCCACGCTGTTCGTCCTCAACCAAGTGGCGCTGTACCTTCAGGGGCAGGGAGAGCCTCTCAGAGCCATCGACTTCCTGCGCCGCAACTTGGAGGGATCGCTCCGCCTGAAGGGCACGGGCCACTTGGACACGCTGACAGCGCGCAACAACCTGGCGAGTGCGCATGAAAGAGCCGGTGATGTGTCCCGTGCCATTCCTCTGTTTGAGGAAACGCTGGCCGAACGGTTACAGATTCTCGGGAAGGACCATCCACATACACTGACATCCCGGAACAACCTGGCATGTGTGTACGAGGCCGCGGGCGACCTGCATCGTGCGATCCCGTTGTACGAAGAGACATTGGTGGACAGGCAGCGCGTGCTCGGTGGAAACCACCCTCAGACTCTGTCGTCGAGCAACAACTTGGCTTATGCGTACAGTTCAGTGGGAGAACTCGACCGAGCCATCGCGTTGTACGAGAAGACTTTGGCGGGCCGGTTGCGGGTGCTGGGGGAGGACCACCCCGACACCCTTATGTCACGACACAACCTCGCGAGCGCATACAAGGACGCGGGCGACGTGCCTCGTTCGATCTCGATGCTCGAAAAGGTGTGGAGCGACCGCTCGCGGGTGTTGGGGGCGGTGCACCCCGATTCACTGGCGTCACGCAACAACCTGGCACATGCGTACTTGCGTGATGGTCAGACGGATCGTGCGCGTCTGCTGTTCGAAGGGAACTTGGCCGATCAGCTGAGAGTGTTGGGCGAGGAACATCCGGACACCCTGACCACGCAGAACAACTTGGCCTTCCTGTGGGAGTTTTCGGATGACGTCTCGCGTGCTCTCCGGCTGTACGAGGAGGTCTTGACCGTCCGGCTGCGCGTGCTGGGCGAAGATCACCCGGACACGCTGGTCTCACGAAACAACCTGGCTCAGGCGCTCGAGAGCCGTGGTCGCACGAGCAGCGCCGTCGAGCTGTATGTCGAGCTGCTGGCTGACTGTGTCCGCGTGCTCAGTCCGGATCATCCGACGACTCTGCTTGTGCGTCGGAACCTGGCCGCCGCGCGAGCCCGGAACTGGAAGTTCAGGAAGCCGACGGACTGACCGGGCCCAGTGCCGTGAGCAGCTGACCCGGCACGACATACGGTGCCGTCGGTGTCGGTTCCGAGTACCAGAACAGGGGCCACGTGTTGCCGGCCAGTGCCGGGACACCGATGTACGTCACCGTCCGGCACCCCGCCCCGCCGAACCGCTGTACGCCCAGCGGCCAGTTGTGGTCCTTCGCCGCTCCCGGGGCCACGAGGAAGTACATCCAACGGAACCCCGTCGCCTCGCAGATGACGGGACCCGCGTTCCCGTCCGCCTCGGCGACGAGTCGCGCGGCGACCTGTTCCCCTCGTACGCCCTGGATACGGAGGGCGTCGAAGTGGACCCCGGACACGCGGAGATGGTGGCCCGCCAGAGGTACCCACTCCGGCCAGTGAATTGCGTTCGTCATGGTCACACCTTGGTACGTACGGAGTTACGCTCGGTAGTGACTGAGGGGATACACGCCTCCGTGTATCCGACGGAGGTGGTCGCTGTGTCCGTTCAGTACAACCCGACCTGGCGGTACAGCGGGAACCAGTTGAAGCGGTGGCGCATGAAGGCGAACGTCAGCCGGGAGGAACTGGGGGCTGCCTCCAATTACGCGCCGGACACCATCAAGGCCATGGAGCAGGGTGTTCGGATGCCCACGGGGCGCGTGTTGGACGTCGCCGACGGGATGTGTGGGGCGGATGGGCTGCTGAGTGCGGCCAAGGATTACGTGAAGGCGGAGAAGTTCCCGCCGCGGGCTCAGGACTTCATGGAGTACGAGCAGCAGGCAGTGAGCTTGTGGTGGTACGAGGTGGTGCTGATCCCTGGGTTGTTGCAGACGGAGACGTACGCCCGCAGGCTGATCAGCTCCTTCGTACCGCCGCTGGATGACGAGACCATCGAGGAACGGGTCACGGGCCGGTTGGAGCGCACGGAACTCCTGACCCGCAAGCCGATGACGGCGTTCAGCTTCGCCCTGTACGAGCCGGTGCTGCGTGGCCCGCACGTGGACAAGGACCAGCTGCTGCACCTGCTGGAGATGGGGCGCCGCAACAACGTCTCCATCCAGGTCCTGCCCTACGGGCGGGCCATGTCCTCCGCGCTCATGGGGCAGATGGTTCTGCTCGAAACCCAGGACCGCGAGCGCTTCGCCTACGCGGACGGCTCATCCGTGAGTCAGCTCACTTCGGACGTCGAGGTGGTGAGTTCGTACACAGAGCGGCTTAGCGTGATCCGCGCGGAGTCCCTCGGCAGCGAGGGGTCGGTGCGCTTCATCGAGCAGATGGTGGACGAGCTGTGAGCGACGAGCTGGAATGGTTCAAGTCGAGCTACAGCGGCCCCGAAGGGGACGCCTGCCTTGAAGCTGCCCTCGACTGGCGCACGTCCAGCTATAGCGACGACGAGGGTGCCAACTGCCTTGAGGTCTCCCGGGGTGTGGGCGCGACCTCACCTGAGGCGGTCCACGTCCGCGACTCAAAAGACCCCGTCAGCCCCATCCTCACCCTCTCCGCCCCCGCGTGGTCCGCCTTCATCGCCGCAGTTCAGCCCGGAGCTTGAGCCCCGGGACCCGAGCTCTTTACTGGGTTTGGTTCACCGGTGAAATGAACCCAACCAACCTGCCCAAAAGGGGAGTTGCAGGTTCCGTCACCCTCAAGGGTGACGTTCCGTAGTCAGCTTGCGGCGGAACGTAAAGTCGCTCTAGGTTCGCGGCAATAGAACGGCCCCGGGCGGTGCGCCAACACCGGATCCGAGGCCTGGTCCTACGATCGATCGCGAGTTTCGACCGTGGCTTACCGCCATCCTAATGCCGCCCTGCCGTCCCCCGCTCATCCCATGGCCAAATCGGGCTACGGGAAGCGTTGCGTGGATGACGAATCTCCGTACACCGAAGCCGATTTCGGTCATGTGTGCCAACGGGACGGCGAGATCGGGACGTTCCTCCACCACCTTCAAGAAGGCGCCGCCATGGGGCACAAAGCTGTCGCGTCCGAGCATCCCAACTACGGTCAGCAGGCGGTGCGGACGTCCATGGGGCGCCTGTCCCTCGCTGGGCACATCCGCTGGGTCAAGGAGCACATCACCGCCGAGGACAACACCAAGCGCTGGGTGACCAGGACGTACTGGTCGGGAAAGCCCAGGTCGGTGGAGTGGTGGACCGAGTTCGTGGAGGGCAGGCATGGTCGGGACGTAACTCCCGCTTACCAGGGAGGGCTTGCCCATCTCAGGGGCCCCGACTCGGATCCGGAGGCAGATCCGTCAGCCGCCGGAGCCACGTTCGGATCCGCGCCGACGGACTCGACCCAGGCGGACGCCGCGCCGGAGGAGAGCCCCGCGTACCGCGCTCTCGCGAGTCTCCGCGCCACGGATCCCCGCATGTCCCTCTCCGAGGCCGACTGCCGCGCGCTGGAAACGCTCGCTGCCGAGTGGCTGGCGCGGGGCGCAACCGTGCCTGAGATCGTCCGCGCCCTGACCTGCGGGCTTCCCGGCACTGTCCACAACCCGGGCGGGATCGCCCGTACGCGGTTGGAGAAGAAGATGCCTCCGAAGCTCTCCGCGTCGCCTGCCGTCCGGGCCCGCATCGACCGTGCCGTGATGATGTGCACGATGTGCGAGGAGTACCTGCCCGGCGCGCGGCTCATCAAGGGGCTGTGCGCCGACTGCTACGCGGAGCTTGTGCCGGAAGAGGCGGGGAAGGCGCCCGGGACCCTCCCGGCGACCTTCCTCCCCGCCCCTCGCCGGATGCCACAGGCAGACGTCACCGAACGAGTCGACGCGCTGCGCCGTGCAGCGGGCCTCAAGAGGGCGACGCCGTGACCCGCGCGGATGAAGGGCGTCCGCAAATGGCACCCGATGACTTCGAGGAGCTCGCCCGCGGGGCGCCGGAGACCGTGACGCTCGAACTCATCGGCGGCAAGTTGGAGGTCCGGCCCGTGCGGGACGGCAATCACGGCGAGATCGTCATGTGGCTGACGCGGCAGTGCATGCAGCAGCGGCCCGAGCCCGGTCTGTACTCCGTGCAGGAAATGGCGATCGAGGGCCGCCTGGCGGGCAGGGCCAGACCAGATGGAGTGCTCGCTCCGATCGGACCCTTCGTCGGGCAGGGGGAGTGGGCGGACCCTGGGGGTGTCCTCATGACCATCGAGGTCACTTCGTGCGACGGCGGCCAAGGCCATCGTCACGCGTATGCCCGCGCGGGCGTCCCCGTCCACCTCCTCATCGACAGGGGCAGCGACACCCTGGCCGTGTACAGCGACCCGCTGGACGGCGACTACCGGCAGGCCCCTGCGTACGCGTACGGCGCCGAGGTCATGCTCCCCGCCCCGGTAGCGATCACTCTGCACACCGAGCAGCTCAAGAACTACACCGGCTGAGGCCCCCGGGCCTGGAGCGTGTGACCCACCCCACTTTCCGGAGTGCTCCGCTCCGAGCTGGGCATGTGCCAAGCCGAGCGGTCGGAACGTATGCCCCCGAGAAGCGGGGGTGTATGCCGGGGTGATCAACTCGTGAGCGGGACATCTCACGATGTGATATCGACCTGGCGAATTTCGGCCGCTCGTTAGACTGAGCCGACCGCAGTAGTGCGGTAAGAGACGGACTGAGCGAGGAGCGCACGTGAGCCTTGTCGTGCAGAAGTACGGAGGCTCCTCCGTAGCCGATGCCGAAGGCATCAAGCGGGTCGCCAAGAGGATTGTCGACGCCAAGAAGAACGGCCATCAGGTCGTTGTCGTGGTGTCCGCCATGGGTGACACGACGGATGAGTTGATCGATCTTGCCGGGCAGGTGTCACCGATCCCTGCCGGGCGCGAATTCGACATGCTGCTGACCGCTGGTGAGCGGATTTCGATGGCCCTGCTGGCCATGGCGATCAAAAACCTGGGCCACGAGGCCCAGTCGTTCACGGGCAGCCAGGCCGGCGTCATCACCGACTCCGTCCACAACAAAGCGCGGATCATCGATGTCACCCCGGGCCGCATCCGGACCTCCGTCGACGAGGGCAACATCGCCATCGTCGCCGGGTTCCAGGGCGTCAGCCAGGAGGGGAAGAACATCACGACCCTCGGGCGCGGTGGCTCGGACACGACCGCCGTCGCCCTCGCCGCCGCTCTCGACGCCGAGGTCTGCGAGATCTACACGGACGTGGACGGTGTCTTCACCGCCGACCCGCGTGTGGTGAAGAAGGCCCGGAAGATCGACTGGATCTCGTTCGAGGACATGCTGGAGCTCGCGAGCTCCGGCTCCAAGGTGCTCCTCCACCGCTGTGTGGAGTACGCGCGTCGCTACAACATCCCGATCCACGTCCGCTCGTCCTTCAGCGGACTGCAGGGCACGTGGGTCAGCAACGAACCGCAAGGGGACCGCAAGGTGGAGCAGGCCATCATCTCCGGTGTCGCGCACGACACCTCCGAGGCCAAGATCACGGTCGTCGGCGTCCCCGACAAGCCGGGCGAGGCCGCGTCGATCTTCCGCGCGATCGCGGACGCCGAGGTCAACATCGACATGGTCGTGCAGAACGTGTCGGCCGCCTCGACGGGCCTGACCGACATCTCCTTCACCCTTCCCAAGGACGAGGGCCGCAAGGCCATCGACGCCCTGGAGAAGACCCGCGCGGCCGTCGGCTTCGACTCGCTTCGTTACGACGACCAGATCGCGAAGATCTCGCTCGTCGGGGCGGGGATGAAGACCAATCCCGGCGTCACCGCGACCTTCTTCGAGGCGCTCAGCGACTCGGGCGTGAACATCGAGCTCATCTCGACCTCCGAGATCCGCATCTCGGTCGTCACGCGCGCCGACGACGTGACCGAGGCCGTCCGCGCCGTGCACACCGCCTTCGGGCTCGACTCCGACACGGACGAGGCCGTGGTCTATGGAGGCACCGGCCGATGAGCCGTAAGCCGACGCTCGCGGTCGTCGGAGCGACCGGGGCCGTCGGCACCGTCATGCTCCAGATCCTGTCGCAGCACGCCGACATCTGGGGCGAGATCCGACTCGTCGCCTCTCCGCGCTCGGCCGGCAAGAAGCTGGCCGTGCGCGGGGAGGAGATCGAGGTCGTCGCCCTCTCCGAGGACGCCTTCGACGGGGTCGACGTCGCCATGTTCGACGTACCCGACGAGGTGTCCGCGCAGTGGGCGCCCGTCGCCGCCGCCAAGGGCGTCGTCGTGGTCGACAACTCCGCCGCCTTCCGGATGGACCCGGACGTCCCGCTGGTCGTCCCCGAGGTCAACCCGCACGCCGCGCGCGTGCGGCCGCGCGGCATCGTCGCCAACCCGAACTGCACGACGCTCTCGATGATCGTCGCCGTCGGTGCCCTGCACGCCGAGTTCGGTCTGCGCGAGCTGATCGTCTCCTCGTACCAAGCGGTGAGCGGGGCGGGCCGGGACGGCGTGGACACGTTGCGGCGGCAGCTGAAGCTGGTCGCGGGCAGCGAGCTGGGGACCAGCCCCGGCGATGTGCGCCGGGCCGTCGGCGACGACACCGGGCCCTTCCCCGAGCCCGTCGCGCTGAACGTCGTGCCGTGGGCCGGGTCCCTCAAGGACGACGGCTGGTCGTCGGAGGAGATGAAGGTCCGGGACGAGTCGCGGAAGATCCTCGGACTCCCGGGACTTCGCGTCGCCGCCACGTGCGTGCGCGTGCCCGTCGTGACGACCCACTCCCTGACCGTCCACGCGCGCTTCGAGGACGAGGTCACCGTCGACCGGGCCCGCGAGATCCTCGCGACCGCGCCGGGCGTCGTGCTCTTCGACAACCCGGCCGCGGGGGAGTTCCCCACCCCGGCGGACGTCGTGGGTACCGACCCGACCTGGGTGGGGCGGGTCCGGCGGTCGCTGGACGACCCCACCGCGCTGGAGCTCTTCGTGTGCGGGGACAACCTGCGCAAGGGCGCCGCGCTGAACACGGCGCAGATCGCGGAGCTGGTGGCCGGGGAGTTCACCGCCGGTTGAGGTCCGTTCCGGCGGGGTGGTTGAGGCCATCTCCGGCGGATTGGTA
Source organism: Streptomyces venezuelae (assembly GCF_008642315.1). Lineage (NCBI taxonomy): Bacteria > Bacillati > Actinomycetota > Actinomycetes > Kitasatosporales > Streptomycetaceae > Streptomyces > Streptomyces venezuelae. Next base: position 4,253,837 of record NZ_CP029192.1, on the reverse strand, counting down.
CATACCACCCCAGGGCCGAGCCCTATGTGGGATCTGTGTAAGTTCTGTGTCCAACTCAGTGGGCGTGCGTCCTTGAACTGGATCATCTCCGCGTTCGAAGATTCGCATCTGATCACTGCAACCGGCGACAGGCGGGGGGACGTCTTTAGCGGTCGCCTCAAGGGGTGGCCCGAGCGCCGGAATAATGGGCATAGGGGAAGAGCTGGTACGCATGGGGGCATTTGATGCATCGTCACGAGCGGTGCCCGCGCGACCTGCCGCAAACGCGACGACGGATGCGTACAACCCTGATGGGGGGAAGCGTGTCCAACAAGCGTGGCAGAGGTACTCGACTTCACAGCGGTACAGGCGAGAGGCGCGGCGACACTGCGCCCCACTCGCCGTCCCCGCGCGACCGGTGGCATGCCGGTGATCGCACCCATGCCCGCGGCGCGTCCGACCCGCATCCCGGCGCAGCGCGAGGGCGCTGACGACACGATGACCGCGGGCACAACAGTCGACCATCTCACCGAGACCTACCGCGCCCACTACAGGTCGCTGCTCGGCCTCGCCGCGCTGCTCCTGGACGACACGGCGTCCTGCGAGGACGTCGTGCAGGAGGCGTTCATCCGGGTGCACTCGGCGCGCAAGCGGGTGCGGGACCCGGAGAAGACGCTGGCCTATCTGCGCCAGACCGTCGTGAACCTCTCCCGGTCCGCGCTGCGTCGGCGCATCCTCGGGCTGAAGCTGCTCTCGAAGCCGATGCCCGACATGGCGAGCGCGGAGGAGGGGGCGTACGACCAGCTGGAGCGCGACGAGCTGATCAAGGCCATGCGCGGCCTCCAGCGGCGCCAGCGCGAGGTCCTCGTGCTGCGCTACTTCGCCGACATGACCGAGGCGCAGGTCGCCGAGACGCTCGGCATATCGCTGGGCTCGGTGAAGGCGTACGGCTCGCGCGGCATCGCGGCCCTCCGGGTCGCCATGGAGGCGCCGGCATGAGTGAGCGCAAGCGTGATGAGCAGGGCGGAATTGAGCGGCATGGCAGGAACGACGACGTGAACCACGGGCCCGTAGGCGATTCCGATCCAGGGGCCGATTCCGAGTCCGGGGCCGGGGCGGGGGCTGGTCCCGAGCCCGGTCGCGAGCCTGAGCCTGAGGCCGAGTCTGCGGCGGAGGCTGAGCCGGAGGCGGATGAGTCGGGGGCGGCTGAGTCGGGGGCGGCGGGGCCGGACGCGGGGTCGCAGTCGGATGCCGGTGCCGGTGCGGGTGCCCGTGATGTCGGCGGTGGCGGTCTGGATCGGCTTCGGGCCGTGGTCGGGGGCGGCTCCGAGAGTGAGCGCGGCTCCTCCGAAGGCACGCAGAGCACGCAAGGCGCGCAGGGTTACGAGGACGACCTCGGCTCCGACGAACTCGCACTGCGGCGACTGATGCGGCAGGCCGTGCAGGAGATCGAGCCGGGTGACCGCGCCCTCGACCATCTCCGCAAGGCAGTCCCCGCGCGCAGGGCCCGCAAGCGCCAGGCCGTCGTCGGTCTCGCCGCCGCCGCGCTCTTCATCGGCACCGCCGTCCCCGCGCTGGTGCACGTCACCACCTCCAACGGCGACTCGGACGACCGCACCTCGATCGCGGGCAACAGCCAGGACGCGCAGGGCGGCTCCGGCCAGGGCAAGGGCCCCGACGGGGGCGAGAAGGACGCCGGGGCGAAGCCCGACAAGTCCAAGGGCAAGGACAAGAAAGATAAGAAGGACAAGAAGGACGGCAAGGAGAAGGGCGGCACGGGCGGCGGCGGTACGGGCTCGCCCGACCCCTCCACCTCCGAGGCCGCAAGCTCGCCCGTCTGCGACGCCACCCAGCTCGGGGCCACGGGCAGCACGAACCCGGCCGACGCCAACGGTGCGGTCTACGGCTCCTTCCGCGTCTCCAACATCTCCGACAGCAGCTGCACCGTCGAGGCGGCGGGCGCCGTCGGCGCGGTGGCGCAGGGCGCGGCCGACCCGACGAAGGTCGGCGTGATCGACCACACGGCGGGCGACGCGGCGGCCGGACTGCCCGACCCGGCGCAGGAGGCCAGCCCGCTCGTGCTGCAGCCCGGCGCGGCGTACGAGGTGAAGTTCGCCTGGCTGCCGTCGGAGAAGTGCGTGTCGGACGGCGGGGAGCCCACGCCCAACCCGACGCCCTCCGAGGGCGGCGGCGGGACTCCGGAGGGCGGGACGCCCGACGGCATGGGCGCGCAGCTGGAGCGGTCGGACGGCGGCGTGGCCGACGGCAGCGTCGTGGTCTCCCTGACCGCTGAGGCGGGGGCGCCGACGGCGGGGACGACGATCACCAACGCGTGTGCCGGGACGGTGTACCGGACCGGGGTGCTGCCCGCTTCCTAGGGCCGGTCTACGATCGCGTACTGGTGACGGCGCGACCCGTCGATCGACCAGGCCTTTCAGCAGCCGACGCAGGGAGATGGGGAGCAGATGGCTCTCGAGGCGGGCCAGCGGGTGGTGCTGGCGGCGGACACCCCGCTGACCGATACGGCCGAGGCGGCAGGCCTCGTCGTGGGGTTCCTGTCCCTGGCGGCGGGCACCGGCGGCATCGTCGAGCGGGTGGTCGGCCACCAGGACGAGAGCGACGACGCGCGCGAGTACGAGCGGCTCAAGTCCCTGCTCGACTCCTACGGGCGCGAGATGCCCACGGAGAGCAGGAAGCAGCTCGAGGAGAAGGTCGGCTCGCTGGAACCCGCGTGGACCGCCTTCCAGGAGCGGGGGCCTCGTGTGAGCGTGCGGGTCCGCTTCGACAACGGGTTCATCCTGGATGGGGCCGACGAGGGCGTCTTCGTGCCTGCGTGAGCCGCGGGTGGGGTGTCTAGGCGGGAGCTTCGGTGCTGGGGGTGGTGCCGTTTTCGGTTCCGGCTTCGGTTCCGGTTTCGGGCTGGGTCTCGTGGGGTTCCGGGTCCGGGAGCAGGCCGAGACGGGCGTCGCGGGCGAACTCCGCCTCGCGGCGGAACAGCCGGAACCACATGAAGACGACGAAGCCGGCGAAGACGAACCACTCGCCGGTGTAGCCGAGGTTCTGGAACGCCTTCAGGTCCAGGCCCGTGTTGTTCGGCGCGGCGGCCGGGACCGCCTTCATGCCCGCGTCGGCCTTGTCGAGGGTGATCCACGCGTCGTACAGGTCGTCGCGCACGAGGTTGACCAGCGACGCCGAGCTGATCGCGCCCAGCTGGCCCTGGGGCAGGCCTCCCGCGGCGCTGACTCCGTTGGAACCCGGGCTCTCCGATGCCTGGAGTGCCCCCTTCACGGTGACCTCCCCCTTGGGGGCGGCCGGGGCCTTCGCGGTGCTCGCGTCGCCGGGCAGCCAGCCGCGGACCACGGGCAGTGACTTTCCGTCGTCGGTACGGAGCAGGGTCAGGACGTAGAACCCCTGCTTCTCGTCCAACTCACGATCCGGTACGAGGAGTTGCTTGCCGTAGCGGCCGGTTGCCGTGGCCTGCTCGCCGGAGGTTTCCTTGTCCACGGGGAGCAGGGAGCGGAGGGGGCGGGCCTTGGCGTCGCCGCCGCCCTCTTTCGCCTCCGCGGACTGTTCCTTCGCCTGCTCCTTGGCGGACTCGTGATCCTGTACGCGGTCCTCGAAGCGGCCGAGCTGCCAGGAACCCATGAAGATGCAGAAGGGGATGGCCAGCACGACGAAGACGTTGATTCCCCACCAGCGGGGCGTCAGCAGAAACCGGTACACACCTCCACGGTACGGGGCCCCTGCGGGGTGCCTGCTCCTGGGGTCCGCCAGGTCTCCGGCCGCGGGGCGGCTCCCCGTACGGGAGTCACTCCCACCCACCCGCCCGTTTACCCCGCACCGCAGGGTCGGCGTAGGGGCCCCGCGGCGCGGGGTGGCTCCCTCTGTCGTGGGGCGGCCTCCGCGTTCCGGCGCCCTGCCCCGCCGCTCCGCGGCGGATCGCTCCCACCCACCCGCCCGTTTACCCCGCACCGCAGGGTCGGCCTAGGGGCCCCGCGGCGCGGGGTGGCTTTCCCCTGTCGTGGGGCTGTCGGCGCGCTTCGGCGCCCTGCCCCGCCGCTCCGCGGCGGATGCTCCCCACCCACCCGCCCGTTTGCCCCGCACCGCAGAGTGAGCGTAGGAGCCGCGGTCCGCGGTGGTCTGTGCTTTTTCGCCGTTCCGCGGCGGCGCGCTCCCCCCCCCGCCCGTTCCTACCTGCACCGATCGGTGCGGGGTGAACGGGTGGGTGGGTGGGAGGGGTCCGACGAGGAGATTCGTGCGGGGCGTGGGCGTGGGCGTTACCTCAGGGGAGGTGGCGGGACGCGAAGTCGAGTTCCAGGGCGATTTGTTTGATGCGCTCGTCCACGACCAGTGACCCGTGCCCCGCGTCATACCGGTACACCTCGTGCGTCGCGCCCCGCGAGGAAAGACGGTTCACGTAGTTGTCGATCTGACGGATCGGGCAGCGCGGGTCGTTCACGCCCGCCGAGATGTAGACGGGCGCCTTCACGTCGTCCACGTACGTGAGCGGGGACGACGCGCGGAAGCGGTCGGGAACCTCCTCCGGCGTGCCGCCGAGCAACGTGCGGTCCATCGCCTTCAGCGCCTCCATCTCGTCGTGGTACGCCGTCACGTAGTCCGCGACGGGCACCGCCGCGAGGCCGACCGCCCAGGCGTCGGGCTGGGTGCCGAGGCCGAGCAGGGTGAGGTACCCGCCCCAGGAGCCGCCCGCGAGGACGAGCCGGTCGGGGTCGGCGAGGCCGGACGTCACCGCCCACTCCCGCACCGCCGCGATGTCCTCCAGCTCGATGAGGCCGACGCGGTGCTTGAGGGCGTCGGTCCACTCCCTGCCGTACCCCGTGGAGCCGCGGTAGTTGACGCGGATGACCGCGTACCCGTGGTCGACCCAGGCCGCCGGGCCCGCCGCGAAGGAGTCGCTGTCGTGCCAGGTGGGGCCGCCGTGCACCTCGAAGACGGTGGGCAGGGGGCCGGAGGAGTCGGCGGGACGCTGCACCAGGGCGTGGATGCGGCCGCCGGGGCCGTCCACCCACATGTCCTCCACCGGGACGGACTTCGGCGCCTTCATGCCGGGCGGGTCCAGGACCACGCCACCCGCCGTGGAGCGGACCACCGGCGGCTCGGCTGCCGACGACCACATGTACTCCACCGAGCCGTCGGGACGGGCCGTCGCACCCGAGACGGAGCCCGCGGGGGTGTCGATGCGGACGAGCTCCGCCGTCGCCAGGTCGTAGCGGAACAGTTCACCTCGGGCCTCGAAGCCGTGGGCCACCAGGAGCGCGGAACCGTCCGGATACCACTCGGCGCTCACGTCGCCCGGCAGGCCGAGCACCAGGTCGTTCTCCTCGCCCGACGCGACGTCCCACACCATCGGCTCCCAGCGGCCGCGCCGCTGGTGCCCCACGAGCAGCCGCGTGTCCCCGTCGACCGGGGCGAAGCCGAGGACCTCAAGACCCAGCTCGACCGTGCCGCCCTTGGTGTCGTCCAGCTCGGCGACGGTCGAGCCGTCGGGCCTGATCACGCGGAGGGCGGAGTGCATCGCGTCGCCGTGCTCCGTGTGCTCGACGGCGATCAGCGTGCCGTCGTGCGAGAGGTCGCCGACGCCCGCCGACTCCCGGTGGCGGTACACCTCGACCGGGGCGGGGCTGCCGGGGCGTACGACATGGATCGTCGAGCCGTCGTCGTCGGTCGAGCGGCCCACGACCACCGTCGCGCCGTCCCTGCCGAGGGCGAGACCTGCGGGGTAGGAGGCTTCGAGGCCCTGTACGGCGGGCTCGTCCGTGCCTCCGCCGAACGGCTGGCGCCGCCAGATGCCGAACTCGTCGCCGTCCGTGTCGTCGAACCACCAGATCCACTCGCCGTCGGGCGACAGCGCGCCGTCCGTGGTGCCGTTCGGCCGCTCCGTCACCTGTCGCTGGGTGCCGGTCGTCCTGTCCCACGCGTACAGCTCGTACGTCCCCGTCGCGTTGGACACGAACAAGGAACGCTCCGGAGCGTCCTCCGCCCAGTCCGGCAGGGACACCCGCGGCGCCCTGAACCGCTTCTCCCAGTCCGGCATGTCAGACATGTCCCGCACATCCGGCGCGGAAGACTCCGCTCCCGTGACGTTCCCTGCACCCGGCCCGCTCGTCGCACCCGTCTCGCTCATGCCCCCATACTGCCTGTCCCCGCCGACAAACCGCTGGCGGGATTCCCCAGCCTGTGGATAACTTTTCGACCATGTACTCCAGGACACCCGCAGACTGGCGCGAGACCAACCGGAGGCGCTGGGACGAGAGGGTTCCGCTCCACCTCGCCAGCGACTACTACGCCCTCGACGCCTTCCGGGCCGGCCAGGACCCGCTGCGCGGCCACGAGCTCGCCGAGGTCGGCGACGTACGCGGAAAGTCCCTGCTGCACCTTCAGTGCCACATCGGGCTCGACACCCTGTCCTGGGCGCGGCACGGCGCGTCCCGCGTGGTCGGGCTCGACTTCTCCGAACCCGCCGTCGAGGCGGCCCGCGAGCTCGCCGCCGAACTCGGCCTCACCCCGGAGCAGGCCACGTTCGTCGCCGCCGACGTGTACGACGCGGTGCAGGCGGTGCCCGACGCCGCGTACGACATCGTCTACACCGGAGTGGGCGCCCTCGGCTGGCTCCCCGACATCCAGCGCTGGGCCGAGACCGCCGCCTCCCTGGTCGCGCCCGGCGGGTTCCTCTACCTCTCCGAGTTCCACCCGCTCACCGACGTCCTGGACGACGCCACGGGCTCGCGCGTCGAGCACGACTACTTCGCGCGCGACGCCTGGATCGACGACGCCCCCGGTGGCTACGCGGACACGACGACCCCCACCGTCCACAACCGCACCGTCGAGTGGCAGCACCCGATCGGCGACGTCGTCTCCGCGCTCGCCGCCGCGGGCCTGCGCATCGAGTTCCTGCGCGAACGCGACGAGACCCTCTTCGAGCGGTTCGGCGCGCTCGAACTCCGCGACGGGGCCTACCGCTTCCCGGCGGACCGGCCCCGCATCCCCCTCATGTACTCCCTGCGGGCGAGCCGACCCGGAGCCTGACCGTCGGCTACGGCATGGGTGAAGGCGGCCGCAGCCAGCCCTCCTGCCGCGGCGCGAACTCGCCCAGCTTCGTCCAGTCCCACGCCTGCAGCACCTCCCGCCCCTGGTCGTCGTCCGGCCTGATGACGGCGACGACGACGTCCGACGTGTGCCGCGTGAGGAGCAGTGCCCGCATCCGGTACGCGACGTCCGAGCCGCGCTCCAGGGGCGCCACCATGACCTCGCTCAGCAGGAACACCCGTCCCGAAGCGGTCTGTTCGACCACCGCGGGGGACAGGACGTGGCGGAACGCCTCCCACCACTCGCCGCCCCGCTCGGCGCGGTAGCCGTAGAGGCAGCCGACCAGGTTCCCCGCGACGTGGGCCACCACCATGTCGAAGTCCGTCTGCTGCACGTCGTGTTCGAAGCGGCGCAGGAAGGCCTGCCGGACGCCGGAGCCGGCACCGCCGCTCGTGTCCGCGTGAAGGCCGGCGTACAGGTCCGCATAGAGGTCTGCGACGGCCTCCCGCTGCCCCTCCCCCTGCCAACGGCTCAGCCGCCGCAGGAACATCTCCGGCATGTGCGCCTCCCGCCCCGCCCCGTTGGGGCGACTCCCCCTGCACCCAGAATCCGCATGGTGAGCTTAATCCTGGAAGTACTGGGAAGGCGGCACTATGGATATCCATACCGTGCCCCCGAGCGAAGGTGAACCAGTGAGGACACCCACACAGTTGACTGCGGCATCTGTACAAGAGGAAGCGCCCGCGGCCGCCGCTCCTTGGGAAGAGATGTCCAGCAGCGAGCTGCCGTGGGTCGAGGACGCGGGAAGCGTCGCGCCCAAGGACGCGCGGGACCTGTCGAAGATCTTCTTCGACCGGCTCCAGGTCCTCGAAGAGGGCACGCACGAATACCAGTACGCGCGCAACACCCTGATCGAGATGAACCTGTCGCTGGTGCACTTCGCGGCCGGCCGGTTCCGCGGCGGCAGCACCGACATCGACGACATCGTGCAGGTCGGCACGATCGGGCTGATCAAGGCCATCGACCGCTTCGACCTCTCCCGCGAGGTCGCGTTCAGCACCTTCGCGCTGCCGTACATCTCCGGTGAGATCAAGCGGTTCTTCCGCGACACCACCTGGGCCGTGCACGTCCCGCGCCGGCTCCAGGAACTCCGCGTCGACCTCGCGAAGGCCAAGGAGGCGCTGGGCGCCGAGCTGGACCGCGAGCCCACCGTCCGGGAACTCGCGGACCACCTCGACCTCACCGAGGAAGAGGTCAACGACGGCCTCGTCGCCGCCAACGGCTACACGGCGGGCTCCATCGACGTCCCCGTCAGCCAGGACGACGGCTCGCAGGGCCGTGACTACGCCGACGTGCTCGGCGAGGACGACCCCGCTCTCGACCTCTTCGAGGACCTGCACGCGCTCGCCCCGCTCATCGAGCAGCTGAACGAGCGTGAACGGCACATCATCGAGATGCGCTTCGGCCAGGAGATGACGCAGGCGCAGATCGGTGAGGTGCTCGGGATCTCCCAGATGCACGTCTCACGGCTGCTGACGCGCACCCTCGCCAAGCTGCGCTCCGGGCTGCTCACTGAGCACTAGCGCTCACGTAGGGGAAGTAGTAGTCCGCCGGCGGGCCCTGCGGCGCGTGTGGCGCGTGCCCAGGGTGGTGGCTCAGCGTCTCTTGCGGGAAAAGGCCATGAGGAGACCCGTCGGCTCGGTGGCGCCGGTGGCGCCCGGGTTGTCGCGAGGGAGCCTGCGCGGGCTCCCATGAGTCACCTCCCGTCCGGACATCGGCCTGAGCCGGAGCGGCCGCCGCCTGGGCGGGGGCGCTCTCCGCGTAGGAGAGCTCCTGCACCCTGAGCGCCAGTGCCGACAGATCGCAGCCCAGCTGGGTGGCGAGCACGCTGGGGTTCACCCCCTCGTGCCAGCCCCGGACCAGCAGATGGTCCATCGGTGCGGTCCACGCGACGGCGTGGGACACCGCCGTGGGGGCCGCGACCTGCACGTGCGGGGGAGGAGCGACCTGCTCCGGTACGACCCGGGGCTCGCGCGTCTCGCGCGGTTCGGGTACCTGGGGCACCTCGGACACCTCGGGCGCCCTACGAGTCTCGCGCGGCTCCGAGGGCATCTGAGGCTGCGGGGCCTCCCGTGTCTCTCGTGCCTCGCGCGTCTCCCGAGCCTCCTGCGTCGCCGGAGCCGGTTCCGAGTGGGCGGGCTGTGGCGCGTACGCCGCCGGAGCCGTCGCCTCGGCCGCCTCGGCCGCCAACTCCAGCGCGTTGGTCGCCAGATCGAGCGCCTCCTCGCGGTTCACGGACTTGCGTGCCGTACGGACGTCGCGCTCCGGAAGCCCGAGCACGTGCGCCGCTCCCGTGTCGCTGCCGATGGTGACGGCGAGGGCCGCCAGCACGCGGTTTCTGCTCCTTCTCAGCTCCTCCAAGGTCAACTGCGCGTCCACGACACGCTCGTTGGCTTCGCAATACATGTCTGCGAGCACGGCATGTCGCTCAAGCCGGTCCCTGAGTTCCATGACCGGCTGAACGGATGAACGTCTTTGAAGGAAATGGCGTTGCCCGCCGAGTACTCCGGTCGGCCCTACTTCTCCTATCAGCGGGTGGGTCATTCGTACTGTCCGGAGAACGGGAGAACCGGAGAACGGGAGAACCGCTGAACCGTCAGCCGCACGTCGGCGGTCAGCGGGCGCGGTGACACCGCCGCCCTCGCCTCGGCCACCGTCTGCCGGGCGAGACACCGCAGCACCGTCTCCGGCGAGGCGTCCGGCCGCAGGGCCAGCGTGATGCGGGCGCGCAACCGCCGCGGACCTCCGCGCAGCCGCACGCGTGCGTGGGCGACGCCGTCGATGCCGCGCGTCCGCTCGGCCATCGCCGCCGCCAGCGCGGCCCCGGACAGCGTGACGTCGGGCTGCCCGAGCGGCAGTTCGCGCAGCCGCCCGCGGCGCACCTGGACCCACGCCCACCCCAGGAACAGGAGTACGCCGACGGAGAGCCCGGCGATCACCGTCGGCGTCCACCAGCCCTGGTCCCGCCACCGCCCGAGCTGCTCCCCGTCGATCCACACCCGGTCGGAGCCGAGCCGGGGCACGTCCGACGGCAGCCGGTCGCGTACGACACCGGTCGCGGACGCCAGCCCAGCACCCGCGCCCAGGAGCGCCGCTCCGAGACAGAGCAGGGCGGTGCGGTTGACGCCGGCACGGAAACGGCCTCCCTGTGGTCGGGTCATTTCTCGCCCTCCCGCGCGGGCGCACTGCGCTCCGGCGCACGCCACCCCGGCTCCGCACGCAGCCGGATCCGCAGCCGCGGCGTCCGCGCCACCCCGCACGACGCCAGGACCCGCTCCGCCGTCTCCGTCAACGCCTCGCGCGCCGGATCGAGTTCGCCGAAGGCGAGCCCGGCGCGCACGGTGACCCTGCGGCGTCCGACGCGGACCCGCGCGCGCGTGATGCCGGGCAGGCCGGACACGGCTTCCCGCAGCAGCGCCGCCACCGTGCTCCGGTCGACGACCGCGTGGACGTCGGGCAGCGGCGGACGCATCGGGAGCCGGCCGCGGAAGCCCGGCGTGACGGCGAGGACCATCAGCCACACGCCGAGACAGAGCACCGCGAACGCGGCCGCCGCGCCGGGCCACACGCCCCGGTGCGGCCCGTGCGTGGCGAGCCACTCCATGAGGTCGGCCCGCCACCGCGCGGGCGTGCGCCCCGCCGCGTGCACGGCCAGGACGTCGTACAGGAAGACGCCGCAGACCGCGGCGGCGACGAGCGCGGCCACCGCCACGGGCACGCGGCGCGCGGACCACGGCCGCCGCGCCCGCACCCCGCCCTCGGCCCACGCCGCATCCGGCTCCCCGGCCTCCGCCGCCCGCACGCGCAGCTCGCGCACCCGCACCCGCGCCGACGGCACGGCGAGGCCGGTGAGCCGTGCCGTGCGGTCGGCGACGTGCGACCGGACGCGTTCGCCGGACTCGTCGAGCACCGCGGGATAGGGCAGCGTCACGGCGACGTCGACCCGCGCCCTGCGGCCCCGGACCGACGCCGCACTCCGGTCCGTGCGCACCTCACCGGGCGCGAGCGCCTCCGTGGCGGCCCGTCCGGCGATCCGCCGCACCGCGCGGTCGGCGACCTTCGTGGCGCCGCGGTCCGCCGCGGGGACGCTCATCGCCGCCCCCGGCCCCGGCCGCCGAGGAAGCCCCGTACGTCCGTGCCGTCCTCCACGAGGCGACCCACGACGAAGCCGACCGCGCCGAGCGCACCGACCAGGAGGAACGCCCCGAAGCCGCCGAACCACGCGGCGAACCCCAGGGCCATCCCGGCGACCAGTCCCACCAGAGCTGTGCTCACCCCTACTCCACGCGCGTCTCGCCGGCGGAGTCCGCGCTGTCGTCGTCGGGCAGTCGTACGTCGTTGACGGCGACGTTGACCTCGACGACCTCGAGCCCGGTGATGCGCTCCACGGCGGCGATGACGTTCTCCCGTACGTCATGGGCGACGTCGGTGATGGGCACGCCGTACTCGACGACGATGTCCAGGTCGATCGCGGTCTGCCGCTCGCCGACCTCGACCTTCACGCCCCGCCCGACGTTGGGACGCCCGCCGGGGACGCGGTCGCGGACGGCGCCTATCGTGCGCGAGAGCCCGCCGCCCATGTCGTACACGCCGGGGATCTCCCGCGCCGCCGTTCCGGCGATCTTCACCACCACCACGTCGGCGATGGACGTCTTGCCGCGGGTCGCGGCCGGTTCGGTGGCCCCGGTGCGTCCCGTCACGGTCGTGCTGCCCGGCACGGTCTGCACGGCGCCGGTGAGGTACTCGTCGCCGCGTGACGCCGTGGCGGCCGTCTTCGAAGTGCTCTCCTGAGTCGCCATGAAAGGCATCTCCTCGTCGTCAGGTCGTCGGGGACTGCTCACCCCTATGACCCGTGTGCCCCGGATCCGTTACGCGCCGCACGCGGATTCTTTTCCGCCGATGGACCGGTGGACGCACCCGCGTCGCGTAACGCGGGTGGTCCGCCGCGTGTCGTAGGTGTACGACTGGAGCGAGAGGAGCCACGTGTGCCGCGCGACGACGGGTTGCTGGCCGTACGGGCCGCCGAGGGCGACGAAGAGGCCTTCGAGCAGCTCGTGCGCCGTCATGCGCCCGGCCTGCTGCGGCTCGCCACGCGTCTCCTCGGGAGCCGCACGGAGGCCGAGGACGCGGTGCAGGACTCCTTCGTGAGCGCCTGGCGCAAGGTGCCGGAGTTCCGCGGGGACGCGCAGTTCGGCACCTGGATGCACCGCATCGTCACCAACCGGTGCCTGAACGTGCTGCGGGCCCGCCGACCCGCACTCGACCTGGGCGAGGTGCCCGAACCGCAGGCTCCGGAGCACGAGGCGTCCCCGGCCAGGGTCGCCGAGTCGCACGCGGCGGTGGCGGACCTCGGCAGAGCGATGGAGGGACTGTCCCCGGAACAGCGCGTGTGCTGGGTGCTGCGCGAGCTCAACGGCCTCCCCTACGACACCATCGCCGAGACGGTGGGCATCAGCCCGGAGGCGGTCAGGGGCCGCGTCTTCCGGGCGCGGCGCCATCTGACGGAGGCGATGGCCGCATGGCGGTGAACGAGGAGCACGGGCCGATGACGGACGAACCCATGGTGGACGGACCCAACGAACTGCTCCCCTGCGGCCGCGAGCTGTGGGACGTCTGGGAGCGCGCGGAGCGCGGCGAGCGCGATCCGCACGCCGAGGCGTGCCCGCACTGCTCGGAGGCGCTGCACACGCTGTGGCGCCTGGAGGACGTCGTGTCCGCCGCCCGCGAGCGGGACGACGAGGGCGACGCGCGGGAGTACGAGTCCGCCGCGTCCGCGCTCGTCGGCCGCGTCATGGACGTGGTCCGCCTCGAACTGCGCCCGGGCCGCACGCTGCCGCTGGGCGAGGCGGCGGAGGACCTGTGGATCGTGGAGGCCGCCGCGGCCAGGACGGTCCGCGCGGCCGCCGACTCCCTGCCGGGCGTACGGGCGGGCAGCTGCCGCATCGAGGCGCTCTCCCAGGAGGAGGGCGGCGCTCCCGCGGGCCGGTGGCCGCGCGGGCCCGTGCACATCCGCACGGAGGTGGCGGTGGCCCTCACCTGGAACCTGCCGGAGGTCGCCGAGCGGGTGCGCCGCGCGATCCTGGAGGCGGTGGCCACCGAACTGGGCATGCGCGTCGCGGCCGTCGACGTGACGGTCGCCGACATCCTCGACGAAGCCGCCGACGACGGCGGCACCACGGAAGGACGGCTCCCGTGACGGAACGACTCGCTTCCAGCGCCGCACTGGCCGAGGCCGTCCAGGAGGCCGTCCTCGGCACGCCGGGCGTCGCCTTCCTGCGCCCGGGCCTCGCCGACCTCCTGCGCGCCGCCGCTCCGCTGCGACGGAGCGCCACCGTGTCGCCGCGCTCCTCGGCGGTCCGCGTCAGCCGGGACAGGGGAGGCGCGGGCTGGCATGCGGACATCCACGTCGTCCTGCGCCGCGGCCACCGGACCCTCGACGTCACCCGCGAGCTGCACGCCGCGGTGACGGAGACGCTGGACCGGCTGACCGGGGAACTGTCACGGGTCTCGGTGACGGTGACGGGACGCGTCTAGGCGAACGTCACGTCGCCCGTCGTGTCGGCGAGGGTCGTCACCTGTGCAGTACGGGAGTCCACCGAGGTCATCGCCACGGTGACCGAGGCGGTGGTGCCCTTCTGGACCCCTCCGGTGAAGGCGTGCCGCCAGGTGTGGGCCGTGGCGGTGCCGTCACAGGTGCCGTCGAGGATCTGCTCCCTGGAGGTGCTCGACGTCGCCGTCTTCGGGACGGGCAGCCCGGGGAGACCCAGCCACGTGTAGACGCCGGACACCGTCTGCTTCTCGTCCGCGTTCAGCTCGCGCTCCTGCCGCGTCCGCAGCGTGACCCTGAGCCGTACGGGCCCGCGGACGCCCTCGCACGTGTACGTGCCGGTGACGACGGCTTGCGTGCCGTCGGGGGTGAGCCGGGCCGTCCGCTCCAGGGTGACCTCGTGCCGGTCGGCGGCTTCGGCCGTGCCGGGCAGCAGCGCCGTCGCCGCGGCCACCGCTGTCACGAGGACTGATCTGACGTATCGCTGCACCGTGGGGACCGGCCCTTCCGGAGGGGAGTGGGGTACGACCTCATGCAACCCCGTCCCGGCCGGAGCGCCCGGTAGCCACACGGGTACGTGCGGTGTCCACCGGGGCGTGGTTCACGCGGCCAGCGGTACGCGGGCCACGATGCACTTGCCGCCCTCGGGGAGGCGTGTCACGGACACGTCGTCGGAGAGATGGCACACGGATGGCCAGCCGTGTCCGCCGCTCACGAGGAGGCTGGTGCGCGGGCGGGACCGCGGGACCACGTCGCTGCCGTCCTCGACGGCGATCTCGACGAAGCCGGGCCGCACACGGCACTCGAATCCGCGCAGGCCGCCTCCGTGCCTGAGCGCGTTCGTGACCAGTTCGGAGGTCACGAGGACCGCATCGTCGACAGCCATCTCACTGGCGTCGTTGTGCCCCTGGCGCAGCAGTGCGCGTACGACATCCCGGGCGGCGGCCGGGGTCCGGGGGCGGGTGAGGATGCGGGTTTCCTGCGTGCTGTCGGTTGTCACAGCGCATCACTCCCACCGATGGTGTGGGGACCGTTCCCTCTTCGGTTGCCCGACGAGTCCGTCGCCACACACGTTGTCCGGGCGGTTCGCCCGGTCGGCGCCGCGCGGGCGCCGCCGGGCGGGTGATGCCGGTTGCCCGGATCAGCCGTTGTGGGAGCCGTTGCCCGAGAGCAGCGGGATGTCGCTGAGGATGTGCGACAGCGGCTCGTCCCCCTTGGCCTGGGTCGAGTTCTCGGTGCACTGCTGGTTCTGCGGCGCCGAGAGGATCGGGATGTCCTGGACGGCGATCGGCACGAGGCCGACCAGCGAACCGACGTTGGCCTTGGCGGGCAGGCCGATGCAGGGCTTGTTGAGCGAGCCCTGGACCAGGGACATCTGCGGGCTCATGTTGCCGTGCGTGGCGGAGTTGCCGAAGACCTGCTCGGCACCGTTGCCGCTGACCGAGGTCGTGCCCGTGTCGTCACCGATGGCCATGGCCTGCGGGGCGGCGATACCGGAGACACCGGCGACGGAAGCGGCGAGGGCGGCCGTCGCGAACAGCTTCTTCATGGTGATGGGGTTCCCTTCGAAGAGAGGCTCCGCTGCGGAGCCGCATGGTGATCAACTGAGTGGTGCGGCAGCGGTTGCGGTCAGTGCCCCGTTCGGCCGATTAGTGTGCTGAACGTCAGGAGCAGGCGACCTTGTGTCCCCGGAAGGCGGTCTGGCGGGAGAGCGTCGGCGGGTCGGCGGGGGCGGCCGACGTCTTGCGGCCGGTCAGGGCGCGGTCCCGGTTGAGGGTCTTGAAGACCTTGTCGGCCTTGGGCCTGTCCCATTCGAGGGTGGCGCCGACGCCGTCCTGCGGGGCGCTGAATCCGGCGACGGGGACGGTCGTGAACTCGGTCGCCGCGGGGGAGAGCCTGCGCAGGGCGAGGGTGAGCCGGGTCAGCCGGCCGACGGTGAAGCCCTGGTCGACGCGGGTGGAGCCGAGCACGGTCCTGGCGAGCCGTGCGGTCCTGCGCGGGTGGGCGAACGAGCGGTCCGCGGAGAGCGTCCGCAGTGCGCCGACCAGGAAGCGCTGCTGGCGCTGCATGCGTCCGAGGTCCGCGCTGCGGTCCACGTGCCGGGAGCGCACGTACTGCAGGGAGCGGCCGCCCGACAGCCTGTGGGTGCCGGGCCTCAGGTTCAGCCGGGTCGCGTGGTCCTTCAGGCGGCGTTTCGTGCAGACGCGGACCCCGCCCGCCTCGTTCACGCCGTCGATGAACCGCCTGAAGTCGATTTCCAGGTAGTGGTTGATCCGGACGTTCGTCATCTGCTCGACGGTCCGTACGGCGAGCCGGGGGCCGCCTGCCGCGTAGGCCGCGTTGAGCTTGGCGGGGCGGACCGGGCCGCTCTGGCCCGTCTTCTCGTCCAGGTACTCGGGGAGGGCGGTGCGGGAGTCCCGGGGCAGGCCGACGACGCTGACGCGGCGGGCGTTCGCCGACACATGGACGAGCATCATCGTGTCGGCGCAGTCGCAGCTTCTGTGGCCGGTGGAGAAGCGGCGCCTTTCGGATTTCGAGAGTCCGGCTCGGCTGTCCGTGCCGAGCAGCAGGATATTCGTACCGGGTCCGTCGTTCGGACGATTCTTCATGCCGCCGAAGACATCGATGCGTTGTGCAGGGAGAGGTGCGGCCGCCGCGGTGATGCCGGTGAGGGCGGCGGCGAGTGCGAGCCCCATGGCGACGATGCCGAGTCGCCGCACGGCCCGTTTCCTGCCAGGCGTACGAGAAGCCGTCCCCATGCTTTTCTCCGCGAATTGGGTAAGAGGGAAGAGGAACCCTGAAACCGTAAACCGGACGACATGTCAATCCGTTTCCCGACTCGCGACGAGGACATATGACTGACCGCGCAGGACCGTGGAGGCGGCAAGGTGTCATTCCGGTGAGCAGACAGTCCCCGGACTGCCGCACGGACCCCATCTACGCAGCACTGCACAGGAAATGGCGGGAGCAGGGCAGAACGCTGCCCGGACGTCCCGATCCCGAATGGACGGCACTCGTCGACCGCGATCCCTGGCCCCGCGACTGACAGCAAAGCGGGCCGCCGAGGAGAGAATCGGCGGCCCGCTGAACCGGGTTCGTGCAATCAGTCGTTGTGCTCGCCGTTGCCCGAGAGCAGCGGAATGTCGTTGAGGATGTGCGAGAGCGGCTCGTCGCCCTTGGCCTGGGTTGAGTTCTCGGTGCACTGCTGGTTCTGCGGCGCCGAGAGGATCGGGATGTCCTGGACCGCGATCGGCACGAGGCCGACGAGCGAACCGATGTTGGCCTTGGCCGGCAGGCCGATGCAGGGCTTGTTGAGCGAGCCCTGGATGAGCGCCATCTGCGGGCTCATGTTGCCGTACGTGGCGGAGTTGCCGAACTCCTGCATGGCGTTGTTGCCGCTCATCGTTTCGGTGCCGCCGTCGTTGCCGATGGCGAGAGCCGTGGGAGCCGCGGCGGCCGACATGCCGACGACGGAAGCCGTGACCGCAGCGGCGGTCATAACCTTCTTGAGCACAGGATTTCCCTTCTGAGTGTGCCCCCGTCCAAGGAGCACCCTGTGCAACTGCCGGAGCAATGAGGGGTTCCTAGGGTTCACCCCGGTTCACTCCAATGGCCTATTCGGCGGTGCTCCGGTGGCAGTACGGCGATTGCCGAAAGATCCGATGGAGTGAACGACCGGAACCAAACGCCGCAGGGCGAGTTGAGCAGCTCGCTGTAACCTGAGCGCCTGCCAGAAAAGGAACATCAAATGCTCAAGAAGGCAATGGCAGCGGCCGCGGTCGCCGTCTCTGTCGTCGGTATTTCCGCCGCCGCTTCGCCCGCCGCGATGGCCATCGGTGACGACGGCGGCACCACGTCGCTGAGCGGCAACGACGCCAAGCAGTCGTTCGGCAACTCCGCCACCAAGGGCGACATGAGCCCGCAGCTGTCCCTGGTTCAGGGCTCGCTGAACAAGCCCTGTGTCGGTCTGCCCGTCAAGGGCAACGTCGGCGCCCTGGTCGGCCTCGTGCCGATCGCCGTCCAGGACATCCCGATCCTGTCGGCGCCGCAGAACCAGCAGTGCACCGAGAACTCGACCCAGGCGAAGGGCGACGAGCCGCTGTCGCACATCCTGGAGGACCTGCCGATCCTCTCCGGCAACGGCGAGCACAACGGCTGATCCGTCGTACCGCAGTAATTGCTCGGGCCGCCCGAATTCCTTCCTCCTCGGGCGGCCCGGGCTTTTTTCGTGCCCTGCGGTCGCAGTCGAGTGAACTTCCGAAAATTGTCAACTCCGCGGTTTCCTGAGCGTCCAACGCTCGTTGACCAGGACTCAGGTCGCCGTTCAGGCGTGACCCGAAAGAAGGGAAAGCTGTGAAGCTCAAGAAGAGCGCAACGATCATTGCCGGCGCCGTCATGGCCCTGAGCATGGGCGCCCCGGCGTTCGCCGACGCCGGCGCGGAGGGTGCGGCCGTGGGCTCCCCGGGCGTCATCTCCGGCAACAACATCCAGGTGCCGGTCCACGTCCCCGTCAACGTGTGCGGCAACACCGTCGACGTCATCGCGCTCCTGAACCCGGCGTTCGGCAACCAGTGCGCCAACGACTGACGTAGGCGCCCAGCTGTTCCTGCTGCGCCTCAGCCGGCCCCGGCAGCCTTCCCGGCGCCGGGGCCGGCTTCCCCCTCGGACAGAGAAAGACCACTAGATTGCGACAGGCCCTCAGCAAAGGAATGCTCTCCGCCGCGGCCGCCACGAGCATCCTGTCCCTGTCCGGCGCCCACGCGTTCGCCGCCGGTGAGGCGAACGGGCAGGCGGCGGACTCGCCAGGCTTCTTGTCGGGCAACAACGTGCAGGCCCCGGTGGAAGTGCCGGTGAACGTCTGCGGCAACAGCGCGAACGGCGTGGGGGTCGGCAACCCGGCCTTCGGCAACTCGTGCGGCTCCACCTCGCACTCCCACTCCCACTCCCACTCCGGGCCCCAGGCGCCGAGAGGGGCGCCGAGCGCCCCGAAGGCCGCCTCACACACGACCGACGACGACGCCGCCCGTCCCGCGGGCCCCACGGGGACCACCGGTTCCTCGACCGGTTCCGCCGCCGTCGGTGACGCCGCGCACTCGCCCGGCGTGCTGGCGGGCAACAACGCGAAGGCCCCCGCCGACGTGCCGGTGAAGGCCTGCGGCAACACCGTGGACGTCGTGGCCGCCCTCTCCCCGGCGATGGGCAACGGCTGCGACGCCGAGGCCGGCACCCCGCACCACCAGCAGCCCCCGTCCAGCACGGTCCCCCCGGCCGAGCACGCCCCGGAGGCCCCCGAAGCGGACCCCCGGGCCATGCCCCCGGGCCACCCGGACGCCCCGAAGCACTCCAGGGTGTCCTCGTCCACGACGCCGGACCACGCGCCGCACGGCGGCCGCGAGTCGCGGCCCGTCCACGCCGCGTCGGTCCAGGGCGACCGGCTCGCGGCGACCGGAGCGGACGACGAGCTGCTCGGCGCGGCGGGAGCCAGCGCGGCCCTGCTGCTCGGCGGCGCGATTCTGTACCGGCGCGGAATGGCATCCTCCCGGCGCTGACCGGGAATTGGGGGGGGGCGGGCACGGCAATACGCCGGCAGGGAAGCAGACGGAATTGCTTCCCTGCCGGCGCAAGGGAGGTAGAGACCGGCCTCTTTGAATGTCGCTGACCCACGGCATAAGAGCCGACGGCTGGTGGAAAGCGACCCGGCCTGTCCCGTGAAGCGCATTAAGTGCATCACCGCGCGGCCCGCGCGGGAAGAGCCATTCACCCATTCGCCCGCGGTGTCACTCATAAGAGAGCCGCTTTGGTGGCTCGGCTTCGGTGGAGCGATCACGGACACGGAAGCCGAGCCCGGTGGCGTCGGCGCGTCACCTGAACCGAGGCTAGGGCCAACGGAGTTGGGCCCCGGGCCGCCACGCCCCCGCGCGCCCCGGTGCCACCCGTTCAGCGTGCGGCCGCCGCCGTCCGGCGCGTGTGCTCGTCGTCCGACTGGACCGGCGGGGCCGCCCTGCGTCCGCGCCGTACGTGCCGCTCGACGCCCCGCACCAGACGTTCGGCGGTGAACGCGGCGCCGTACACGAAGCGCATGGCGGGTCCGAAGCTCGACGCGGTGGTCAGGCCCGCGAGGAAGAGCCCGGGGTGCGACGTCTCGAAGCGGTCGCTGACGTAGGGCGTGCCGTCCGAGAGGCGGCGCAGGCCGTCCCGGAGCTCCGGGGGCAGCACGCCGATGCGGTCGGCCGTGGCCCGGAAGCCGGTGGCGGCGATGATGTGGTCCGTCGCGAAGCTCAGGCCTCCGCCGCCGACGGCGACGGTGTGCACGCGAACGCGGCCGCCGACGGACTCGGCCGACGCGATCCGATGGCCGACCCGCACCTCGACCCGCGGCTCGACGCGGTCCTTGATCCACCACGCCCCGGCCGGGCCCAGCGCGTCGGCGGCGACGCGGGCGCGGGCCGGTTCGGGGAGCAGCCGGAAGAGGCCCGGGGTGTCGGCGTAGAACTTGTTGCGCCAGCCGCAGCCGAGGCCGGTGTGCGGGGCGCGCAGCGACTCCCGCCACGGCCGCCGCCAGGCGGGCGGCACGGTGTTCCAGTCCACGCGCGGGGACCGGGCGAGGATCCGCACCTTGGTGCCCTGTTCGGACAGGAGCGCGGCGGTCTCCAGCGCGGCCTGCCCGGCGCCGAGCACCGTCACGTCCCGGCCGCGGAAGCGTGCCAGGTCGGCGTGGTGGCTGCTGTGCGAGACGCGCTCGGCGCCCAGGCCGCGGACGGCGCGGGGGATCTCGGTGAACGGCAGCACGCCCACGGCGAGGGCCACCGCACGCGCGCGGTGGGCCTCGCCGTCCTCGGTCCGCGCCTCGTAGCCGCCGGGGAAGGGCCGGACGGAGGCGATGAGGCGCTCGTCGACCCGCGGGGAGGCCTGCTCGGCGAACCAGAGGCCGTAGGACGCGAAGTGCTCGATGGGGAGCGGGCGGCCGTGCTCGGCGGGCAGGCCCTCGCGGGCGCAGTACGCGGCCAGGCCGAAGCGGCCCGCGGGGTCGGACAGGTCGGACGCCCACGGCTCCGACTTCAGGAACATGCCGCGCGGCATGTTGTCCCGCCAGGACGCCATGGGCCTGCCGAAGATCCGCACGTCCAGGCCGGCCGCCGCGGCGTGCGAGGCTACCGAGAGGCCGTAGGGGCCCGCTCCGACAATCAGCAGGTCATGCATCGGTGACTGCTCGCTCTCTGTTGGGCGTGCCGGGGAGGACGGCGGGCGCGTGCGCGCGCGCCCTGATCGACAGGGACGTCAGGATGCGGCGGGCGCGGTGGCGCAGGCCGTCGCCGAGCCGTCGCACCACGTGGCGGCGCCACAGGCGGCGCAGGGTGGCTCCGGGGGCCGGGTCGTCGTCGGCGTGCCAGGCGAGTTCGCCGGCGGGGGAGGGGCGGGCGCCGGGGCGGGCGAGGGCGCGCAGGGCGGCCAGTGGGGCGTAGTTCTCCACCAGGAACGTGCGGCCCGGCAGGGGTTTCGGGGCGGGGGGCGCGCGATGGGTCAGGTCGAGGTGCAGGGCGCGTACGACGTCCGTGTCCGCGCCGTCGGTGAAGAGGCGGAACTGCGCGCCGGGCCGCGGGTTGAAGTCGATCAGGTGGAAGTCGCCGGTCGTGGCGTCCCTGCGGAAGTCCAGGTCGAAGATGCCGCGGTACTCCAGGGCGGCGACGACCTGCGCGGCCGCCGACCGCAGCGCGGGGTTGTCCGCCCACTCGCCGCTCACCGTGAGTCCCGCCGATCGCGGCCAGGAGCGGTGCTTGCGGCCCGTGCCCCCGGCGCGTACGACACCGTCGCGGCCCGCGCAGCCGTGCACGAACCAGTCCGCGTCGCGGGCGCCGGGCACGAAGGCCTGGAGGAGCAGACGGCTGCCCGCCTCGGCGCGGCGCTCGAACAGTTCGGAGGCCTCGTGCGGGGAGCCGATCACGGTGGTGCTGCGCAGGCCGGTGTCGCGGGGCAGCAGCCACGGGCGGCTCCACTTCGCGACGGCGGGGGACCCGAGGCGGTCGACGGCGCCCGCGGCCTCGGCGGCGGACTCCGGCGCGAGCGTCGTGGGGTGGGCCACGCCCGCCTGCGCGCAGACCTGGGCGAGGCTCGCCTTGTCGGCGACGCGTGCGGCGACGTCGCCCGCCGTGCGGGGCAGCAGGAAGCAGTCGGTGAGCTCCTCGTACAGGGCGCTGACGGCGAGGGCGCTCGCGTCGTCCAGGGGGATCAGCACGGCGGGCCCCGAGAGGCGCCGCGAGACCCGCCGCAGCACGGCGGCGACCTCGGCGAGCGACGCGCCCGGCATGGGGGGCGCGTGCATCCGGTGGAGGTAGCGGGAGCGCTGCACGGGGCTGCGCCGGTCGTCGGCGACCAGGTGGACCTCGACGCCGGCCCGCCCCAGCGAGCGTACGGCGCCCAGCGTTCCGTGGTGAAAGGGATTCCTGTCGATCCGCAACAGGACCGCAGGAATGCGTGTATCCAGAGGCTGCAACGTCACCCTCGATTGTCGATCGCCCATGCGGGCGATGTGGTGGAACACAGGATTAGAAGCACGATTGGCGCAATAGAAATACATATGACGGAGTGTCAGTGAACTGACCGGTCGAGCAGGGCCGGAGCCCGGAAAAAGAGGAGCAGACATGGGACCACACACCCCACAACGTCTTCGACGCCGTGGACGTGTCGCTTTCATCGCCGCGGGGGTGGTTTCGTCGCTCGCCCTGGCCGCGGTGCCGGGAAATACGGCGGGTGCGGAACGCGACGGGGAACCACCGGGAGATGTCGCAGCGGCCCCCGCATTCGGCGCCTATCTGGATTACGGCCCCCGCGGGGTCGAGCGGATGGCCGAACTCAGCCATTGGCTCGGCGGGGCCGAGCTGCGCGTCGGTCACACGTACCTCCCGGGCGACCGGTGGAGCAACATCGAGGGTGCCCCGAACTTCCTCGAGAAATGGGCCGAGTGGCGCAAGGCGAAGGACAACAGGCTTTTCGTCCTCAACGTCCCGATGCTCGAGAGGAACGAGGAGGGCGTCGGCGACACCGAGGTGGCCGGGATGCTCAAGAGAGGCGCGACGGGCGCCTTCGACGAGCACTTCCGGGTGCTCGCCAAGCGCCTCGTCGACCTGGGGGTGCCGGACACGGTGGTCGTGCTCGGCTGGGAGATGAACGGCACGACCTACACCCATCGCTGCGGTCCGGACCCGGAGTCCTGGAAGAAGTACTGGAACAGGATCGTCACCACGATGCGTTCGGTACCGGGCCAGAAGTTCCAGTTCGACTTCACGCCCAGCAGGGGCCGGGACGCCGTTCCGTGGACGAATTGCTATCCCGGGGACGACACGGTCGACATCATCGGAATGGACTCGTACGACCAGCCGCGCGGAATGTCATTCGACGAGCAGGTGAAGGAGCCCTATGGACTCCAGCACCACGTGGACTTCGCGGCGGCTCACAAGAAGCCCATCTCGTATCCGGAATGGGGTCTGTTCCGCAACGGCGACAACGAGGAATACATGCGCCGCATGCTGGAATGGATGAAGGAGAAGAAGCCGCTGTACAACACCGTCACCGACTACTGCCCGCACGGCGTGTGGCAGTGCAAGGACAATCCGGAGTCCGCGGAGATCTACCGCAAACTCCTCTCCGGCCGCGACACGGCACCGACCAACCCCGTGAATCCGCCCAATTGTTCGCCGGTCGACCTCGGCCACTGGGTCGAACAGTGGCTGGGCGGCAAGCTGTGCCTGCGGTTCGACTGGTGGAAGGACCCGAAGAAGTCCTGACCCCCGGCGGGTCCGCGGTGGTGCGAGCCGTCACGTCGAGGCTCCGCCACCGCGGCCCGGCCCCTCGCCCCGCCGCTCCTCGCGCTCGCGCAGCCGCCGCTTCGCCCACTGGCGGCCCGACGCGCCCCACGCCACCGCGCACACCAGCGGCGCGGTGCGCCTGCGGGCCAGCAACAACCTCTGGTTGGTGACCGGTTCGGGCCGCCAGTGGTGCTTGTACGGCTCGTTGCCGCGCAGCAGGCTGAGCGCGCGCGGGTGCTCGCCGCCGGTGTGTCGGGTGCACGCGTCGAGGAGCATCGTCGCCACGTCGACCTTCCGCTCCCTGAGCCGGGGATGCGCCCCGTACAGGTAGCCGCCCGCCAGCGTGCCCGAGAGCAGCGTCAGGTCCGCCGCCATCACCTCGCCGTCCAGGCTGAACTCGGTCACCACCGCCTCGCCCGCCGCGACCATCGGCCGCATCGAGCGGAGCAGGTGCTCGTGGAACCGCGGCTGGAGGTGCTCGGAGGTCACCTTGCGGCCCTGCCACTGGAGTTGGTGCAGCCGCAGCAGGGTGCGCACCGAGTTCTCCACCTCGTCGGCGGGTACGACCCGGCTCTCCACGCCCAGCGCCGAGAGCTTGCGCATCTTGGCCCGGGTGCGCTGCGCACGCGGCGTCGGCAGCCGCTTGAGCAGCCCCTCCATGGGCAGTGCGGGGAGTTCGAGGCAGGCGGAGCCCGCGAGGGTGCGGCGCGGTCCCGGCCAGCGCGCGTAGAGCCCCTCCACGCAGGCCCCCGGCCTGACCTCCCCGAAGTCGATCAGCGCGGTCCTCGCCAGCGCATACAGACCGGACAGGAGCGCCTCCGTGCCCTCCTCCTTGCAGGCGTCGTCCACCAGGACGTCCGTGAAGTCGGAGATCGCGCCGCCCAGCGGCTTCAGGGCGGGCAGCGGCCGGTCCACCCGCATCAGCGGCGCCGCGGCGATCAGCCGTGCGCCGTCGCGGACCAGCAGGACCCGCAGCCGCCCGGGGCTCCCGTACGACTGCCACCAGGACGACACCCAGGCGTGGCTCTGGAACGGCGTCGCCGCCGCGCACGACCGGTGGAGGCGGCCCCACGGCTCCGCCAGCGCGTCGAACTCGTCCTCGTCCACGCAGAGTTCGGCCACGGGCCGGACGTCGGGCGCGGTGCGCGGCGCCGTGCGCGCTGCCGTGCTCACGGGGCGCTCCGCACCAGCGCGGACGCGGGTCCCGGCACGGAGGGGCCCGCCACCGCCTCCTTGCGGGCACGCGGACGCACCAGGAGCGCGAGGCCGCCGAGCAGCCCGCCCGCACAGCCTCCGACCAGGGTGGTCACGCCGGTGGAGAGCGACGCGGGGGCGTTCGGCGGCAGGGCGCGCGAGAACGGGATCAGCTTGATCTGCGTGCTGTCCTTGGAGTGGTTGGCGCTCGTGGAGAGCGACCGTGCCACCGCGTTGGCGGTGATCGCGGCGGACGACGGCTTGTCGGTGGTCGCGGAGACCGCGATCATCGGCGCGTCCGGCGACGTGGCGACCTGCACCTTGTCCTGGAGATCCGTGGCCGACATGCCCGCCGCCACCTGCGCGTCGCCGAGGACCGCGAGCTGCGTCGCGACCCGGCCGTACGCCTGGGCGAAGCCGAGCGCCGTCGCCGGGTCGGCCTTCTCCTGCGGGACGGCGACGACGTAGCTCGTGGCCGTGTACTGCGGGGTCTGCAGCGCGCCGTACCCGGCGCCGGCCAGGGCGCCGAGGACCGCACAGGCCGGCAGGGCCCACCGGCGGGGGAGCCGCACGGCACGGGCCCGCAGGGCGAGGGCGCGCGTGCGCCCGTTCGCGGAGTCGCTCATCGAGGGGTCACCTCCAGGGTCGGGCCGGGGGCAACTGACGCGTAGACGTCCATCAGTTGGCCGGCGCTTCGGCTGATGCTGTAGTGCCGCACCGCGGCGGGTGCCTCGCGGTGCGGCGGGACGTCGCCGCGCAGGCCGTACAGGGCCCGCGCGAAGGAGTCCGGATCGCTCGGGCAGTACGCGGCACCGGCCCGCTCCGCCGCGTCGAGGCCCTCGACGGCAGGGCAGGAGGCGTACAGCACGGGAAGACCGCTGGCCAGGCCCTCCACCAGGGCCAGGCCGAAGGCCTCTTCGGGTGAGGGGGAGGCCAGCGCGTCCATGGCGGACAGGAGCGAGGGCAGGTCCGGCGCGCCTGCCGCAGCGCCGGCGTTGTGCTCATGGGTGGACTCGCCGACGAACCGCACCCTCCCGTCGAGGCCGAGCCGGTGCGCGAGACGGCGAAGCCCCGGCTCCTCGGGACCGCTCCCCACCAGGACGACGACCACGTCGTCCGGCAGCTGCGCGGCGGCCCGCAGCAGCACGTCGAAGCGCTTGCCCGCGGCGAGGCGTCCGACGCCGCCGACGACGAACGCGCCGGCGGGCAGCTGGAGGTGCTGCCGGGTGCGCGCCCGGCTCGCCGGGTCGAAGCGGAAGCGCTCCACCTCGATGCCGTTCGGCACCACCCGGATGCGTTGACGGGGCACGCCCCACCGGTGCAGCCGCGCGCCCACGGCGGGCGAGACCGCGACCGTCACCCGGCCGAGCCGTTCCCCGGCCAGATACAGCGCGCGCACCCCCGCGGTCAGCGGCCGCCCCTCCATCTGCGAGTCGCCGAGGGAGTGTTCGGTGGCGACCACCGCGCGCACCCCCGCCATGCGGGCCGCGATGCGCCCGTACAGGCAGGCGCGGTAGAGGTGCGTGTGCACCACGTCGTACCGGCCCGACCGGATGATCCTGACGAGCCGCGGCAGCGCCGCCACATCACGGTTGCCGGACATGCCGAGATCGGTGACGCGGGTCCCGTCGGCGGCGATGCCCTGGGCGACGGTGCCCGCGTTGGTCAGCGCGACGACGTCGCACTCCGTCGGCAAGTGGCGCAGCGTCAGGCGCAGTTGCTGCTCGGCGCCGCCCACGCCGAGCCCGGTGATGATGTGCAGGACCCTCATGCGGTCGTCACCGCCGAGCGGGCGAGGGTGCGGCGCCGCAGCCGGTTGGTGCGCAGCTTCAGGCGCAGCCGCCACGCGGTGTCGTCCTGCCCGATGTGGACGCGGGGCAGGGCGTAGGGGCCGGTGAGCGCGCCGGGTGCGATGGCGCAGGCGTACCGGTATCCGGCGTCGCGCACGGCGCTCACCACGCGCTCGTCGACGGTGCCGTACGGGTAGCAGAACCCCTGCACCTCCGTGCCGGTCAGGTCGTGCAGCGCCGCCCGGCTGCCGTGGATCTCGCGGTGCAGGACGCGGTCGTCGGCGGCGGTCAGGTCGACGTGGGTCAGCCCGTGCGAGGCGATCTCCATGCCGCACTCGGCGATGTGCCGGACGCCGTCGGCGCCGAGCAGCGGCTTGCGGGGGCCGAGCGGGTCCCACGCGTTGTCGCCGTCGAGGCGGCCCGGCAGGACGAAGACGGTCGCGGTGCAGTCGTACTGCTGGAGGAGCGGCAGCGCGTGGTCGACGAAGTCGCGGTACCCGTCGTCGAAGGTCAGGCCCACCAGGTTGTGCTCCTGGCCCTGCGCGCACGCCTCCAGGAGGTACTTCATCGAGACGCCGCGCAGCCCCTGGCGCCGCATCCAGCGCAGCTGCGCGCCGAGCCGCTCGGGAGCGACGGTGATCTCGTACGGATCGTCGGACGGGTCCGCGACGGAGTGGTACATCGCCACCCACGCCGGGGTGCGGGGCGGCCGCAGCCGCAGGAACGGCTCGGTGCCGGACGGGGCGGGCGGGGTGAGGTCAACGGACATGGCGCAGCTTTCTGCTGACGGTTCGAAGGGCGGACGGCCAGGGCTGCGCCCTCAGGAGCAGCCCGATGAGCACGAAGGAGACGGTGACGACGGTGAAGCTCGCGAGGACCGCGAGGGCGGGCTGCGCCACCCGCTGCGCGCACAGGGCGCCGAGCACCGCCGCGCATCCGGCGGCCACCGCGAGACGGCCCAGCTGCCCGACGAGGGCCCGCGTCCTGATCGGCACGGTGCGCGGGCCCATGCCGCGCAGCAGGAGCAGCGCGGTGACGCAGATGCCGGTCGCGTTGGCGGCGGCGATCCCGTGGACGCCCCACGTGCCGACGGTGAGGAAGCCGATCCCCGCGGTGGCGACGACGCCGACGACCATCGCGTAGAGCGGGATCCACGTGGTGCGGGCGACGGAGAAGTGCGCGCGGGCCAGGGCGCCGACGAGGGTGTGGCCGATCAGGCCGAAGGCGTAGACACGCATGACGGACGCGGTGGCGGCGGTGTCGCTCGCGGTGAAGGCGCCGCGCTGGAAGAGCAGTTCGATGAGCGGGGGCGCCGCGGCGACGACGGCCGCCGCGCCGAGCAGCACCACGCAGCCGGCCAGGACGATGTCCCGCTCGACGCGCTCGCGGGCCCGCTCCGTCTCGCCCTTGGCCAGCGCCCGCGCCACGACGGGGAAGGTGACCGTGCAGATCATGAGCGAGAGGACCATCGGCATCTGCGCGACCTTCTGCGCGTAGTTCAGGTGCGAGATGGCCCCGGCGGGCAGCGACGAGGCGAGGAACCGCTCGATGAGGACCTGCGACTGGCGGCACAGCGCGAAGAGCAGGACGGTCCAGATGATCGCGGTCTGCAGGGTCTTGTCCGACGGGCCCGCCGGGAGGGCGGCGGCCCCGGGGGCGGGCCGGTACGGCTGCCGCAGCTGCCGCCACAGCGAGGGCGCCTGTACGGCGACCATGAGCACTCCGCCCACCGCCACACCGGCCGCGGCGGCCCGTACCCCGAGCGGCGCCGCGAGCGCGAACAGGGCAACGATGATGGCCGCGTTGTAGGCGACGTAGACCGTGGCGGGCGCGACGAACCGCTGGTGGGCGCGGAGGGCGGCGCTGCAGTAGCCGGTGAGGCCGAAGGTCAGCGCGCAGGTGGCGGTCAGCCGGGTGCAGTCGACGGCGAGTCGCGGGTCGGGCAGGCCGGGGGCGAGGACCGCGACCAGGTAGGGGGCGGCGGCGATGAGCAGGACGGCCGTGCCCACGAACCACAGGGTCATCCGGGGCAGCGAGGCCCGGACGAACTCGCGGACCGGGTCGACGGGCGGCCCGTCCGCGCGGCGCGCGAGCGCCAGGCTGAACGCGGGCACGAGGAAGAAGGCGAGGCCGTCCTCGATGAGGAGCGTCGCGGCCAGTTCGGGGAGCGTCCACGCCACGAGGAAGGCGTCGGTGTCGGTCCCGGCGCCGAAGAAGTGCGCGAGGGCCTGGTCGCGGACGAGCCCGAGGAGCGATCCGGCGACGGACAGCGCGGCGGTGACCAGCGCCGCCTTGGCGAGGAACGAGCCGCCCGTCTTCTCGGCGGGCTCCCGCGGCGGGGGCGCGACGGTCGCGGTGGCCGTGGCGGTGGGCGGCGCCTCGGGGTCGGGGGCCACCTCCGGCGGCACGGTCGTCATCGCGCGCCCGCCTCTCCGTGCGGGGCCGCCGGGTGCGGGTCGCGGGCGCCGACCGCCCACCAGGCGGCCATGCCGAAGGCGATGGCGGTCAGGACGGTGGAGGGCCCGCCGATGTCGGCGTACACGAAGTCGATCAGCTGCCAGACCAGCAGTCCGCACGCCACCAGCGCGCAGTCGAGCCGCGGCCCGCCGGTCCCGTCCCGCCCCGCGCGCTGCCGCGTCCACCGGCGGACCGCGCACACCAGGAGCGCCGCCCAGGAGCCGGCCAGCGTGCCGAGCCCGAGGAGCCCCTGCTCGCTGAGCACCAGCAGGTACATGTTGTGCGGGGACAGCAGCGGCTGGCGTACGAAGCCGCTGCCGGCGCCCGCCGTGTCGCTGCCGGAGGACAGGGCGAGCGAGGCGTGGCTGTCGCGGTGGTCGGGGAAGCCCTTGAGGCCGACGCCCGTGACGGGGTGCTCGCGCCACATGTCGGCGGACGCCGCCCACATCGTGTAGCGGTCGGTCACCGACTGGTCGGGGGTGTCCGTGACCTGGGTGATGCTGCTGAGGCGTTCCTGGAGCATGGCCGAGCCCACGCCGAATCCGGCGACCAGGACCACGGCGGCGGCCCCGGCGACCAGCAGGGCACGGGCCGCGCGGCGCACCCCGGCGAGCACGAGGACCACGGCGCAGGCCGCAGCGGTGGCGATCCACGCGCCACGGCTGAAGGACAGGGCGAGCGGCACGGTCAGCAGCCCCGCGCACACCACCGCCGCCGTGCGCTGACGCGGCGCGTGCGGGCGGAAGGCCAGCCCCAGCGCGCAGACCAGGCCGTACGACACGACGGTGGCCATCCCCATGACGTCCGTGGAGCCGAACGTGCCGACGGCGCGGATGTCCTCGCCCATGTACGAGGCGCCGGTGCCGGTGAGGTTCTGGTGTACGCCGATGACGCCCTGCCACAGCCCGAGCCCGACGAACGACCAGGCGAGGAGGCGGAAGTGGTGGGCGTCGCGGATCAGCATCAGGACGGCGGCCGGTACGAGCACGAAGATCTGCAGGT
Organism: Streptomyces venezuelae; assembly: GCF_008642315.1. NCBI lineage: Bacteria > Bacillati > Actinomycetota > Actinomycetes > Kitasatosporales > Streptomycetaceae > Streptomyces > Streptomyces venezuelae. The sequence goes on along the minus strand of NZ_CP029192.1, from coordinate 4,223,958 downwards.
AGCGGGCGGCCCCGGCGACGCCGGTCGCCGCGGAGGAGGCGCCGAACGCCGCCGCGGTGATGCCGACGACCGGAAGGCCGAGGAGGACCGCGGCGGTGCGGGTCAGCGGCCGCTGCCGGGAACGCACGGCGCGCACGACGCAGAGTCCGACGACGAGGGCGGACACCGCGTCGGCCGCGCCGCCGGTGCCGCCACCGCCGGAGGAGGCGCCCTCGGCGGGCGCGGGCAGGGCGAGCAGCGCGACCATGAGCGCCACGGGAAGCACCGGGGCGCTCCGCCGCACTCCGGGCGGCAGGGCGTCGCCCAGGTCCCGCAGGCGTGCCCCGAACGGCAGGGCGGTGGACGGGTCGTGGGTCACCGTGGTCAGCTCCCGGTGCGGCGGACGAGGCAGCCGAGGGTGCGCAGCAGGATGCACAGGTCCTGCCAGAACGACCAGCTGTCGATGTAGGCGTTGTCGAAGCGGCACCGGTCCTCGATGGAGGTGTCGCCGCGCAGCCCATGGATCTGGGCCAGCCCGGTGATGCCGGTGGGCATCCGGTGCCGGTGGGCGTAGTCCGGATAGGTCTGGCTGAACTGCGTGACGAAGAAGGGCCGTTCGGGGCGTGGGCCGACGAGGCTCATGTCGCCGCGCAGCACGTTCCACAGCTGGGGCAGCTCGTCGAGCGAGGTGCCGCGCAGGAACCGGCAGAACGCGCTCATCCGGTGCTCGTCGGCGACGCTCCACCGGGTGGCCGCCTCCTGCGGGTCGGCGGGCCGGTGGGTGCGGAACTTGAGGAGGGTGAAGAGCCGCCCGTCCTTGCCGACACGCTCCTGACGGAAGATCACGCCGGGTCCTTCGACGGTCCGCAGCACAAGCGCGCAGGTCGCGAGGACCGGCGCCGCCGCGAGCAGCAGCACTCCGGAGACCGCGATGTCCAGGAGCCGCTTGCCGACGCCGGCCCCGCGGGCCCCGGGGGTCGTCAGCGGACGGCACGCGAACCCGGCCACGTACTGCCGCGGCCCGTCCGGCGTGGGCACCGGGTCCGTGCGGCGCGCTTCTAGTTCCCACAGGTCGCAGCCCAGGCCGTGCAGCACCGTCAGCCATCTCCCGGGCCAGGCGCCGTGCCCGGCGACGAGCAGCACCGCGCCGACGTCGTTCTGGATCACCGCACGGTGCAGTTCGTCCTCCGTGCAGAGCACGGGGAGTTCGGGCCCGGGCGCGGTCTGCGCCTCGGCGCCGTTCTCCTTGTCCTGCGGGGGTTCCGGGGTCTCGCTCACGATGCCGACGGGCCGCATGCCGCAGCCGGGGCGCCGCAGCAGCGCGGCGGCCACACCGCGGGCCGGGCCGCCAGGACCGAGGACGAGCACCGGCCGGGGTCTGCGCACGGTGGCGGCCCGCCGGTGCCGGTGCACGAGGCCGCGTCCGCAGAAGCTCAGCAGGCACTGGACGGCGGCCATGCCGAGGAGCGTCCCCGGGGCGAGCGGCTCCATCGCGGGCAGGGCGGTGGCCAGGACCGCGGTGACCGACCAGGCGAGCACGATCCGTCCGGCGAGCGAGGGCAGTTCGCCGAGCGTGTCGGGCAGCGCGGCGTGCTCGTACAACCGGCCCCGCGCGTTCAGTGCCAGCACGCCGAGTACGAGCAGCGGGGCGAGGACGGCCTGCCGGAGGGGGTCGTCGAGCGGCAGCAGGGCGGCCAGCGCGGCGGCGCAGTCGACGGCCACCAGCGCGGCGGCCGGGCGCCGCCGCCGGGCCGGGAGCCGCGCCGTCGCCCCGCCGCGCAGGACCGTCGCTTCGCGTGGCGCGACGACGAAGGTGCCGGGCGGGGCCTGGGTGTCCTGCCGTGACTGAGCCGATGAGGAAGCAACGGTCCGTTCCGCACTCACGTCGTGCTGCACTCCCTGTACTCGGTGGGCGCCGTGCCCAGAAGCTCGCCGTACACCGCGTCGACCGCGGCCGCGGCGCGCCGTGCGTCGTGGTGGTCCAGTACGTGCTCGCGGCCCCGCCGCCCCAGTGCGTCCCGCAGCTGTCCGTCCCGCAGCAGGGCGATCAGGGCCCGTGCAAGGGCGCCGGGGTCCTCCGGGGGTACGAGGGAGTGGGGGCGGTGGGACGGCGGCAGGCTCTCCCGCGCCCCGTCCACGTCGGTGACGACGACGGGACGGCCGCAGGCCATGGCTTCGAGCGGGGCCAGCGCCATGCCCTCCCAGCGGGACGGCAGGACGACCACGTCGGCCGCCCGGTACCAGGGCGCGGAGTCGGCCGCCGCGCCCGCGAAGGCCACCCGGGGCCCGGCCCGCTCCCGCAGCCGGGCGTCGTCGGGTCCTTCCCCGACCAGGACGAGGCGGGCGTCGGGCACCTGCGCGGCCACCGCGGGCCAGGCGCGCAGCAGCACGTCCTGTCCCTTCTGGCGGCAGAGCCTGCCGACGCACACCACCAGCGGGACGTGCGTGGGGTCCTGCCCGGTGGGCGCGAACCGGTCGGTGTCCACGCCGTTGGGGATCACCTGGTACGAGCCGGAGATCCCGGCGCGGCGGCCGGTCACCCACTCGGCCTCGCTGACGCAGACGATCCGGGCCGCCCACCGCGCGGCGCGGCGCTCCCACAGGCGGGCGAGGAACGCGGTGGCGCCGCCGACCGCCTCGAAGGACCAGGCGTGCGGCTGGAACACCGTGGGGATGCTGCCGCGCAGCGCGAGACGCGCGGCGAGCCCGGCCTTGGCGCTGTGCGCGTGGACGAGGCCGGGCCGGACGGCGTCGATGACGCGCCGCAGCTCCCGCACCTCGCCGGGGAGGCCGCGGCCGGGGGAGCGGGACGCCGTCCAGGGGTGTACGCGGACGCCGGCGCCGAGGGCGCGCAGCGCGTCGGGCAGGAAACCGTCCGGTGGACAGGCCACGTGGACGTCGGTGCCGGTGGCGGCCTGGGCGGCGGCCAGGTCGACGACGACCCGTGCCACACCGCCCTCCACCGGCTGGCTGACGTGCAGGACGCGTGCGGGGCGGGGTGCTGAAGGCAGAGGCATGCGCGTCTCCTTCGGGTCGGTGCGGGGCACCGCGGAAGCGGAGCGGGGCAACGGGTGCTAGCGCTTCGCGGCGACTGCGGCGAAGACCACGCCGACCCACGCCGGGTCCTGCGAGGCGAGGTGGACCGTCAGATCCCCGTGCCGCGCGGGCCGGTCGCCGGCCCGGGGGCCCGGGCCCTGGGGCAGCGGGAAGACGTCGGAGTCGTAGCCGAGGGTGTTCGGGTACGCGGGGTTCCTGCGGGCCGGGGCGCCGGGCTCGCCGATGGTCGAGTTGAGGGCGTCGTCCGCCGGGTTGGCGGCGTCGGTGAGCGGCACGGGGCGGGTGTGTCCTGCCGAGGCGGCCACGGTGTCGCCGCGCCGACCGCGGTCGCCGTCGTAGGCCACCACGCCGACGGTGCCCTCCGTACCGCCGGGCACGCCGCGCAGCCGCACCGCGTGCCGGTGGCCGGGCCCGCCCAGCGCGTCGAAGCCGTCGTGCACGGCGAGGGCGCGCAGGGGTTCGGCGGCGTTCTCGTACGCCACCACCAGCGTCCAGCCGCCCCAGGCACCGGCCTTCGAGTGGCCCTTGGCGACGTTGACCTGCGCCACGGTGTAGTTGCCGCCGCCCGCCGAGCGGACGAGCCGGGTGACGTCGGCGGAGGCCTGGAAGGCGTCGGCGCCGTCGGTGACGCGGTGGCCGACGGGGGTGTCGGCGATGACCGGCTTGTAGTTGCCGCCGGGCTCGGCGATCAGCACCCGCCCGTTGTCCTTGGGGGGCTTCTGCTCGCCGACCCTGAGGTTGCCGCCCCAGTACAGGCGGGCGTACGAGACGCGGGAGTGCGGGGGCAGACGGACCTCGCCCGTACTGGAGTTGTAGGTGTTCGGGTCGTCGTCGACGTCGACGTAGAACATGTCGAAGTCCTCGTTGGCACCCGGACGGCCGCCCCGCGTACGGGCGCAGGACTCCGCCGTACGGTCCACGGCGCGGCGGCAGGTGATCGCCGAGTTGGCTGCCCTGACGATCCCGCCGTGCTGCAGCGCTCTGTATCGCTGTGCGAAATCGATGCGCGTCTGCTCGGCGCTCTGCTCGTCGTTCCTGTCGCCGCCGGGCGGGGCGGCCGAGCCGGTTCCGGTGGCGGCGAGGCAGGCGGCCAGCGCGAGAGGGATGACGAACACGCGACGCAGGCCCAGGGAGTGACGCATGACGGCGTTGGCCTTCCGAGTGTGTGAACTCTGAACCACAGCGGAGATAAGGGCGATTCACCCTCTTTGCATGAAGCTGATGGCGTATGAGTGGAATGCCCTAAAGGGAAGCGCAACTGTAGCCGTTGACGCGGGAGGCTCGGCCGACCTCCGCGCGTGTGTCGGATTGGTGAAGGGCGTCGCCGGGCGGTTGCCGCGGCGCATCACCCGTCTGGGCGCACAACTCGGCACCGAGGTCGGCAGTTGATCCCTCCAGACGGGCAGCCCGCCCGTACGTCGCATCATCACCAAGGAGCAGCACTCCATGTCCCGTACCACCAAGGCTCTTGCCCTGTCCGCTGTCGCCGCCGCTGCCGTGGCCGGCTCCGCGGGCGTCGCTGCCGCCGACAGCGGCGCGCAGGGCGCTGCCACCAACTCCCCCGGCGTGATCTCGGGCAACAACGCGCAGGTGCCGATCCACGTCCCCGTCAACGTGTGCGGCAACAGCGTCAACGTCATCGGCCTGCTGAACCCCGCGTTCGGCAACCAGTGCGCCAACGACTGACGCACCGTCGGTTCAGAGCGGCCGTCCCCGCGAAAGCGGGGGCGGCCGCTCCGCGTTCCGGCCCGATGTGCGCCGCTCCGGTACGACCGGCGGTGCCCCGAATGGAGTGCGCCGCGTCGAACGGCCGACCGACCGTCAGATCCTCGTCCCACCTGCGCAGATGCCCGCACGGTCCACGCATCGCCGATACGTTCCGCAGTCGCTCGGTTGCGGACGGCGTGCGCCGCTTTCACGGTGATCACAAGATCTGATGCATCACCGAAAGGGAAACACCATGCGCGCTCTGCCTGTACGGCGCCTCGCGACCACCACGCTGTGTGCGGCGCTGCTGCTCGGCACGGCAGGACCGGCCCTCGCCTCCGTCGGCGACGCCCCCAGCGACCCGGCCCGGACCGCCTCGCGCGCGCCCGCCCCGGACGCGAAGGCCCTGCTGGGCCAGGCTCAGCAGCTCGGCGGCCTCGGTGGGGTCCTGACCCCCGTCACCGATCTGCTCACCGCGGTGCTCAAGGCCCCGGAGAGCAAGCTCTCCCCCGAGGACGCCAAGAAGCACGTCGACGCGGTGAAGGCGGCCATCGACGCGGCGGCCAAGGCGGCCCCCAAGGCCCCGGGCACCGGCGGCCTGCCGAGCGTCCCCCAGGCGCCCAAGCTCCCGACGGGCGGCGCGCCGAGCGACGCCAAGGCGCCGATGGACCTCAAGGCGCCGATGGACCCCAAGGCCGACGCCCTCACCGCGCTGCAGAAGGCCGTCGACGAGCTGGTGAAGGCCGCCACGGCCGGTGACCCCAAGGCGGTCCTCGCGGCGGCGCCCAAGGTCCTGCTCGGCTTGGTCAACGCCGTCGTCGCCACCGTCCTCGGCGGCGGCCTGCCCGCGCCGAACCTCCCGGGCCTGCCGAGCCTGCCCAAGCTGCCCACCGGGGGCCTGCCCCAGACGCCCGCGCAGTAGACCGCGCTCCATCGCCCGCCGTGCCGGAATGCGTTTCGGCACGGCGGGCTTTCCCGTGCGCCGTCAACACCCGCGACAAATAGGGTGGTTGATATGAGGATGAGATGCGTTCTTCATTCGAGTGGGATCAGGGAAGTTTCAGGGCCAGGGGTTTCCGTAACGGCGCGCGCTCGTTAGTCCGGGAGCAAGAGACAACAGGCGAACGATGCCTGAACGGTGCTCCCAAAGGCGGCGCGCGTCGCCAAAGAAAGGAACATGATGAAGGCCCTGAAGGCTGCCGCAGTTCTCGCCGGTTCGATCGCCATGGCCGGCTCCGCCGCCCCCGCGTTCGCCGCTGACCTGGCGCCCACCAGCCTGAACGGTGGCCTCGAAACCATTGCGGGACAGACGCCGCACCTGCTCGACACCAAGCCGGTGAGCACGAACATGCTCGACACCGAGAACAAGGACTCGGTCGTCAGCACGGTCAAGGACACCACGGACGGCCTGAACTCCGCGGGCGGCCCCACCGAGCTTCTCGGCGGACTTCCCCTCGCCAAGTAAAACGCGCTCCATTTCCGGCAGAACAAACGTTTCTGGCCGGGCGGGACACGCGAATGGCCAGCGCCGCGTGCGCGCAAGGGCCGGTCACCTCTTCCACGGACCGGCCCTTCGGCACGTCCGGAGGCCGTGTCCCTACGCCGTCTCCATACGTCGTGTCCGTACGCCCGTCAGCTTCGCGGCCGACCGGGTGACCCCATCGTGTGATGGCGTTTCCGCGCTGGGCCACACGGGTGACAACGGGCCCGGACCCGTACGCCCACGTCTATACGGTTCCCCTCATGACCTCAACTTCCAGCGAACAGCGCCCCTTCCAAGTAACTGATCTGGGAACCCTGGCTGTTCTCGCCTGGAGCGGTGAACACCCCGAGGACGAGAAGGACATGCCCTTCCTGCTGGCCTACTCCCTCGGCGACACCGAGGGCGGCCCGGAGGCCACCGCCGAAGCGATGCGCCGCCTCCTCGGCGACGCCGGACTGCCCATCGGCGGCCCGCTCCTCGACGGGGCGCGCAACCCCTCCCTGCCGGTCAGCCTCCTCGTCGAGGGCGACCACGCCGTCGTCAACATGCCCCATCTGAACGCCCAGTGCGTCGCGCCGCCGGAGTGGCTCGCCGCCGTCAAGCAGCGCGGCCACGCCTACTTCATGGCCACCACGCGCGCGTGGCCCGACGCCAAGCCGGGCGAGCCCGTCAGCGAGGAACGCCTCAGCGAGTTCGCCGGTGCCGAGGAGACCATGCTCAGCGCCGCGCACTGCCTGCTGCCCGCCCGCAGCCTGCGCTGATGAGCCGCACCACCGACCTGCCGCACCGGGTACCGCTGCAAGCCGTCGGCGATCCCGGTGCGGCGCGGCCTGCGTCCGCCGCGCCCGCCCGCGCCGCCGGGTGGCGTCTCGGTCTGCTCCTGGCGGTCACCGGCGCGGCGGGGCTCCTGGCCGCCTGGGTCATCACCCTCGACAAGCTCCACCTGATGAAGGACCCGGACTACCTTCCCGGGTGCAGCCTCAACCCCGTGGTCGCCTGCGGCAACATCATGCAGAGCAAGCAGGCCGAGGCCTTCGGATTCCCCAATCCGATGCTGGGACTCGCCGCCTACGCCGTCGTCGTCTGCGTCGGCGCCGGGCTGATCGGCGGCGCGCGCTTTCCCCGCTGGTACTGGCTGACCTTCAACGCGGGCACGGCATTCGGCGTCGCCTTCTGCGGCTGGCTGCAATTCCAGTCCCTCTACCGGATCAATTCCCTCTGCCTCTGGTGCTGCCTCGCCTGGGCCGCCACCACGCTCATGTTCTGGTACGTGACAGCGCACAACGTAAGGACCGGATTCCTGCCCGCGCCCCGGTGGCTGCGCACCGCACTCGGTGAATTCACGTGGGTCTTTCCCGTACTGCACCTGGGCGTCATCGGAATGCTGATCCTGACGCGCTGGTGGGATTTCTGGACCGGCTGACCGGACCCGTCGACGAAAGGACGCCATGGGCTCCCCGTTCCTCGACCGCATGACCCGCCGCCACCTCATCGGCACCGCGGCCACGGCGTGCCTCGCCGCCGCGGGCATCGCCCGCGCCGTACCGGACGCGCCCCCGCCGGACCCGCCGGGTGACACACCGTTCGACGAGACGTACCGGGGGCGGCGCATCCAGGGCGAACCGCTGGCCCACCAGGGCGGCCACGCCTCCGGAGGCTGGCGGATCACCGTCGACGGACGGCAGCTCGGCCTCATGCGCCGCGCGGACGGCAGCTATCTGAGCATGGTCGACCACTACGAGTCGTACGCGACACCGCTCGCCGCCGCGCAAGGAGCCGTCGACGAGCTCGGCCCGCTGCGCGCCCTCAGCGGCCGCGTCCACTGAGGGGGACGGCCATGGCCCACACGCGCAGGAACCAGAGCGGCCTCAGCCGGGCGGAGCGGCGCCGTTTCGTCGACGCGGTGCTGAAACTGAAGCGCCGGGGCGAGTACGACGAATTCGTCCGCATGCACATCGACTTCTACGTGTCGGACGGCGACGACCGGCTCCGCGTCGCCCACATGACCCCCTCCTTCTTCCCCTGGCACCGCCGCTTCCTCCTGGAGTTCGAGCGGGCCCTGCGGCGCACGGACCCCGGCGTCACCGTCCCCTACTGGGACTGGACGAAGGACCGCGGGCGCGGCGGCACGCTCTGGGGCGCGGACCTGATGGGCGGCAACGGACGCCGGGGCGACCGGCAGGTCATGACCGGTCCCTTCGCGTACCGCGGCGGGCACTGGACCATCAAGGAGGACGTCACCGACGGGGAGTTCCTCACCCGCGACTTCGGCCGCCCCCAGGAGCCCATCGACCTGCCCACGGCACGGGACGTGGCCCTGGCCATGGACGACCCCCGCTACGACGTGCCGCCCTGGGACTCCACGGCACCCGAGGGTTTCCGCAACAAGCTGGAGGGCTGGACGTCGGCGCGGGGCACGGAACGCTGGCGCAACCACAACCGCGTCCACCGCTGGGTCGGCGGCCACATGCTGGGCGGCGCCTCCGTGAACGACCCGGTCTTCTGGCTCAACCACGCCTTCGTGGACCTGCTGTGGGACCGGTGGCAGCGCCGCCACCCGGACTCCCCGCGCTACCTCCCGGAGCGGCCGCCCCAGCTGGGCGAGGCCCAGTACCGCCGTATCGTCGCCCGCCGCGAGCCGATGCCGCCGTGGGACGTCAGCCCGGACGAGCTCCTCGACCACAAGGGGCTCTACGCGTACGGGGACCAGTAGGGAGATCAGTAGGAGACCCGTAGGGAGAACAGCGCGAAGCCCCCGGTGGAACGCGCACCGGGGGCTTCGTCGGGGTCGGGTCAGCTGCCGTAGCCGGCGCCGCCGCCGTGGTGGCCGCCGTGGTGGCCGCCGCCGCCCGGGTTGGCGCACTTGTTGCCGAAGGTGGGGTTCAGCAGGCCGATGACGTCGACGGTGTTGCCGCACACGTTCACCGGGACGTTGATCGGGGCCTGGAGCAGGTTGCCCGAGACGACGCCGGGGGAACCGACCGCGGCGCCCTGCGCACCGGCGTCCGCCATGGCCATGCCGGCACCGCCGAGGACGACGGCTCCGGTGCTGAGGGTGACAGCGGCTGCCTTCGCGATGCGAGACATCACGTTCTCCTTTGACTTGGATAGAGCGACTGCCTACACACAGCCGCGTAATTCCCTAACGCCGTTCGTCGAGGCGAGGTCACGGCATAACACGTACCGAATGCCGTGCGGGAGATCCGATTTCAGGAGTGCGACGAGATATCGCTGAACGAGATTCCCGCGGGCGAGAATCGGATCTCCTTCTTGACGAAGTAGGCGGTGCCGTCCGCGCGGAACCCGGAAGACGTCACGGTGTGCCGCATCGAGTCCTTGCCGAACGAGAAGGACTCCCCCGCCCAGGCGGGCGAGGGAGCCTCGGAGTTCCAGTCGGGAGAATGCGGCGCGGCCTGCGCCGTCGGCGCTCCCGCCACCGTCAGCACGGCGGCCGTCGCCACTGCGGACATGAGGAGATGACGTGCCTTCACGAGGCTTCCCTTCCCTGGGTCTTGCCGCGAGGAGTACGGACGAGTCCTACTCTGCGGGCCGGGGACGCGGGCGTGGGAAGTGCCCCGGCCGTGCCGGGGGCGAGTAATTCAGTCATCCAACCCGATCAGCTCAAAGTACTGGTCCGTCTCAGTCCCACACCGTGGTGTCCGTGAACGGGGCGTGGGCCGCGGGGCCGACCGCCGGGGCCGTCGGGAGCTCCGGGGGCGTGGGCGTCGCCGGCGCGGTGGGCTCGTCCTTGACGGAGGTGCGGGCGTCCGGCGCCTTGGCCGCGGGGGCCTTGGCGGCCGGGGCGGGGGTGGTGGCCGGTGCCGGGACCTTCGCCGGGATGGCCGCGGCGTCCGGCCGGGGCGCGGTGGCCTCGGGGAGCAGCGGGTCGGCCGGGAGCGCGGCCTCGTCGGTGGAGCCGATGCTGGTGGTCGAGGTGCTCGGGGCGAACAGCTCGTTGCCCGCGAAGGAGGCCTTCACCGAACGCGAGGAACCGGCGGTCACGGCGACCGAGCAGCTGAAGGTGCCGCGGGCGGTGGTGCGGGCGTGGCAGCGCGCGGGCGTACCGGCCGCCGCGTCGGTGACCTGGACGGTCAGCGGGATCCGGGCCAGCGGGAAGGTGAGCGTGGAGCCCTCGACGAGCCGCCCGGTCACCTTGACGCGCGCCGTCGTTCCCGTGCTGATCTCCTCGGCCGAGAGCTCGGTGATGGCGGAGGCGGTGCGGGTGCTGTCGGTCCGCGCGGCGACGGGGGGAGCGGAGGCGGACGGTGCGGCGGCCCGCGGTGCGGCGGCGGGCTGCGCCTCGTGGCCGGTCAGGGCGGTGGCCGTCGTGGCGGTCCCGGCGGCGAGGCAGGCGACGGCCAGGGCCATGGTGCTCAGCATGGTGCGGGGGGCGGGCATCGGAACTCCGTTTCGGGCAGGTGCTGCGGGGTGCGTGGGGGGAGGGGTGCGGGTGCGGGGGACCGCGTCACACCCGCAGGCCCCGAGGAAGGGCTCCTCGGGGCCTGCTGCCCTACGGCTCCAGTGGAGCCGCCGGGTCAGGAATGCGAACCGGTCGCGTTACCCGTCGCACCGGTGGAGTTGGCGGTCTTCGAGACCTTCACGAAGTAGGCCTTTCCGTCCTTGAAGCCACTCAGGGTCTTGGACGACGAACCGCCGTAGACGGTCGCCGAGTTGTCCGACTTCCCGTAGCCCGGGCCACTGTCGGCGGACGCGACGGTGGCACCACCGAGGACGACCGGCACGACAACAGCTCCAACAGCGATCGCCTTGGCAAGCTTGCGCATGAGACGCATTCCCTTCGATTGGGTCGCGAGCATCGGAGTGACCGGTGTCCCCGAGGACGGGGGTTCAGGACGTTCCCTGACGGCCACGGTCAGGGCCCGCTCGCTGTGCCCTGCCGACACCACCGTGAGCACGTCCCGGCGGATGTGCCTGCCGAGAATGCCGGGCGGCCGCGGCACGACCATCCGATTGTCTCCGTCACACTGCGCTGACCTGCGGTGACGAGGCGTCACCACCCCTGTCCGGGGGATTTTTCCCGCGTGCACTAAAGGGGTGACGAGGGGGGTGGCGAGGGGTGGGTGACGCCCCGTCGGATCAGCGTGCGGTCTTCGTCGCGCCGGACGACACCGCGGGCGCGAACATCCCGAGCGATGCCATGCCCAACGAGGCGGAGACGACGCACTCGTGGCCCCGGACGAGCGGCGGACCCGCCGCGCGGGACGTGCGCACCCGCACCACGTGTGAGGTGCCGTCACAGACGGCCGCGGCGGTGCCCTGGAAGACCCCGCCCCCCTGTGTGTCGGAGACGCCCACCTGCACCGAGTCCAGGCCGGTCAGGGCGTCGCAGCGGTAGCGGACCTGCACGGACGGCTCACCGGCCGCGGCCGTCAGCCGCAGCACCGTGACGCTGTCCGCGGCCTGAGCGGGCGTCACGCCGCCCAGCGCGACCGCCGTCGGCAGCGCGCACAGCACCGCGGCCCGCAGCGCGAACCGGGTCTTCTGAAGGGTTCTCATCACTCGCACTCCTGTCTCGTGTTCGCCGGAACGTGGTCCGGCCGGGGGGAAAAACGCAGGACGGCGTGCGCCGCCGGGGGCGGCACACGCCGTCTCGTGTTGCCACGCAGACTCAGCACATGGGCCGGGGGCCCCGCACCTGCGTCAGGAGTGCGAACCCGTGCCGCTGCCCCAGGCGCCGTTCGGGCCCGCGGTGCGGGTGACCTTGTAGAAGTAGGCCTTGCCGTTCTTGAAGCCGCTGACGACCTTGGTGCACGAACCGCCGTTCGCGTTGGCCGAGTGCATGGACTTCTCGTAGGCCGGGCCGTCGTCGTGCGGGGCCGCGGAGGCGAGGCCGGCACCACCCAGCACGAGGGGAGCGGAGAGGGCGACGACCGCCGCGGCCTTGGCGAAGCTGCGCATCAGACTTTCCTTTCGAGGAACCGGTGCGCGCAGGCACGGGTGTGCCGCGCGCAGACCCAAGCTGGACCGGATCGGCGGCGTCCGCGCGCGGTCAGCGGATCCGTGCTACGTCCGCACGTGTGAACGACGGCGCGGGCGTACGGCTGTGACCTGGGGTGACGTGGGCGGTGACGTGCTGTGGGACAAGTAGTCCGGCCGGGTGGTCGACGGCCGCGGCCCGGCGCATCGCGCGTGCACGGCACGGCGGATGAGCTTCCCGAGTGAGGGCGGCGCCGAACCCGTGACCTTCGCCCGGCCCGACAGGTTTTGAGGACATGACATCAGCACGACGACTCATCGCCGCCGTCTCGCTGGCCGCCGGAGCCGCGGCCCTGGCCGCGCCGGCCGCTCAGGCGTCCGCCCCCGTCCCCGCCCCCGACGCGGGCAAGCTCTCGGTGCTCAGCACGGTCGACGACCTCGCGACCGCCGGCATGCCCGAGGAGCAGCGCGCCCAGATGCCGAGGCTCGAAAGCCAGCTCGCCGGAGTCAACCGGCTGAACGACCTGAACCAGCTGCACCAGCTCACCGACCTGGTGGCCCCCGTCACGAACCTGCTGCCCGCCGTTCAGTGACGTCGTCCGTCACCGGCACGCTCACAGAAGCCGGACGCCGCGTCTGGCCAGGTAACTCACCGGATTGATGTCCGATCCGTAGTCGCGACGGGCCCGGATCTCCAGATGGAGGTGCGGGCCCGTCGCGCGTCCGGTGGCGCCGCTCCTGCCGAGGAAGGTCCCGGCGTTGATCTGTGCGCCCTCGCGGACCGCGATGCTCGACAGGTGCGCCACGAGGGCGTAGTGCCCGTCGGGCATCCGTACCGTCACGGCATTGCCGTACGCGCCGGACCACCGCGCCACGAGCACGACGCCCGAGCCCACGGCATAGACGGGCGTCCCCTGCGGGACGGCGAGATCGATGCCCGTGTGGTGCCCGGCCAGCCAGTCGCCGCGGATTCCGTAGGGCGCGGTGACCCTGAACCCCCGGCGCAGCGGCAGCGCGTACTGCTGCGGGGGCCCTTCCGGTATGCCCCGCATCTCCTCCGCGCCGAGGAGGTCGTCCGCCGCCGCGAGGGCCGCCTCGAACTCGGCGTCGTACTCGCCGGTGCAGTCGTGATCCGAACGGGCCGCCGCGGGTGACGCCGTCAGCGGTACCGCCCCACCGACCAGCAGTGCCACGGCGGCTCCCAGGGCACGGCGCCGGGTGGTGGCCGCTTCCGCGGGGCTCGCTATGTCGTGTTCCATGTCCGTCAGCTCACTGGTGCCGGACCCTGATCGCATCTCGGGGTGAGCCGCCTGGCGTACGCGGGGCATCGCCTCGTGTCACTGGGCGGGCGGGGACACGCCTTCGTCCGAGCTCCGTTCCGCGGGCGGCGGCCAGTTGGGGCGGGCCGGCTCCGGCAGGGAACGCAGGGCCTGGCCGACCGAGGCGTGCGAGGAGAACAGGGCCGTGCTGCCGCTGTGTTCGAGGAGCGCGGCGAGACGGCGGCCCACGCCCGCGAGCATCAGCGCGCCGGCTCTGCGCCGCAGCAGCCAGTGCAGGGCGAGCAGGCAGTTCAGGCCGCGGGAGTCGCAGAACGTCAGGGCGGTCACGTCGAGGATGATGTGGCTCCGGCCCGCGTCGACCGGCACGGCCAGGGTGTCCATGAAGAACTTCTCCGACGCCCGGTCGAGTTCGCCGCTGAGCCGCAGCACGGCACAGACGTCGGAGTGCGCGAGGCCCGCGATGGACAGACGGTGCGGCGACATACCCCTCACACCTCCGGGGCCGACAGCGAGTGCGGAACCGATCAGGACCGACCAAGTCCGGACCGGCTCGGACGATCTGCTCTCTGCGGGTATACAGGATCGGCAGGGAGACGTCAGCCCACCGGGAACAAGTCACGGCCGCCACCCGTACCCGTCCGGCCACCCGGCCGCTCCGGGCGTCCCGGTCCTCTCCGACGCACTCCTCTCCGGCGAACTCCTATCTGATGAGCAATGCGCCGCTCGTGCGGCACGCGTGTGCGCGGGCCGCCAGGAAAGACGTTTCACCCGTCCGTCCCGCAGCGTGGCTCACCACGCACGCACCGCCGCCCCTTACGTTGAGGCTCCTCCCGAAGACACACAGGAGCGCGCGTGAAGATCGATTGCGTCGGTGGAGGGCCCGCCTCCCTCTACCTGGCCATCCTCGCCAAACTCCGGGAACCGGCTCATGAGGTCACGGTCCACGAGCGGCACGCGGCCGGGTCGAGCCACGGCTGGGGCGTGACGTACTGGCCCGATCTCCTGACGGACCTGTACGCCCACGACCCCGAGTCGGCCCGCCTCATCGAGGAGCGGTCCGTGTGCTGGCGGGGCGGGTTCGCGTACGTCGGCGACCGCACCACCGCGCAGGACGGCGACCCCGGACACGCGATCGGCCGCCACCGGCTGCGCACGATCCTCGCCGACCGGGCCCGCTCCCTGGGCGTGCGCCTGGAGTTCGGCAAGGAGATCCGCGGCCGCGCCGACCTGCCCGGCGCGGACCTCGTCGTCGCGGGCGACGGGGCGCACAGCAGGCTCCGCACGGAACACGCGGCGGAGTTCGGCACCCGCGTCACCACCGGCGCCAACCGCTTCATCTGGCTCGGCACGACCCGGGTGTTCACGGCGTTCACCTTCGCCTTCGCGGAGACCGAGCACGGCTGGATCTGGTGCTACGCGTACGGCTTCAGCGACGAGCACAGCACCTGTGTCGTGGAGTGCTCGGCCGCGACCTGGTCGGCCCTCGGCTTCGACCGGCTCGACCACTCGGAGACGCTGCGGCTGCTGGAGAAGCTCTTCGCCGACATGCTCGCGGGACACGAGCTCCTCGGCCGCAGGGACAGCGGCGGCCACGCCCAGTGGCAGGCCTTTCCGACCGTGACGAACACGGCCTGGTCGCACGGCAACCTCGCCCTCATCGGCGACGCCGCCCACACCACGCACTACTCCATCGGGGCCGGCACCACCCTCGCCCTGCGCGACGCGATGAGCCTGGCCGGCGCGCTGGGCTCCGTCGCCGGGCCGCGCGAGCTGCCCGCCGCACTCGCCGCGTACGAACAGGAGCGCAGGCAGGCCCTGCTGTCGGTGCAGAGCGCCGCACGGCACAGTGCCCAGTGGTACGAGGACCTGCCGCGCTACATGGGCCTGGCGCCGCACCAGATGTTCGCGCTGCTCGGCCAGCGCCACTCGCCCCTGCTGCCCCACGTGCCGCCGCAGCTGTACTTCCACGTCGACCGGGCCATCGGCCGCCTCGAGGTCCTGCGCCGGCTCAAGCAGCGCCTCGGCCCGCGCCTCGCCCGTACGCTCCAGAGCCGCCGCACGTCCTGAGCGCACGCAGAAGCACCGGCGCCGACGGTGTCGCGTCCGTCGGCCCCGGTGCTCCGTGACTCGCTGCGGCTCGGTGCCGCCGGGCCCCGTACCAGGTACTAGCTGTTGGCGGCCTTCGCGCCCGTCTGCACGGACTTCATGCCGGTCTCGACCACGGTCAGGCCCGTCTTGCCCGCGTCCAGCACGTCCCGGCCCGTCTCGGCCGGGTTCATCAGGGTCTCGCCGACGACACGGCCCACGTTGCGGGCGCCGTCGCCGGAGACGGGGGCGGCGGCCTGCGCGGGGGCGGCAGCGGCGACGGAGGCGGCGGCGGCCGCCGTCAGGGTCAGGGCGGTGAGCATGCGCTTCGAGGTGTTCATGGTCTCTCAAACGGCACAGAGCGCAGGAAGGTGCGCCCGACATCGTTAGTAACCCGGGCAATTCCACCGTCCGAGCGACCCGCGCCTTTACCCGTATCTTCCGCCCGGTCTGTGAGGCTGGGAGCCGTTCACTGCCGTCTTGAGCCGTTATTGAGGTGAAGGGAGCGTCATCGTGGGGCTGCACAAGGTGTCCGACGGGACCCGTCAGGCGTACGACGACATCTACAGCACACCGATCAGCGCGCGGAAGCTGGCCGCGTACCGCGTCCCCGAGCACAGCTCGGACCCCCGCGCGGTGGCGGCGATGGTCGAGGACGAGCTGGCGCTCGACGGCAACTCGTCGCAGAACCTCGCCACGTTCTGCACGACGTGGGCGGAGCCCGAGGTGCACCGCCTCATGGACGTCTGCATGGACAAGAACATGGTCGACAAGGACGAGTACCCGCAGACCGCGGAGATCGAGTCCCGCTGCGTCCACATGCTCGCCGACCTGTGGAACTCCCCGGACGGCGAGACCACGATGGGCTGCTCCACCACCGGTTCCAGCGAGGCGGCCATGCTCGGCGGGCTCGCCCTCAAGTGGCGCTGGCGCGAGGCGCGCAGGGCGGCGGGCAAGCCGGCCGACCGGCCCAACCTCGTCTGCGGCCCGGTACAGGTGTGCTGGGAGAAGTTCGCCCGCTACTTCGACGTGGAGCTGCGCCAGGTCCCGCTGGAGCCGGGCGCGACGGGCCTGCGCCCGCACCAGCTCCGCGAGTACGTCGACGAGAACACCATCGGCGTCGTCGCGATCCTCGGCGTCACCTTCACCTGCGACTACGAACCCGTCGCCGAGATCGCCGCCGAGCTCGACGCGATCCAGGCGGACACCGGCCTCGACGTGCCGGTCCACGTGGACGCGGCCAGCGGCGGCTTCGTCGCGCCCTTCCTGCAGCCGGACCTGGTCTGGGACTTCCGTGTGGACCGGGTCGTCTCCATCAACGCCTCGGGCCACAAGTACGGGATGGCGCCGCTCGGCGTCGGCTGGATCGTCTGGCGCACGGCCGACCACCTCCCCGAGGACCTGGTCTTCCGCGTCGACTACCTCGGCGGCGACATGCCCACCTTCGCCCTCAACTTCTCCCGGCCCGGCGGCGAGATCGTCGCGCAGTACTACACGCTGCTGCGGCTCGGCCGCGAGGGCTACCGCAAGGTGTACGAGGCGTGCGCGGCCAGCGCGCGGGCGCTGGCCGACGAGGTCGCGGCCATGGGCCCCTTCACGCTCCTCTACGACGGCCGCGGCGCCCTGCCCGCCGTCTCCTGGACGCTCACCGACGGCGCGGCAGCCGCAGGGTTCACCCTCTACGACCTCACGGAACAGCTGCGCACCCGCGGTTGGCAGGTCCCCGCCTACCCGCTGCCGCCCGAGCGGCAGGAGACCGTGATCCAGCGGGTCCTGGTCAGGCACGGCATCGGACACGACAAGATCATGCTGCTCGCCAAGGACCTGCGGGCCGCCGTGGACCGGCTGTCCGGCGGGTCGACGGGGGCACCGGAGTCACCCGCGTTCCACCACTGATCCCCGCATCGTCGCGCACCGCCCGCACGACAGGAGCGCGTCACAGCGTGCGTCTCAGAAGTGCATCATCGCCATCAGCTCGGGACTGCGCAGGCCGGCCGACATCTCGGGGAGGCGCTGCCCCGGCCGCATCCAGCCCGCGCGCTCGGCGGCCGCGACGGCCGCCGCCTCGGCCTCGTCCGCCGCGGTGTTCAGGGCCTCGTCCACGCCGAGGCCCGCACGCCCCGCGGCGGCCGACGCGGCCTGCGACGCGCCGAGCGCGGCACGGCAGGCGGCGACGGCGGTCTCGCTCTCGCCGTCGTGCAGCTGTCCCATCTGCGCGGCCTGGGCCGCGGCCGCCGCCGCGTTGCGCGCGCAGCGCGAGTCCGCCGCCGGGTCCGGTGCGGACTCGGAGAGCACGGCGAGGGCCTGGAGGGATACGCGGGCGGCGTGCGTGGCCTTCCAGACGACGTGTTCCGGCGCCTCGTGCCGTTCGACGTGGTGGCAGACCGAGGCGGCGCGGAGGGCCGCGCTCTTGGCGCGTGCGGCGTGGCTGCGTTCCGTCATGGCCGTCTCCCTGTCCGCGGGCGGTTCGTGCCGGATGAGCGGCAGGGTGACAGGTCGGGCTCCAACTGACCAGACGTACGACGGCAGTGCGCGGGAACCCCGTGGGGTCAGACGAACAGCCCCAGCGCGTCGTCCAGCGACCACACCTGCCAGCTCATCGCGAAGAAGGCGACGAACGAGGCAAGCGCCATCATGAGGTTCTGCCCCTGCTCGGCCCAGTCGTGGATCATCAGGACGAGGTAGACCAGGTTGAGGACGAACCCGCAGATCAGCGCGATCGGGGTGAGGAAGCCGACGATCAGGCCGAGGCCCAGGGCGAGTTCGGCGTAGGCGACGACGTACGCCATCACGCGCGGCCGCGGCTTCACCACCACGTTGAACCCCTCGCGCACCGCGGACCACCGGTGCTTCTCGGCGATGCCCGCGGCCCATCCGATGCCGCCGCCGCCGAACCACGTCTTCTTGTCCTTGTGGCGCCAGCTCTCCAGCCACCACAGGCCGATCCCGATCCGGAGTACGGCCACCCACTCGGCTCCGCCGAGCCAGATCGTCTGCATCGCGCGTCCTCCCAAGCCAACCTGACGGGGCGTCAGTTCAGCGGATCGGACGGAAACGCGCAAGGGGTCGAGTTGCGGGCGGACGCTTGCCGCCGGAGGGGTGAGGCCATAACCTCGATCCGAAAGCAAATCTGATGGAGCGTCAGATTTAGGGTGTGGAAACCGGCAGGCAGCGGCAGCAGTAGGGGGCACAACAGTGGTCAGCAGCGAGGACGGCACCAAGGAACTCCCCCGGGTCATCAGCGTGGACGACCACGTGATCGAGCCCGCACACCTCTTCGAGATATGGCTCCCCGCCAAGTACCGCGACCGGGGGCCCAAGCCCTTCACCGCGGGCATCGGCGAGCTGGAGTACATCGGCGGCAAGTACCGGTTCACGACGGACCCGGCGGGACAGATCACCGACTGGTGGGAGTACGAGGGCAGCATCTTCCCGTACAAGCGCATCATCGCCGCCGTCGGCTTCTCGCGCGACGAGATGACGCTCGACGGCATCACCCGCGAACAGATGCGCAAGGGCTGCTGGGACCCCAAGGCCCGCCTCGCGGACATGGACCTCAACCACGTCGAGGCGTCCCTCTGCTTCCCGACCTTCCCCCGCTTCTGCGGCCAGACCTTCTCCGAGGCCAAGGACAAGGAGGTCGGTCTCGCCTGCGTCCGCGCCTACAACGACTGGATGGTCGAGGAGTGGTGCGGCGACAGCGGCGGCCGGCTGATCCCGCTCTGCCTGATCCCCCTCTGGGACGTGGACCTCGCCGTCACCGAGATCAAACGCAACGCCGCGCGCGGGGTGCGGGCCGTCACGTTCAGCGAGATCCCGACGTACCTGGGCCTGCCGTCGATCCACTCCGGGTACTGGGACCCGTTCTTCGCGGCCTGCGAGGAGACCGGGACCGTCGTGAACATGCACATCGGCTCGTCGTCGCAGATGCCCGCCGCCTCCCCGGACGCGCCGCCCGCGGTCCAGGCCTCGCTCTCCTTCAACAACGCGATGGCGTCGATGATGGACTTCCTCTTCAGCGGCGTCCTGGTGAAGTTCCCGCGGCTCAAACTCGCGTACAGCGAAGGCCAGATGGGCTGGATCCCGTACGCCCTGGAGCGCGCCGACGACGTGTGGGAGGAGCACCGGGCCTGGGGCGGCGTGAAGGACCTGATCCCGGAGCCCCCGTCCACGTACTACTACCGGCAGATCTTCTGCTGCTTCTTCCGCGACAAGCACGGCATCGAGGCGATCGAGACCGTCGGCGTCGACAACGCCACCTTCGAGACCGACTACCCGCACGTCGACTCCACATGGCCGCACACCAAGGAGGTCGCCGCCGAGCACGTCGGCCACCTCCCGGAGGAGACGGCGTACAAGCTACTGCGCGGCAACGCGATCCGCATGCTGGACCTGCCGTTCGACCGGGCCGGGAGGTAGGGGACGGGGGAGGGGCGGATACGGTTCATTCGACCGCGACAGAGACCGCCGCGGAGGCGCGCGACGGAGAGGCGACCGAATGAGCACCCCCCCTGTGGAGCTTTCGCAGCTCTCGAAGCTTCCGCAGCTCTCGCAGACGATGGTCACGCTCGGGCGGCGGTACGTGCGTGACGCCCCCGGCACCGTCGGCAAGGCGGCGCTGGCCTCCCGGTTCCTGAACGCCCGCCTCAAGGAGCACCCTCGCCGCCGGGTCGTCGCCGACCGGTACGGCCACCGGTTCGCCGTCGACACCCAGGACCTCATCCAGCGCTACGTGTACCTCTTCGGCGCCTGGGAGCCGCACATGACGCGGTGGCTGCGCGGGCGCCTCGGCCCCGGGGACGTCTTCGTCGACGTCGGCGCGAACGTGGGCTACTTCGCCGTCCTGGGGGCCGGGCTCGTGGGCCCGGAGGGGCGGGTCGTGGCGGTCGAGGCGTCGACCGCGTTCCACGAGCGCGTGCTGCTGCACGCGGAGCTGAACGGATGCACCAACATCCGCGCGGTCAACGCCGCCGTCTCGGACGCGCACAAGCGGCTCACGTTCATCCTCGCCAGCTCCCACAACATGGGCGCGAACAGCATCGTCCCGTACGACGGGCCCGCCGAGTCCACGTTCGAGTCGGACGCCTCGCCGCTGCCCGAGCTCCTGGAGTCCGACGAGCTCGCCCGCGCGCGCGTGATCAAGATCGACGTGGAGGGGGCGGAGGGCGGTGTCGTCCGGGGACTCGCCCCCGTGCTCGGCGACCTCCGCGAGGACGTGGAGATCGCCGTGGAGGTGACGCCGGACCGCATGGAGCAACTCGGCGACTCCGTGGACGAGCTGATGAGGACGATGACCGAGGCGGGCTTCCACGCGTACCGGCTGATCAACGAGTACGCCCCCGAGACCTACCCGGCCGCGATCCGCCGCCCGGCACCTCCGGTGCGGTGGCGCGAGCCGATCACAGAGGAAACGGAGCTGGTCTTCTCAAGGGTGAACGCGGAATCCCTGTAACCCACACACCGAGCCCACGCTCCGGGCTCCTACACGCACTGCCCGGTGCGGGGTGAACGGGTGGGTGGGCGGGTGCGATCCGCCGCGAAGCGGCGGTCCAGGTTCGGCCCCACGCGAGGGGAGCGAGCCCACGCCCCGGGTTCCTACGGTCACTGCCCGGTGCGGGGTGCACGGGTGGGTGGGCGGGTGTGATCCGCCGCGAAGCGGCGGTCCAGGTTCCGCCCCACCCGCGGGAGCGAGCCCACGACCCGGCGGGTCAGGACAGCCCCCCCCCGAGCGGGGTCAGCCGACCTTCGGCGGGTACTCCCACCGCAACGCGCAGAGCGATCGCACCCGCTCCGCCACCACAGCCATCCGCGCACCCCGCTCCCCCGCATCGGTATGCGCGCTCTGACCGGTCGCCTGGCCCTCCCACTTGCGATAGAGGAGCCCCACCTCGGACGAGAACCACCCGCGCGCGACGGAGTTGAGCGCGAGCAGCAGACCCGTGTCCTCCGAGGCGGGCAGCGCCATCCAGCCGCCCAGGGCGACGAGCAGCTCGCGGCGGACGAAGAGCGTCGCGGGGTGGACCGGCGCCCGGTAGTCGTGCTCCGACCAGTGGTCGACGACCGTCATGCGCTCGACGGGACCGTGCTCGGGATCGCCGGGGAAGCCGACCGTGGAGCCGTCGGGCAGCAGGTCGAGCACGCGTGACGTGGCCCAGCCGATCGCCGGATCCCCTTCGAGCGCCGCGAGATCGCGGGCCAGCGCGCCGGGGGCGAGCTGGTCGTCGGCGTCCAGGACCTTCACGTACTCCCCGTCGGCGTGCGCGAGCGCCATCGTCCGCGCGACGCCGGGACCGCCGGGCCGCCCCTGCCGGAAGGTGACGCGCTCGTCGTCGGGGACGTGCGGCGCGACCTGGTCGGTGCTGCCGTCCTCCTGGACGACCCAGCGCCACTCCCACCCCTCGGGGAGCTCCTGCGCGAGCAGCGACGCGTACGCGTCGGAGAGGAAGGGGGCCGACGGCGCGTGGACGGCGGTGACGATGATGATGCGCCGGGGCACGGCACTCACCACCTTTCCAGGGGAGTGGTGAAGACGGCTTCCGTGCGGTCGCCGGGCAGGGTGATGTGGGCGACCTCGACGACGCGGCCCTGTGTGTCGTACGACGTCTTGCGGAGCAGCAGCACCGACGTGCCGGGCGGCAGCTCCAGTTCGGCGGCCTCCTCCGGCGTCGGCGGCCGGGCGGTGAGGCGCTCCTCGACGCGGTCGAGCTCGATGCCGACGGTGGACAGCTGGTTCTGCGTGCCGCCGGGCCACGGCTCCTTGGCGTCGTCCAGCAGGTCCGGGTTCGTGGCGACGTGGTCGCGGACCAGGTAGGAGGTGGCCAGGTTGAAGGGGGCGTTCTCGGAGGCGTAGCGCGTCCGGTAGGAACGTTCGATCAGGGGTGTCCCCTCCGGGACGGCGAAGGCGGATGCGAGGTGTTCGTCCGCGCGGATCTCGCGGTACGCCGCGTGGAACACGAGATCCTGGAGTTCGAGGCCGGTGTCGTGCTCGGTGGCGCCGGTGCGCGCCCTGCGCTGTTCCGGGCGGCGCACGCGGTTCTTCTCCCACTGGTGGCGGGAGTTGTCGCGGACGACGCCGGCGCGGGGCCTGCGGACGAAGTTGCCGCGCCCGTGCTCCTTCTCGATCAGCCCTTCCTCCCGCAGGAGGCGGAGCGCGTCGCGGAGCGTCGGGACGCTGCGCCGGTACTGCTCGGCGAGCTTCGTCTCGGCGGGCAGCCGTTCTCCCGGCCGCAGCAGGCCCGCGCGGATGGAGCGGCGGATGTCGTCCGCTATCTGCTCGTATGCCTTCGGCATCGCGCTCACCATCCGTCGTCGGGGGCCGGCCCACACCCTACGACTCCTAAAGAGGAGCTGACGACTGACGCGGAAAGTTTCCCTACGAAACGATCTCGTGCCTAAAAGGTAAAAGCGTCGACGGAAATGGAAGGGCCCGATCGCTGGCGACGGGGGATGCACCAGCGATCGGGCTCTGTTCCAACAGTAACAAGGTCGAATGGATAGTGGGAGTCAACTCCGCGAATAAAGTATGGAGTTGTGATCGGGATCACGTACCCGCCTGAACGGTCGAGAAGGCAGGCCGGGTGCCCGAACGGGCAGGGCTCTGGCCGAAAAGGCGCGGCTGCGGGGTGGAAACGGGCCGTCCGTTACTCTTCGCGCGCGGCGCTCCGTTACTCGTCCCGCAGTGGCCCGTTACTCGTCGCACGGCGGCTCGTACGAGAGACGGGGCAGATACTCATCCCATTTCTCCCGCGTGAGAACACCCCGAGTGGTCGAGCAAATACGGTTAACGGCTTCCTCGGTGTCCAAGTTCCACAACCGGACGGTATCCGTGCCGCTCGCCACCCCCAGCATGTCGCTCTGCGGGCTGAACGACAGGAAGCTGCCCATCTTGGTGTTGGGGCTCATCGACTGCCCGATGGGGGAGGTGTCGGTGGGGTCGGCGACGTTCCAGAGCCGGACGGTGTTGTCGTTGCCGCCCGTCGCCAGGGTGTGGCCGTCCTTGCTGAACGTCAGCGACACGACCGCGTCGGTGTGGCCCGCGAGGGAGGCGTCGAGCCGGACCGGTTCGCGCGGGTCGCCGATGTCCCAGAGCCGCACCGTGCCGTCGTCGCTGCCGCTGGCCAGCGTGCGGCCGTCGGGGCTGTAGACGACGATGTTGACGGGACCCTGGTGACCCTTGAGGGGCGCCTGGAAGGGCACGGCCCGCCGCGGATCGGTCACGTTCCACAGCCGTACGGTGCCGTCCGCGCTGCCACTGACCAGCGTGCGCCGGTCCTTGCCGAACGTGAGGGAGTTGACGTACCCCTGATGGCCGGTCAGCGGCTCGCCCAGCCTGCGCGGGCGGGCGGGAGAGCTGACGTCCCAGAGCTGGATGGTGCGGTCGGTGTACGGAGTCGCCAGCGTACGGCCGTCCCTGCTGAAGGCGAGCGCCGCCGCGAACCGGGTCTTCAGCCGGACGGGCGGCCCGTAGGGGACGGGGCGCTTCGGGTCCGCGACGTTCCACAGCTGCACCGCGCGGTTGCCCGTCAGCACGGCGAGCGTACGGCCGTCCGGTGAGAACACCGGCGCCCGGACGTTGCCCTCCCCGGGCCGGAACGGCTTGCCCAGCAGGGTGGGCCGGTCGGGCCGCTCCACGTCCCACAGCCGTACCTTCTCGTCCCGGGAGGCCGTCGCCAGCACCTTCCCGTCGGGCCGGAACGCGCCTATCCGCCCCAGCATGTCCCCCGTCGAGATCGACCAGAGGCGGACCTTGTTGTCGCCGCTCCCGGTGGCGAGGAACCGCCCGTCGGGGCTGAACCCCAACGAGTACATCTCCCCGCTGCTGCCCGAGAGCGACTCGCCGACCTGCGAGGGATGCGACGGGTCGCGGACGTTCCACAGGCTCGCCGTGCTGTCCGCGCTCGCCGCGGCGAGCATGGTGCCCGCCGGGTTGAAGGCCACCGACCACAGCGGACCCGTGTGCCCGGTGAGCGGCGTCCCGAGCGCCGCGCCGTGCTCCGGGTCGGAGACGTCCCAGAGCCGGATGGTGTTGTCGGCGCCGCCGCTCGCGAGGGTGTCGCCGTCGGGGCTGAACGCCACGGAGTGCACGGTGGTCGAGTGACCGCGCAGCACCGTGCCGACGGGCTCGGGCCGGCGCGGGTCGTCCGTCTTCCACAACCGGATGGTGCCGTCGTCCCCGCCGGCCGCGAGAGTCCTCCCGTCATGGCTGAACGCCACCGACCGCACGGCCTCGGTGTGCCCGGTCAGCGTGGCGATCCGTTTCGGCTCGCGCGGCTCGTCCACGTCCCACAGACGGACGGCCTTGTCCTCGTTCGCGGCGGCGAGCGTCTGCCCGTCAGGGCTGAAGGCGAGCAGGTAGATGGCCCCGCCCTGCCCGGTCACGGGGCTGCCGAGAAGCCGCGGATGCCGTGGGTCCCGTACGTTCCACAGCCGGATCGTGCCGTCGTCCGACGCGCTGGCCAGCGTGTTGCCGTCCGGGCTGAACACCGCGGTGCTCACCCAGCTCTTGTGGCCGGTGAGGGGCTTGCCCAGCGGTTCGGGGTGCGTCGGGTCCGAGAGGTCCCACAGCCGTACGGTCCGGTCGTAGCTGGCCGTGGCGAGGAGGCGCCCGTTCGGGCTGAACGAGGTGAGGTAGACGGCGCCCTTGTGGCCGAGGAGCGGGGTGGCGAGCGGCGCGTTCACGATGGAGATCAGCCGGTTCCGGGTGCCCTCGTCGCCGGGGCGCAACCGGTGCGCCACCAGGTCCAGCTGGGCGGACAGGGACGGGTCGGTGTGCTGGGCGCGGTCGGCCTCGGCGACCACCTGCTCGAACACCGCGTCGTCCCGCTGCTGTCGGGCGACGACCGCGGACACGACGGCGACCATCGCGAGGACGACCAGGGTCGCCACCGCGCCCCGGCTGATCCACACCATGCGCCTGCGCAGCCGCGCCGAGGCGGCCAGGAACTCCACGGCTCCCTTGGTGAGGTACGTGTCTCCGGCCGACCGCGCCCACTCCCGGGCCTGTTCGAGCCGAGACCCCCGATAGAGCAGCGAAGAGTCCCGGTCGGAGTCCTCCCAGGACTTCCCGTCCTCCTCCAGACGCTGCCGCAGCAGGTGGTCGTTCCTGTCCTCGTCGATCCACTCCCGCAGGCGCGGCCAGGCGTGCAGCAGCGCTTCGTGGGTGATCTCCACGGTCTCCGCGTCGAGGGTCACCAGCCGGGCGCGGACCAGCGCTTCGAGGGACTCCTCCGTCTTGTGCGGGTCGGTCGACTCCTCGGCCAGCTGCCGACGCGTGCCCCGCCGCCGGGTGGCCTGCGTGTCCTCGCCCAGCCGGACGAGCCGCAGCAGGAGCAGCCTCGCCGCCGTCCGCGCCGCCGGGTCGAGCCCGGACCAGGCGCGCTCGGCGGTCGCCGCGACGGCGCCCTGGATACCGCCCGCCGCCCGGTACCCGGCCAGCGTCAGCCGCCCCGTCTTCCGCCGCTGCCAGGTGGCGAGCAGCGCGTGCGACAACAGCGGCAGCACACCGGCGTCGTGCGCCCCGCGGGGCCCGTCCGTGCTCACCTCCCGCACGATCAGCTCGGCGAGCCCCGGCTCCAGTTCGAGCCCCACGGCCTTGGCCGGCCCGGTCACCGCCTTGCGCAGCTCGGAGGTGGTCAGCGGCCCGAGCACCATGTGCCGGTGCTGGAGCGCGTCCGCCAGCTCGGGATACGCGAGGCACTCCTCGTAGAAGTCGGCACGTATCCCGAGAACGACGAGCGCCGGGGCGTGGGCGGACCCCTCGGCGGGGGAACAGGCGGCGTGCAGGACCGCGACGAAGGCCCGACGGTCGGCTTCGTCGGGGCAGAGGGTGAAGGTCTCCTCGAACTGGTCGACGATGATGACGGGCCGAGCGACGACCCGGTCACCGTCCACGGCCCCCTGGGCGTCGGCGTTCACGGCCCCCTGCACCTCGGGGCTCACGCCCCCCTGCGCCTGCTCGGCGGCGGAACGCTCGCCCCACGCCGTGATGGCCTCCCGCACGCTTCGCGCACACGCACGGGCGCGGTCGTCCGCTTCCGCTTCCTCGTCGCCCTCCCCGGCGGGCAGGACGCGGGCGAGCTCGGGGATGTTCCGGGTGAGCTCGGTCAGGGGGTCGGCGCCGGGCACGAGCTGCAGAACGGGCCCGGCGACCCACGCGCTCCCCGCGTCCCGGGCCAGCGACGCACCCCCCTGAAGGGTCGGCACGAGCCCGGCATTGAGGAGGGAGGACTTCCCCGCGCCGGACGCGCCCACGAGCATGACGAGACCGCCCGACTCGGCGGCGCGGAGCTGGGCGACGAGGGCGTCGGTGCTCCGCTCACGGCCGAAGAACCACTGGGCGTCCTGCTGCCGATAGGAGGCGAGCCCGCGATACGGACAGACACCGGGAACCCCGGAGGGAGATACGGAGCTGCTCCCTCCGCCGCCCTCATCGCTCCCGGCCCGCTCCCCGCTCTCCGGGGTGCCGTCGGGGCCGGCGGCCGCCCGCTCGCCGACGGGATCGGCGACGGCGAGCTCCCAGAGGCGGTGCCACTGGGCCATGTCGTAGAGACCGGGGGACACGGGCGCGGGCCGCTCGCGCCGCGCTTCGGGGATGAGGACGTGGAGCACCGCGGCGAGGGCGGCGAACTGGGCCGGTACGTTCTTGGCCCGTCGCCAGTCACTGATCCGCTGGGCGGACACGCGTACGGGTCGCCCGCGCTCGTCCACCCGCTGGAGGCGGACGACCGCTTCGGCCACACGCTTGAGGGGCGGGTTGCCGGCTTCCTTGTACAGCAGCGCGAGACGCTCCGCGAAGCTTGTGCGTGCCCCTGAGTCGGAACTCAAGGCCTCCACCCCTTACTTCCGCCGCACTTGGTCATCCGGACCGGAAAACTCACTTTATACGGCTGACCTGCGGCGAAGGAGTCCGGACGGATCCGGTGCCTCCTCTGCGGCAGCCGTAACTGGCAGGATCTCGTCGCAGTAGCGAACCAACCACGCAGCGTCCTGGCAGGTCATGGGCTCACTGCTCGCGAGGGCGGCCGACACCACCGATCGTTCTGAGCCTGGCTTGTGCCGGAGTGACGACGGGAGCGCCGTGTGGGCCACGAAGACTTGTGCAGACGGCCATATCCGGACCGCATTCGCATCGAACGCGGATCCGGACTTTCCCTGATCCGCGCCGATACGCGGGAGCACCGCGGGTCGGCGCCGTCCGCGTCGATCGGTGCCGGTCCCCACGAGGGGAGGGACCGGCACCGATACGACGCGGAGAGCACGGCTCTACTCGTCGGCACCCGCGGCGTCCTCGGCGAGCGTATGAGCCACGAGCGCGTTGGCGTGCCCGTGCCCCATCGCGTATTCATCCTTGAGCCGGCCCACGAGCTCCATGTGCTTGCGCAGCGGTGAGGCCCGAATGATTTCCTTCCACTCGGTGACGGGCCGCCCGTACTTCTTCTCGATGGAGGGAAAGTAGGCGGCGGGTCCCTTGGGGGCGGTCCGAGTCATGGCGGAGTCCTCTGCGTAGGCCTGATCATCACGAGCACGACTGATCGTCAGGAGTACAGACGTCCGCCGGGGCGAGAGATCATCGGCCGGGGGGAGTGATCTGCGCCACGAGTCTGTGCCAGAACATCCCTTCTTACCGAGGTCGTATTCCTGATAGCCGTCGGCGCTGCCGTATTCGCCGGATTCGGCGGAAGTCGCCGTCCGGCTCTCCCTTCTCGTAGTGATCCACCCACAGGTCATTGCTCCACCAGCGCAGTCGCGGATGGGGTCTGGGTCGGCATTTCAGGGTGGCGCGGCGTATGCGACTCCTGGCGGGTTTCGCCGAAGAGCCGCGGGTGCACGCGCCGGGCTGCTGCACGGCGACGAGGCCGGATGCCCTGGAGGGCGTGCATCCCGGCAGGGCAGCGCCAACAGAGACGTCGGGGCGAGACGTCCCCGTTGTCGTCCAGGCGATCCGTCGCAGCGTGGGCGGTGGGTGGGGAACAACCCTCAAGCCCGAGCGTGCTCCCTGAGTTCAGTTGCGACGGGCCGCGATGCGGTCCGGCGTCGGCCAGCGCACGTCGTATACCCAGCCGAGGCGTTCGAGCAGACGGATGGCGGCGGCGGACGGGTCGATCTGCCCGCGGTCCACGCCGTGGCGGGCGCTGGTGGGGTCGGCGTGGTGGAGGTTGTGCCAGCTTTCGCCGAAGGAGAGCAGGGCCAGCGGCCACAGGTTGGTGGCTCGGTCGTGGCGCCGGGTGCGGAACGGGCGCCGCCCGATCACATGGCACAGGGAGTTGACGCTCCAGGTCACGTGGTGGAGCAGGGCGATGCGCACGAGGCCCGCCCACAGCAGGGCGGTCGTGGCGTGGACCCAGGTGCCGCCGATCGCCCAGCCGAGGGCGAAGGGGAG
Source organism: Streptomyces venezuelae (assembly GCF_008642315.1). Taxonomy (NCBI): domain Bacteria; kingdom Bacillati; phylum Actinomycetota; class Actinomycetes; order Kitasatosporales; family Streptomycetaceae; genus Streptomyces; species Streptomyces venezuelae. The sequence goes on along the minus strand of NZ_CP029192.1, from coordinate 4,195,052 downwards.
GGCCAGGGTGAGGACACACAGGGCCGGGAAGGCCCGGGAGACGGCACGGATGTCGCGGTCGGCGAGCAGGTCGGGGGCGTAGCGCTCGACGGGGGTGGGGTCGTTGCGGAACAGCCAGCCGACATGGGAGTGGGCAAGACCGCGCAACTGGCCGCGCAGGTGCGTGCCGTAGCGGTAGGGGGAGTGCGGGTCGCCGGGGCGGTCGGTGAAGGCGTGATGGCGGCGGTGAGTGGCGACCCAGCCGATGACGTCGCCCTGGAAACTCATCGACCCGGCCACCGCGAGGGCGATCCGCAAGGGCCGGGCGGCCCGGTACCCGCCGTGGGTCAGGCCGCGGTGGAAACCGACCGTGACCCCGAGCCCCGTGACGACGTACAGGGAAAGGGCGAGCAGCACGTCAGTGGAGTGGATGAGACGTCCCCACAGCCACCAGCCGACCAGGCCGAGCGCGAGGAACGGCAGGACGACGATCACCGCGGTCACTGTCACGTACAGCCGATCGCCGCCGCTGCGCTCGGGCGGCGGGTGGTCGCCGGTGGGGAAGGGGGCCGTGCCGTCGTACGTGTGGGATGTGGTGGTCTCGTGCGGCGGGGCTGGGTCCCGGGGGAGAGGGGTTGAACGTAGGGTCGACATGCAAGGCTCCTCGACCTCGGTCTGAAAGAGGTGGCCGGGGTCCGGGGCCAGGGGATCGGTGGTGCGGCGGTCCGGAGATCAGTCCGTTTCGCCGACGTGGGTGCGCCGTGCTTGTGAGCGGCTTCCGGCGAGCCAGGACGGCGCTGCCCGGCCGGGCACTTGGGTGAGCAGGGTGTCCACGGTCAGGTGGAGCCGGGTGCCGCCCCCTGCGGTGCCCGTGGGGTAGCTGCGGGGCTCGTCGCAGACGAAGAACCGGCTGAGGAACTGTGCGACCTGCCGTGCCGCGTCGGGATCGGCGGCGATGAGGCGGACCTCGACGTGCCCGTCGGCCGACTGTTCCTCGCGGCGCGGCCCGGCCGGGCCCCGCCGCGCTGCCGTATGCCCGGTCATGCCCTTCGGCCCTTCGCGGCTCGGTTGGTCCTGCGCCGCGGGCGGGAACGCCCGCGGCCACCGTCCCGGTGGTCGCGGCGGGCACGGACGGCGGACGGCGCGGTGCCGTCGGGTCGCGGCCGTGTGAGGCCGTGGGCGTCACGGCGCCCGGGAAGACGACGGCCGTACCGGTGCGGTGCGATCCGTTCGGAGTGCTGGGGGTCGAGGAGGTGGATCACGAATGCTCCCAGAGCGATCATCGCGAGTGTGACGGTGGCGGTGATGCCGGTGTCCATGGCCCGTCACCTCCCGCCGGTCGTGCCGACGGGTGCGGCCGTTGCGCCGCCCTCGGCCTCCCACGACTCCGCCTGTGTGCGGCCCGGCGGGTCCGCCTCGGCCGGGGCTGCGGGGTGACGGCTCAGCTCGTCGGCGACGAGAGCACTGCCGGTGCGTACGATCCGAGGATCGCAAGCGGTGGCCATGAGCCGTGCTGCGGCCTCCGCACCGATCTCCGGGGGGATGATCAGCAGGTCCCAGCGCCCTACACGGTAGGAGCGCAGCATGAGCTGGTGCGGGTCCTGCTCGGCGCGGAACCACCCCACATTGACCACATGGCCCTTGACGGGGACCTTGCGTGGTACGCCGGGCCAGTACGTCGGGTTGACCGAGACGCGCGTGATGCGGCCCCACAGGGGGTCCAACAGGTCCGTCAGAGCGGGGAGTTCACGAGCCAGGTCTCGGGAGCGTGGCCACCAGGCGCCGTCGAGCAGACCGGAGAGCGGGCCCGGAGGCTTGACGGAAAGCCGCAACGGCGAACAGTCGGAGGGCTTGGCGGCGGTTGCGGTCGGCGGGGGTCGTGCGGTGAGCACCGTCATGGTGTCGACCTGTCCCCGGGCTGTCGTGCCGGCCCGGTGCGATGGAACCGAGCGAGAGACCGGCATGACAGCCGGTCGGGAAATCCCTCGGTACTGCCAGCCTACTCCTGCGGCGGCCTCGACCACGACTGAGGAACGACCCGCCGACGGTCAGGTGTTGACGTCGGGACGGCCGACGGTAGCGCGGGATCAGCGGGACCACTTGCGCGATGCCACCCCCACGACGGATGGATCACGACCGCCGGGGCGGGGAGTTCGGCGGCGAGCCGGTCGCCGCCGGTCGTGAGCGGCGGGCTACCCGGGCGGGACCTCGGTCGCCATCAGGGCCGTTCCGGTGAGGTGGGAGGCGGGATCGGCCGCGGCGGTCATCAGCCGGGCCGCCGCGTCGGCCCCGCTGCGGGGCGGGACGACGAACAGGTCCCAGCGGCGGGCTCCGCAGGAGAAGAGCCGGATCGTGTGCGGGTCGAGGCCGGACGTGTACCAGCTGGCTGTGACCGTGTGACCCGTCACGGGGAGGGTGCGCGGCTCGTGCGGCCAGCTTCCGCGGTGGGACGCGATCCGTGTCACGAGGCCGTGGGAGGCGTCGAACACGTCGGTGAGCGCGGCCAGCTCGGCGGCGAGGTCGTCTGTGCGGGGCCACCAGGCCCCGCACACCGGGCCCTGCGGGAAGGTCGGCGGGCGCAGGACGAGCCTGGCGGGTGGGTACATGGCGCGTCGTCCGGGGCCGGCCGAACTGCGGTGGACGATGGGTGCGTTCATGACGCACGCCCCTCTTCGGGCCTGTGGCGGCGCGGCCCGCTGTCGTGGTGCGCCGGAGGCGACGCCGAGCGGAGTCGGCGTACGAGGAGCATCCGGCGGCTTCAGCATACGTCCGGTTGTTTTCCGTCCGGCAGGAGTACGGTGAAGGGGCGAGGGCACGTATGCCCGGCGTCCGACCGGCTGGAGCACTCCTCCCTCGCCGCCCGCCCACTCTGGGGCAGCCCTGGACCTCGGCCGCGCCATCCGCAACCACGGCGAGGAGTCCGTCCATGCCCCGGGCACCCGCTACCCGCGCCTCCCCGAATCCCCACAGGACGCAGCCCCGCTCCCGGGGGCATGACGGGAACCTTCCTTGTGCACAGGGGAGTGCGACGCCTCGCGGGACGGTGGGGAGCGGCGGTGCATCGCCGCGCTCGCACCCGCCACGCCGTGGAACGTGGTCGGCTCGACGCGTCGGCGCCCCCACGCGCCTCTCCGAAGCACCTCGGCCGCATGCGACGGCCTCCACGAACCACCCGCGAACCACCCGTCACGCCCCCCAGTGACGCCCCGTCCGAGCACAGCAGCCGGCAGGAGCCGCACCCATGACTCTCACACCGCCACCCCTCCTTCCCTCCCCGTCCCTGCTCCGCCTGCGCCTGGCGCCCCATGCCGGCGGGCCCCGCGCCATCGATGGAGCATGGTGGCCGCGCTCGTATGATCTGCTGGCCGAACTCCCCTGTCTGCTGGCCGGGTTGCCCCGCTCCTGGGGGCACATCACGAGCGTCGTGCTCAACGGCGCGGTGTGGACGCCGACGCCGGGCCGGATGTTCGTCGCCGGTCAGGTCGTCCGTCTGCGCCGGAGCCTGACGGCCACGGCAGCGCACACCGTCGTCCTTCTCGCCCCCGGTCATGGGCGCTGGGATCTGCTCGTCGTCCCGCCGGATGCGACGGAGGAGGCCGCGAAGCCGATCATGGAGAGTGTGACGGGAGCAGGCAGCGTCGTGGCGTCGGAACCCCCCGTGGCGATTCCCCGGTCGCGGCCCTGAGAGCGGCCGGACCCGCGACGCCGACACGCGCGGTTCCGGTCCGTGAGAGGCCGACCCCCTCGCCATCGGGCCATTCTCGGGCGCGTCGGCGGCGTCGCACGCTGGGCACCGGCGCGTCCCGCCTGACAGGGGCCGTGCGAGGGGCGGCGCAAAGCGTGCCGTGCGGCGGTGTGGTCCGGCGCGCGGTGTGTTTCGCTCGGTGCCGGGTCCAGAGGCCGTGAGGGGAGGGCCACCCGCATGTCCGTACGTCCATGGCTGTCGCCGGGAGCGTTGCGGCCCGGCACCCGGGCCACGCTGACGGCCTTGTCCTGGCTGACCAGTCCGCTCACGCCCGACGACTATCTCGGCCTGATCGATCCGCTGTGGTCGGCGCGGCATCCCGCGGGCCGGGTGAGCGCCGTGCGGCGGGAGGCACCCGGCGCGGCCACACTGGTGATCCGGCCGGGCAGGGGCTGGAACGGTCACCGGGCCGGGCAGTACCTGCCGCTCGGGGTCGAGATCGACGGCGTACGGCACTGGCGTACGTACTCGATCACCTCGCCGCCCGGCCGCAGCCCCGGCGGCGGACCCGGCGGTGAGATCACCGTCACCGTGAAGGCCCGTCGCGACGGCCGGGTGTCCCCGCACCTGGTGCACCGCACCGCACCCGGCTCCGTGCTCCGACTCGGCCCGGCACAGGGAGAGTTCGTGCTGCCCCGGCCGCTGCCCGGCCGACTCCTCTTCGTGACGGCGGGCAGTGGTGTCACGCCCGTCGTGGGGATGCTGCGCACGCTCGCACGGCACGGCGGTGCGGCTCCGGACACCCTGCTCCTGCACAGCGCGCCGTCACCGGACGAGTGCCTCTTCCACGCCGAACTGGCCGCGTTGGAAAGCCGGTTGCCCTGGCTGAGCGTCCGCCTGACGTATACGCGTACGGAGGGCCGGCTCACCACGGAGCGGATCGGCGAACTCTGCCCGGACTGGCACCGCCGGGAAACCTGGGCATGTGGTCCGTCCGGGCTCCTCGACATGGCCGAGGGGCATTGGGCCGCGGCGGGAGTGCGGGAACAGCTGCGGGTGGAGCGTTTCCACCTGGCACCCGTGCGGGCGCCGAGGGCCGATGCGGTCGGCGGCCGGGTGCGGTTCGACCGCAGCGCCGTGGAGGCGGACGCGGCGGCAGCGTCGCCCCTCCTGGCCGTCGGTGAATCGGCGGGTGTGCCCATGCCCCACGGGTGCCGCCGCGGCCTGTGCTTCGGCTGCCTCGTCCCGCTCCTCGACGGCCGCGTGCGCGATCTGCGGAACGGTGAACTGAGAGGTGAACCGGGCGAGTTGATCCAGACCTGCGTCAACGGTGCCGCAGGGCCGCTCGTCCTCGACCTGTGAGGACCAGAGCCTGCGAGGAGAGTCCCATGCCCGTACCCATGTCGATGCCCACAGCGGCTGCCGCCGGAGCCGACGGAACTCCGCCGCCCGTGGCGTCGCACGCCGACCGCGCCGAACAACTGGGCCGGGAGCTGGACCGGCTCCGCGACGAGATCGTGGCGGCCCGTGGACCGGACGACGCCCGCTACATCCGTACGGTGATCGCCGTGCAGCGCGGCTGCGAAGCCGGCGGCCGCCTCGCGCTCGCCGTCTCCCTCTTCCCGCCCGCCTGGGCGGCGGGCACCGCCCTGCTCGCGGTCGCCAAGACGCTGGAGAACATGGAGCTGGGCCACAACATCCTGCACGGCCAATGGGACTGGCTGGGCGACCCGGCAGTCCACTCCACCACCTGGGAGTGGGACTTCGCCGCCCCTGCCGACGCCTGGAAGCGCACCCACAACCACCTGCACCACACCTACACCAACGTCGTCGGCCGCGACCGGGACCTCGGCTACACGATCCTGCGCATGAGCCCGGACCAGCCCTGGCGCCCCGCCCATCTGCTCCAGCCCCTGTACACCGCCCTGCTCGCCCCCGTCTTCGAGTGGGGCATCGCCCTGTACGACCTGGAGGCCGAGGCCGTGGCGCAGGGTCGTAAGAGCGTACGCGCCTTTGTCCGCGACGCATCGGGCGTGACACGGAAGGCGGTGCGCCAGGCGGCCAAGGACTACGTCCTGTTTCCGCTCCTCGCCGGCCCGTCCGCGCTGCCCTGTCTCCTGGGCACGCTCACGGCCAACGGCGCCCGCAACATCTGGGCGCACACAGTCATATTCTGCGGCCACTTCCCAGGCGACGTGCAAACCTTCACGGAGGACCAGTTGGACGGCGAGACACGCGGCGAGTGGTACCTGCGCCAGATCCAGGGCTCCGCGAACATCGAAGGAGGCCCGCTGCTGCACCTCCTCACCGGCAACCTCAGCCACCAGATCGAGCATCACCTCTTCCCCGACCTGCCCAGCAACCGCTACGCCCAAATGGCACCGCGGGTCAGGGAGATCTGCGACCGCTACGGCCTCCCCTACGTCACCGGACCGCTGTGGCGCCAGTACGCATCCATGTGGAGTCGCGTATTGCGTCATGCCCTTCCGTAGCGGGGGCCCGAAGCCGACTCCCCAACGGCTCCCGAGAGGGAACCAGAAACAGGCCAGGGACCCGACCCGCAAAGCGGATCAGGCCCCTGACCTGGTGTTTCAGCTGTCGGGGTGGCGGGATTTGAACCCACGACCTCTTCGTCCCGAACGAAGCGCGCTGCCAAGCTGCGCTACACCCCGATGTCGTTGTTCCACTGGCCTGGCGGGCAGGTCGTGGCGACATCGATTACTTTAGCGGACCGGCGGCCGGAGACGAAATCCGGTTTTCGGAGGGCCGCTCCCGGGGGCCCTCGGGACCGGGCGGACGCGGTCGAGGCCGACGATCAGGAGGGCCAGGGCGTAGAAGGCCAGGCCGAAGATCACGGCGTTGCCGAGGACGCCGGTGTAGCCGTGCAGGTCGACGTCGAGGAACGGGTAGGGGTAGCGGGACATCGGGCCCGGGGACATGAGCGCGCCGCGGGTCAGGGCGAAGGCCAGGTAGGCGAGGGGGTAGAGCAGCCACAGGCCCGCGTGGCGCAGGCGCAGGCCGCCCGGCCCGGTCAGCAGGAGCCAGTCGAGGGCCACGCCGACCGGCGTCACCGTGTGCAGGAGCTGGTTGGACGCCGAGTGCCAGCCCGACAGCGCCGCGGCCCCCTCCGTCATCGAGAAGCCGCTCGCGTCGTTGGCCAGGACGAAGTGGTAGACGAGGCCCGTGATCGTGATGAAGAGCAGCGTGCCGGCCGTCAGCCATGGGGGGAGGGGCGGGCGGCCCTTCCACGAGCGCCACGCGGCGAAGGAGAGGACCACCGCCACCAGCACGTTGCTCTGGACCGTGAAGTAGCTGAGGACGCGCAGCGGGTCCCCGATGACCAGGTCGATGACGACCCCGGTCACCGCGGCGAGCACGATCAGCGCACGGAAGACGGCCACGAAGGGCCGGCGGACCGGGGGTACGACCGCCTCGACCGGGACACCCCCGCTCGTACCGCGGCCTTTGCCCCGGGTCCTGGCCCTGTTCCTGGTCCCGTTCCTGTCCCTCGATGGAGTCGGCGCGATCATGCCTCCACCGTAGGCATGGATGCCGGAAGTGTGCCTTCCGTGCGTGGAGTGGACCGTCCTCAGTCCCGCGCCGTCAGCGTCAGCAGCGTCGCCTCCGGCGGGCACGCGAACCGCATCGGCGTGTAGCGGTTCGCCCCGCACCCCGCCGACACGTGGAGGTACGACGTCCGCCCCTCGGACTCGTGCCGGGAGAGGCCCTTCACGCGGTCCGTGTCCAGGTCGCAGTTGGTGACCAAGGCACCGTAGAAGGGGATGCAGAGCTGCCCGCCGTGCGTGTGCCCGGCGAGGATCAGCGGGTAGCCGTCGGCCGTGAAGGCGTCCAGCGACCGCAGGTACGGGGCGTGCACGATGCCCATCGAGAAGTCCGCCCCGGAGTCCGGGCCGCCCGCCACCTCCGCGTACCGGTCCCGCTTGATGTGCGGGTCGTCCAGGCCCGTGAACGCGATCTCGTAACCGTCGATCTTCAGCGCGCCCCGCGTGTTCGTGAGGTTCACCCAGCCCGCCGCGTCGAAACCGTCGCGCAGGCCCTCCCAGGGGTTGCGCGGAACGCCCACGGCCGGCGCGTTGCCGTTCAGACCGTGCCTGCCCTGCACCTTCTCGATGAGGTAGCGGCCGGGGTTGCGCGGCTTGGGGCCGTAGTAGTCGTTGGAACCGAAGACGTACGCCCCGGGGAACTCCATCAGCGGTCCGAGGGCGTCCAGCGTCTCCGGGACGCCCTCCGGGTCGGACAGGTTGTCGCCCGTGTTGATCACGATGTCGGGCCGCAGGCCCGCCAGCGAGCGCAGCCACCGCTGCTTCTTGCGCTGCCCGGACACCATGTGGATGTCGGAGACCTGGAGGACCCGCAGGGAACGCATCCCCGGCGGCAGCACGGGCACCGTCACCCGCCTCAGCCGGAAGGAACGGGGCTCGACGCCCACCGAATAGGCGAGACCGGCCGCGGCCGTCGCCGTGATGCCCAGGGGTACTGCGTATCGCGCGCGCATCACCCCATCGTCTCAGACCCGGACGGCAGTGCTCGCGGGGCGGCCTCCGAGCAACCCGCCCGCGCCCCAAGGGAATCCGCCCCGGAGAAATCGATGGGCGGAGAATCGTCCGCACCTGCCACAATCAACGCATGACCACGCTCAAGTCGAAGCTGCACGAAGACCTCACCGCCGCGATCCGGGGGCGCGACGAGCTGCGCTCCTCGACGCTCCGGCTGACCCTCACCGCGATCACGAAGGAGGAGGTCGCGGGCAAGACGGCCCGTGAGCTCTCCGACGACGAGGTGCAGAAGGTGATCGCCCGCGAGGCCAAGAAGCGCCGTGAGGCGGCTGAGGCCTTCGCCGAGGGCGGCCGTGCCGAGCAGGCGGCGAAGGAGAAGGCGGAGGGCGAGATCCTCGCCGAGTACCTGCCGAAGCAGCTCTCCGACGACGAGCTCCAGGACATCGTCGCCCAGGCCGTCGCCGAGGCCAAGGCCGCCGGTGCCGAGGGGCCGCGCGCCATGGGCCAGGTCATGAAGATCGTGAACCCGAAGGTCGCGGGCCTCGCCGAGGGCGGCCGCGTCGCCGCCACGGTGAAGAAGCTCCTCGCGGGCTGAGTGTCGATTCAGTCAGTACGACGATGAGGGCGCCCCCTGTCTCAGGGGGCGCCCTCATTCACGTACAGCCGTCGAGTCGGCACTCACGTACAGCCGTCGAGTCGGCCGAGGCTACGGCTACCTCCGCCAGCCCCCACCGATCCCGCCCCCGAAACCGTTCCCGTTCCCACCGTTCCCGTTCCCGCCCAGCACACCCGGCGGGATCGAGATGTCGGGCCAGGGGTTCCCGCCCCCGCCACCGCCGCCATTGCCTCCGCCGTTGCCGCCACCGCCGAGACCGCCCCCGTCACCGGGCCTGCCGTCGTCGTGGCCGCCATCGCCGCCGTGGTCCTCGTCCTTGTCCTTGTCCCCGCCGGGGATGTGGACGGTCCTGAAGTTCGGCGCCGGCTTGCCCGCGAGCGCGCCGGTCATCGCGTCGCGCCAGATCGGACCCGGCACCTCGCCACCGAAGACCTTGCCGTAGGGGACGCCGCCGATGGTGATGTCGACCATGCGCCGCTTGTGCATCGGGTCGCCGACCCAGACCGCGCCCGACAGGTTCGGGGTGTAGCCCACGAACCAGGCGGCGTAGCGGTAGTCCGTCGTACCCGTCTTGCCCGCGCTCGCGCGGGAGCCGAGACCGGCCTGCTTGCCCGTACCGTCCTCGACCACGCCCTTGAGCAGCGTGTTGATGGTGTCGGCGGTCTTCTCCGACATGGCGCGCGAGCACGTCGACTTCGGGACCGGCAGCGACTTGCCGCCGAGCGTGGCGATCGACTCGATGGCGATCGGCGTGCAGTACGTGCCGCGCGAGGCGAACGTCGCGTACGCGCCCGCCATCGTCAGCGGCGACATCTCCTGCGTGCCGAGGGCGATCGACGGCGCCTGGTCCATCTTCTTGCCGTCGGCGCGCTCGACGCCCATCTTCGCGGCGAGCTGCGTCACCGGGCAGATGCCGATGTCGCCGATGAGCTGCACGTAGTAGGTGTTGACCGACTTCGCGGTCGCTTCCCGCATGCCGTACGGACCGACCTCGGACTCGTTCTCGTTGGTCAGCTTGTCGCCGCCCGAGTTCACCCACTGCTTGCCGCCACAGGCGGAGACCCGCTCCGGGTACGGCATCTCGTACGGGGACGAGTAGCTCTGCCCCGCCGACTTGCCGCCCTCCAGGGCCGCCGCGGCGACGATCGGCTTGAACGTCGAACCGGGCTGGTACCCCGCGCCGCCTCCCATGGAGTCGTCCACGGAGAGGTTGATCGTGGTCTCGTCCTTCTTGAAGCCGTACGGACGGGACTGGCCCATGCCGCGGATCTTGCCCGTGCCCGGCTCGACGATGGCGGCGGCGGTCGCCACGTCGTCGGTCTTGTTCACGTGATTCTTGATCGACGCCTGCACCGAGTCCTGCGCCTGCGGGTCCAGGGTCGTGTGGACCTTCAGGCCGCCGCGGTTCCAGACCTTGGCCCGGTCCTCCTTCGTCTTGCCGAAGACCGGATCGTTGAGGAAGACCTCGCGCACGTAGTCACAGAAGAACCCGGCGCCCTTGACCGAGGTGATGCAGCCGTTCTTGGGGCGGCTCACGTTCAGCCCGAGGTCGGTCTTCTTGGCCGCGTCGGCCTCGGCCTGCGTGATGTCGTGCGTCTCGGCCATCCGCTGCAGCACGACGTTGCGCCGCTTGGTGGCCTCGGCCGCGTCGTTCACCGGGTCGTACCGGCTGGGCGACTGCACGATGCCGGCCAGGAGCGCGGCCTCCTGGACCTCCAGGTCCTTGGCGTGCTTGGAGAAGTACCGCTGGGAGGCGGCCTCGATGCCGTACGCCTGCTGTCCGAAGTAGGTGATGTTCAGGTAGTTCTTGAGGATCCGCTTCTTGCCGAGCTCCTCCTCGACCTGGATCGCGTACTTCAGCTCGCGGACCTTGCGGCCGATCGTCTGCTGCGTGGCCTCGGCGACCTTCGTCGGGTCGTCGCCGGCCTCCTCGACGAACACGTTCTTCACGTACTGCTGCGTGAGCGTGGACGCGCCCTGCGAGACGCCGCCGCTCTGCGCGTTCTGGTTGAGCGCGCGCAGGATGCCCTTGAGGTCGACGGCGCCGTGCTCGTAGAAGCGGGCGTCCTCGATCGCGACGATCGCCTTCTGCATGTACGGCGAGATGTCCTTGAGCGGGACGACCGTGCGGTCACGCGAGTAGACCGTGGCGATCTGACCGCCCTTGTTGTCCAGAATGCTCGTGCGCTGACTGAGCGGCGGCTGCTTCAGGTTGGCGGGGATCTCGTCGAACCCCTCGACCGAGCCCTTGGCCGCGAGGCCCAGCGCCCCGAAGGCGGGCAGGGCGATCCCGGCGAGCACCGCACCCGCCAGAACGCTGACTCCGAGGAACTTCGCGGCCTGCTGTGTAGGTGACAGACCACCGCCCGAGCGCTTCTTTCCCATGAGGGCAGCCTACGTTCTGATTCGCCGGACAGGCCTTAATGCCTTGGCCTAAGCTGCTCCCAACTGTCACAGCAGAGCGTTTCGGCAACAAGCCCTGCTCGCTCCCAGATCCGACGGATCCATGTCCGAATTCGCCTTATGTGGCGTCCGGCGTCCGTTGTGACTCAACTGAACTGTCCCGGAATGCCGGGTTCCTCACGGATGTCGCCCGCTCACTCCGTCGGGTGATCTGCCGCTTACGCATAGTCCGTTCGGGCCATTCAAGATTGGGCCCGAAGGGGGTGTTGCGCTGTGCCCACCTTCCGTAACGTCCTCAACTGGCGGCGGTGCATATGCCGCTGCCGCCGTGGGGGAGCCTCGATTCGGGAGAGGACGGCGCCGGTATGGGCTGGGTAACCGACTGGAGTGCGCAGGCGGCCTGCCGCACTACCGATCCGGATGAACTGTTCGTTCAAGGAGCAGCGCAGAACAGGGCCAAGGCGGTGTGCACCGGATGTCCGGTGCGGACCGAGTGCCTGGCCGACGCGCTGGACAATCGCGTCGAGTTCGGCGTGTGGGGTGGCATGACGGAGCGAGAGCGCCGCGCACTGCTGCGCAGGCGTCCCACCGTCACCTCATGGCGCAGGCTCCTGGAGACTGCGCGCTCCGAGTACGAGCGCGGCGCGGGCCTGCTGCCCGTGGACTTGGAGGACGAGGAGACGTACGAGAGCTACGCGGCGGTCGGGTAGACCGCCGGGGCGAGACGAACCGACGAGCACCGACGGGCGGGGCCCCGCGCCCCGCAGCCGGGCATTCGGGCATCCGGGCCGATGAACCCCACGTTCCGTCAGCCTGCAAGCCGGTCCCCTACGGCCCGGAGCCCCGCAAGGTCATGCACATCACCGGGCAGCGCGGCCACTTCGGCCACCGCCACCTCGGGGTGGAGAGCGGTGAAACGGTTACGCGTGCGCTGCTCACGGTCGAGCAGCTGCATGCGCTCCGCGTGCAGCCGCAACAGACCCGCGGTCAGCTGCTCGACGGAGGGTTCGGGGCCCCCGGAGGGATCGGGGTCCTCGGATGGATCGTGGTCCCCGGACGGGGCGAGGTTCCCGGAGGGATCGGGATCCTCGGAGGGCGTGGAGTTCGCTGCGTCGGACGGCGCGGGATTCTCTGAAGTCGCGTCATTCTCGGGGGAGTTACGAACAGCTACCTTCCCGTCCTCCTGATCCACAATGCCGCTCTCCTCAAGATTTTCCGCGGCGGCCAGCGCCCGCTCGGCCGACAGCTGAGCGGCGCCGCTGCCGTGCACACGGTTGAGCACGAGACCCGCGAGCGGCATGTCGTCCGCGGCCAGGCGCTCCACGAAGTACGCCGCTTCCCGCAGCGCGTCCCGCTCCGGCGACGCGACCACGAGGAACGCCGTGCCGGGCGCCTGCAGCAGTCGGTACGTGGCATCGGCCCGCGTACGGAAACCGCCGAACATGCTGTCCATGGCCGTCACGAACATCTGTACGTCACGCAGGAGCTGGCCGCCGAGCAGCTTGCCGAGGGCCCCCGTCATCATCGACATGCCGGCGTTCAGGAACTTCATGCCTGCCCGGCCGCCCACCTTCGCCGGCGCCATCAGGAGCCGGATCAGCTTCCCGTCCAGGAAGGAGCCGAGGCGCTTGGGGGCGTCGAGGAAGTCCAGCGCGGAGCGCGACGGCGGCGTGTCCACGACGATCAGGTCCCACTCGTCGCGGGACCGCAGCTGCCCCAGCTTCTCCATCGCCATGTACTCCTGGGTGCCGGCGAAGCCCGCGGAGAGCGACTGGTAGAAGGGGTTGTTGAGGATCGCCTTCGCGCGCTCCTTGTCCGTGTGCGCCTCGACGATCTCGTCGAAGGTGCGCTTCATGTCGAGCATCATGGCGTGCAGTTCGCCGGTGCTGTCGGAGCCGTCGGCCGTCTCGACGGGTTCAATGGCCTTGACCCGACGCGGGACGTTGTCGAGCGAGTCGATGCCCATGGACTGCGCGAGCCTGCGCGCCGGGTCGATCGTGAGCACGACGACCTTGCGGCCCCGCTCCGCCGCACGCAGCCCGATGGCGGCGGCCGTGGTCGTCTTGCCGACGCCTCCGGAGCCGCAGCAGACAACGATGCGGGTCTTCGGGTCGTCGATCAGCGCGTCCACGTCGAGCGTGCGTTCGGGGGCCAGGGTGCGTGCCGGTTCCTGGGGCGTCCGGTCCCTGGTCGTGCGGTCCCTGGTCATGAGATCCCCTGCTTCCGCAGTGCCGTGGCGAGCTCGTACAGTCCCGCGAGGTCCATGCCGCCCGCGAGCAGCGGCAGTTCGTGCAGCGGCTGGCCGAACTCGGTCAGCTGGGCGCGCTGGTCGCGCTCCAGGGCATACCGCTCGGCGTACTCCGCGGCCTGTTCCAGGAGCGGGTCGACCAGCCGCTCCGCGCCCCCGCCGCGCCGCGCCCCGCCGAGTCCCGCGGCGGAGAGCGTCTTGGCGATGGCCGTACGGGGCGTGCGGTCGAGACCCAGTTCCAGGGAGGCGTCGCCCAGCAGGGCCGGGCGCACCATGTTGACGATGACGCGGCCCACGGGCAGCTGCGCGGCCCGCAGCTCGGCGATCCCGTCCGCGGTCTCCTGGACGGGCATCTCCTCGAGCAGGGACACCAGGTGGACCGCCGTCTCCGGGGACTTCAGGACCCGCATGACGGCTTGCGCCTGATTGTGTATCGGCCCGATCTTCGCGAGCCCGGCGACCTCGTCGTTCACGTTGAGGAAGCGCGTGATGCGACCGGTCGGCGGGGCGTCCATCACGACGCAGTCGTACGTGTACCGGCCGCGCTTGTCCTTGCGGCGCACGGCCTCACAGGCCTTGCCGGTCAGCAGCACGTCCCGAAGTCCGGGCGCGATGGTGGTGGCGAAGTCGATGGCCCCGAGCTTCTTCAGGGCGCGTCCCGCTCCCCCCAGTTTGTAGAACATCTGGAGGTAGTCGAGCAGCGCGAGCTCGGGGTCGATGGCGAGGGCATACACCTCCCCGCCCCCTGGAGCGACGGCGATCTTCCGCTCCTCATAGGGCAGCGCTTCGGTTTCGAAGAGCTGCGCGATGCCCTGCCTGCCCTCGACCTCCACGAGGAGGGTGCGTTTGCCCTCCGTCGCGAGGGCGAGCGCGAGGGCCGCGGCCACCGTGGTCTTGCCGGTACCGCCCTTGCCACTGACGACCTGGAGCCTGCTCACCCTTCCGAGCCTAACCAGTCGCCGCCCGGACCACGCAGGAGCCCACCCTGAGCAGTGCCTCACAGCGACTACAGTCGGCCATATGACCAAGTGGGAATACGCAACCGTGCCTCTGCTCGTCCACGCCACGAAGCAGATTCTGGACACCTGGGGCGAGGACGGCTGGGAGCTGGTCCAGGTCGTGCCCGGGCCGAACAACCCCGAGCAGCTCGTGGCCTACCTGAAGCGGGAGAAGCAGGCATGAGCGGCGCAGTCGAGGCGCGCCTCGCCGAGCTCGGACTGACGCTGCCGGAGGTCGTGCCGCCGCTGGCGTCGTACCAGCCGGCCGTCCAGTCCGGCGTGTACGTCTACACCGCGGGCCAGCTCCCGATGGTGGAGGGCAAGCTCGCGGTGACCGGCAAGGTCGGCGCCGAGGTGACCCCGGAGGAGGCCAAGGACCTGGCCCGCACCTGCGCGCTGAACGGCCTCGCCGCGATCAAGTCGGTCGCCGGTGACCTGGACCGCATCGCGCGCGTCGTGAAGGTCGTCGGCTTCGTCGCGTCGGCCACGGACTTCACGGGCCAGCCCGGCGTGATCAACGGCGCGAGCGAGCTCCTCGGCGAGGTCCTCGGGGACAAGGGCGTGCACGCGCGCAGCGCCGTCGGTGTCGCCGTGCTGCCGCTGGACGCTCCGGTCGAGGTCGAGTTCCAGGTGGAACTGACCGAGGCGTGACCGGTTTTCGGCCGCTCAGGGGCGCCGGTCTTGTGTACCGGGGCCCCTGGGGGCGCCGATCAGTTGCCTCTTCAGGGCGCCGATAGTTGCCTCTCGAACATCAGCTCACTAGGGGATAGCCTCCGCCCATGGCAAATGGGCAGTGGTACCCCCCGGAGTGGCCCGACCGCATCCGCGCCCTCGCGAGCGGTGAGCTGACGCCGGCGACCCCACGCCGCGCCGCGACCGTCATGCTGCTCAGGGACGGGCGCGACGAGGCGGGGAACGGCGCGCCGGAAGTACACATGCTGCGCAGACGCGCCTCCATGGCCTTCGCCGGAGGCGCGTACGCGTACCCCGGCGGCGGCGTCGACCCGCGCGACGACGACCAGCTGGTGCGCTGGGCGGGGCCCACGCGCGCGTCGTGGGCGGACCGCCTCGGTGTCGACGACGAGGCCCAGGCGATCGTCTGTGCCGCGGTCCGCGAGACGTACGAGGAAGCGGGCGTCCTGCTCGCCGGACGGACGCCGGACACGGTCGTCGGCGACACCACGGGCGACGACTGGGAGTCCGACCGCGAGGCCCTGGTGGCCCGCGAACTCTCCTTCGCGCAGTTCCTGGACCACCGGAACCTGTACCTGCGCAGTGACCTGCTCGCCGCGTGGGCGCGCTGGATCACTCCCGAGTTCGAGCCCAGGCGCTACGACACGTTCTTCTTCGTGGCCGCGCTCCCCGAGGGGCAGCGCACGCGCAACGCCTCCACGGAGGCCGACCGCACGGTCTGGATCCGTCCCTCGGAGGCGGCCGCCCGCTACGACGACGGCGAACTCCTGATGATGCCGCCCACGATCGCGACCCTGCGGTCCCTGAGCGCCCACCCGACGCCCCGCGCGGCCCTCGCCGCCGCCCCGGGCCAGGACATGACGCCCGTCCTGGCCCAGGCCCGCCTGGAGAACGACACGCTGGTGCTCTCCTGGCCGGGGCACGACGAGTTCACCAAGCGGGTGGGGGCGGGCGGGGAGCGGTGACGGGTTCCCGGGGACACCCCGTACGTGCCCTGATGGCCCGGCGCCACAGACAACCCCCGCTCGGCACCCGCCCGCCCCAGACAGGAGTCACCCCCGCATGACCGATGCCGCCGCCCTCCCCGGGCAGCCCCGCGGCGGGGTCCTCAGCGGCCCCGCCACCGCCCGCGCGGTCAACGTTCTCGCGCCCAACCCCTCCGCGATGACCCTGGACGGCACGAACACCTGGATCGTGTCCGAGCCGGACTCACCGCTCGCCGTGGTCATCGACCCGGGCCCCCAGGACGACGCCCACCTGAGCCGCGTCGTCGAGACGGCCGAGAAGATGGGCAAGCGCGTCGCCCTGACCCTGCTCACCCACGGCCACCCCGACCACGCCGAGGGAGCCGCCCGCTTCGCCGAGCTGACCCGTACCCCTGTACGGGCCCTGGACCCCGCCCTGCGCCTCGGCGACGAGGGCCTGGCACCCGGCGACGTCATCACCACGGGAGGCCTGGAGATGCGCGTCGTCGCGACCCCGGGCCACACCGCGGACTCGCTCTGCTTCCACCTGCCCGCGGATCAGGCGGTCCTGACGGGCGACACGATCCTCGGCCGGGGCACCACGGTCGTGGCGCACCCCGACGGCCGCCTCGGCGACTACCTGGACTCCCTGCGGCGGCTGCGCTCCCTGACGGTCGACGACGGCGTCCACACGGTCCTGCCGGGCCACGGGCCGGTCCTGGAGGACGCACAGGGGGCCGTCGAGTTCTATCTGGCCCACCGCGCCACGCGGCTCGCCCAGGTGGAGACGGCGGTGGAGAACGGTCACTCGGAGGCCTCCGACGTCGTCGCGCACGTGTACGCCGACGTGGACCGCTCCCTGTGGCCGGCGGCGGAGCTCTCGGTCAGGGCGCAGCTGGACTACCTGCGGGAGCACGGGCTGATCTGACGCGGCGCGGACGACGCTCGTACAAGAGCAACGCTCGTACAAGAACGACGCTCGTACGACGCGAATGGGTCCCGCCTCCCAAGAGGCGGGACCCATTCGCGTACAGATACGGCGTCAGCGCGACCGCTTGGCCAGCCGCTCCACGTCCAGCAGGATCACGGCGCGGGCCTCGAGCCGCAGCCAGCCGCGGCCCGCGAAGTCCGCGAGCGCCTTGTTGACCGTCTCGCGGGAGGCGCCGACCAGCTGGGCCAGCTCTTCCTGCGTGAGGTCGTGCACGACGTGGATGCCCTCCTCGGACTGCACGCCGAAGCGGCGCGACAGGTCGAGCAGCGCGCGGGCCACACGCCCGGGCACGTCGGAGAAGACCAGGTCGGACATCTGGTCGTTGGTCTTGCGCAGGCGCCGGGCGACGGCGCGCAGCAGCGCCGCGGCCACCTCGGGCCGGGCGTTCAGCCACGGCTGGAGGTCACCGTGGCCCAGGCCGAGCAGCTTCACCTCGGTGAGCGCGGAGGCCGTGGCGGTCCGCGGGCCCGGGTCGAAGAGCGAGAGCTCGCCGATGAGCTCGCCGGGGCCGAGCACCGCGAGCATGTTCTCGCGCCCGTCGGGCGAGGTGCGGTGGAGCTTCACCTTGCCCTCGGTGACCACGTAAAGGCGGTCTCCGGGGTCACCCTCATGGAAAAGAGCATCCCCGCGCGCGAGCGTCACCTCACTCATGGAGGCGCGGAGCTCCGCGGCCTGCTCGTCATCGAGCGCCGCGAAGAGCGGGGCGCGCCGCAGAACGTCGTCCACGAGTTCTCTCCTTGTCGACCTGCTCAGGGGATCTTGATTCCCCCGCATATCAGGGGTCCGTGTTCCCCATTTTGCCGGACGGTCCAAACAGTGTGATCAGTCACAAGTCTGCCGCACCGGCGTCGCAAGCTGTGCGGGAGGGGGCCAATTGGGGGCCGATCCCGGGGGCCAAGGACGAATGTCAGTGCCGGGCTCTAGGCTGGCGGGGTGTCCAAAAAGCCGGTGAGAGCGCAGGCCGAGGGGGCTGAGCAGGTGGCCGCGCCTCGTGATTCCGCTGTGGGCGAACACGCGTCCTACACCCCTGACAAAGCGACAAATCGGACAGGTTCCCTGATGTCCCCGGCGATGAGGTCGGCCCTGTGAGCACGAAGAAGACGACGAAAACGACGGCGAAGACGGCGGCGACGAAGACGACGACGGCGACGACGCCACCCGCGAAGTCAGCCGCCAAGAAGACCGCCGCCCCGGCCAAGAAGGCCGCAGCAGCCAAGAAGGCCACCGCCCCGGCCAAGAAGGTCGCAGCAGCCAAGAAGGCCCCCGCGGCCAAGAAGGCCACCGCAGCCGCAGCCAACAAAGCCCCCGCAGCCAAAAAGCCCCCGGAGTCCCACGCCGCCCTCGTCCGCCGCGCCCGGCGGATCAACCGGGAGCTCGCGGACGTCTACTCGTACGCGCACCCGGAGCTGGACTTCGAGAACCCCTTCGAGCTCCTGGTCGCCACGGTCCTCTCCGCCCAGACCACCGACCTGCGCGTGAACCAGACGACCCCGCGCCTCTTCGCCAAGTACCCGACTCCGGAGGACCTGGCCGCGGCCGTCCCCGAGGAAGTCGAGGAGCTGATCAGGCCGACCGGCTTCTTCCGCGCCAAGACCAAGTCGATCATGGGCCTGGCGAAGGCGCTCCGGGACGACTTCGGCGGCGAGGTACCCGGCCGCATAGACGATCTCGTGAAGCTGCCGGGCGTGGGCCGCAAGACCGCGTTCGTCGTGCTGGGCAACGCGTTCGGCGTCCCCGGCATCACCGTGGACACCCACTTCGGCCGTCTGGTGCGACGCTGGAAGTGGACCGAGGAGACCGACCCGGTAAAGGTCGAGACCGCGGTCGCCGCGCTCTTCCCGAAGAGCGAGTGGACGATGCTCTCGCACCGCGTGATCTTCCACGGCCGCCGCATCTGCCACTCCCGCAAGCCCGCCTGCGGCGCCTGCCCGATCGCCCCGCTCTGCCCGTCGTACGGGGAGGGGGAGACCGACCCGGAGAAGGCGAAGAAGCTGCTGAAGTACGAGATGGGCGGCTTCCCGGGCCAGCGGCTCAAGCCGCCGCCGGACTACCCCGGCAAGCCGGCGCCCCCGCTCGCCGCGGGATGAGGTCACACCGACGCAGGGTGGAACGAACGGCAGGGGAAAGAGCGTTGTCCAGAGACGGACGGGGGTGCCGATGACGCACGCGAGCGAGACGACGAACGCCAAGAACGGCGACATGACCCGATCGACGACCCAATCGACCCACGGGGGCCGGCAGCCCCACGAGGAGTTGCTCAGCACCGCGGGGCTGCCCTCCTGGCTCGACCCGGTCGTCCACGCCGCGCAGACCGTCCAGCCGCTCCAGCTGAGCCGTTTCCTGCCTCCGGAGAGCGGCGCCGGACGCCAGTCCGCCGTACTGATCCTCTTCGGAGAGGGCGAAAAGGGCCCGGAGATACTCCTGATGGAGCGCGCGGGCTCCCTCCGTTCGCACGCGGGCCAGCCCTCGTTCCCCGGCGGCGCCCTCGACCCCGAGGACGGCGACCCCCAGGGCGAGGGACCCCTGCGTGCCGCGCTGCGCGAGGCCGAGGAGGAGACGGGCCTCGACCCCCGGGGCGTCCAGCTCTTCGCCGAGCTGCCGCGCCTGTTCATCCCCGTCAGCGACTTCGTCGTGACCCCCGTCCTCGGCTGGTGGCGCACCCCGACGCCGGTCGGCGTCGTCGATCCCAACGAGACAGCCCGGGTCTTCACGGTTCCCGTGGCAGATCTCACGGACCCGGCGAACCGGGCGACGGCGGTCCACCCCAGCGGTCACCACGGCCCCGCCTTCCTCGTCGAGTCCGCTCTGGTCTGGGGATTCACCGCCGGCGTGATCGATAGAATCCTGCACTTCGCGGGCTGGGAGCGACCCTGGGACCGCAGCAGGCAGGTCCCGCTCGACTGGCGCGCATGACAAGGTTGCGTGGAACGGCGACCGCGATGCGAGGCGAGGATTGAATCGGTGAACATGCTGGACGTCCTGCTGCTGCTCGCCGCCGTGTGGTTCGCGGTCGTGGGGTACCGCCAGGGCTTCGTGGTCGGCATCCTCTCGGTGATCGGCTTCCTGGGCGGCGGCCTCGTCGCCGTCTACCTCCTGCCGATCGTCTGGGACGCGCTGAACGACGACGACGCGGCCACGGTGAGTACGACGGCGGCGGTGATCGCCGTCGTCATCGTGATCGTCTGTGCCTCGATCGGACAGGCCTTCACCACGCACCTCGGCAACAAGCTCCGCAGATACATCACCTGGCAGCCGGCCCGCGCCCTGGACGCGACGGGCGGCGCCCTGGTGAACGTGGTGGCGATGCTCCTCGTCGCCTGGCTGATCGGCTCGCTCCTCGCGGGCGCGACGCTGCCGACGCTCGGCAAGGAGGTCCGCAACTCCAAGGTGCTGCTCGGCGTCGACCGTGCCCTGCCGGGACAGGCCGACACCTGGTTCACGGACTTCTCCTCGGTCCTCGCGCGCAACGGCTTCCCGCAGGTCTTCAGTCCGTTCTCGGACGAGCCCATCACGGAGGTGAAGCCTCCGGACCCCAAGCTCGCCAAGAGCGCGGTCGCCACGAAGGCGAAGCGCTCCATCGTGAAGGTCCGGGGCGAGGCCCGCAGTTGCGGCAAGGTCCTCGAAGGCACCGGCTTCGTCTTCGCGAACCGCCGCGTGATGACGAACGCGCACGTGGTCGGCGGCGTGGACGACCCGACGGTCCAGATAGGCGACCAGGGCCAGATCTACGACGCGAAGGTCGTCCTCTACGACTGGGAGCGCGACATCGCCGTACTGGACGTGCCCACGCTCCAGGCGCCCGCCCTGCAGTTCACGTCCAAGGACGCGGCGAGCGGCGTGGGTGCCATCGTCGCGGGCTTCCCCGAGGACGGGCCCTACGACGTGCGCCCCGCGCGCGTGCGCGGTCGCATCACGGCCAAGGGCCCGGACATCTACCACCGGGGCACCGTGCGCCGTGATGTGTACTCGCTCTACGCGACCGTCCGCCAGGGCAACTCCGGCGGCCCGCTGCTCACGCCCGAAGGCAAGGTCTACGGCGTGGTCTTCGCGAAGTCCCTCGACGACCCGGACACCGGCTATGCGCTGACGGCGGACGAGGTGCGCGAGGACATCGAGAAGGGCCGCACCGCCAACCAAGAGGTCGACAGCGAGGGCTGCGCGCTCTAGGGCCCGAAGAGGAGCGGGGTCAGTCGCGGGTGTGCCGGAGCCGCGCGGAGACCCAGCGGGCCCTCCGGCGGAGAATGCGGGGAATGCCCATTTCCTGAGGGGGGCCGTGATGACCCGGGTCCTGCGGCCCGCCCCTCTCACGGCTGTTCAGCGCTGTGGCCGAGCGGCGATTGCGTGCTACGTCACTGTAGTCGTGCGTCCAGCCCATACCCCGACGTCTGCCCGGGCCCCATGGTCGGTAATCGCGCTCAGGGGCCCCAATTGGCCTATGCGCGAGGCAATTGGCGTTCGTAGGACAGACGTTCGTATGAACGCGCCAGGTGAGCCCGGCGAACCCGTCAGCGATCGGGCTCGGGGTCCTTCAGCCAGTTCACGAGTTCCGTCGAGAACGCCACCGGATCCTCCTCATGAGGGAAGTGTCCGAGGCCGTCGAACAGCCGCCAGCGGTACGGGGCTTCGACGTACTCGCCCGATCCCGCCGCGCTCCTCGTCCGCATCACGGGGTCCAGCGAGCCGTGCAGATGCAGCGTCGGCACGCGCACCGGGCGCTTCATGCGGCGGTTGAACTGGATGCCGTCGGGGCGCGCCATCGAACGGACCATCCAGCGGTACGGCTCGATCGAGCAGTGCGCCGTCGACGGGATGCACATGGCCCGCCGGTACGTCTCGACCGCGTCGTCGTCCGGGAGCCCGGGGCCGGACCAGTCCCGCATCAGACGCCCCACCAGGGCGCCGTCGTCGGCGACGAGTTGACGCTCCGGCACCCAGGGCCGCTGAAAGCCCCACACGTACGACGCCGAGGCGGTCTGCCTGCGGTCCGACAGCATCGCCGAGCGCCAGCGCCGCGGATGCGGCATCGAGGAGACGGCGAGGCGGCGCACCAGCTTGGGCCGCATCACGGCCGCCGTCCACGCGAGATATCCGCCCAGGTCGTGCCCGACGAGCGCGGCGTCCGGCTCCCCGAGGGAACGTACGACACCGGTGATGTCGAGGGCGAGGTTCGCCGGGTCGTAGCCGCGGGGCGTGCGGTCGCTGCCGCCCACGCCCCGCAGGTCCATCGCGACGGCCCGGAAACCGGCGTCCGCGAGCGCC
This sequence comes from Streptomyces venezuelae, assembly GCF_008642315.1. NCBI lineage: Bacteria > Bacillati > Actinomycetota > Actinomycetes > Kitasatosporales > Streptomycetaceae > Streptomyces > Streptomyces venezuelae. Next base: position 4,172,698 of record NZ_CP029192.1, on the reverse strand, counting down.
GCCATCTGGTGCCGCCACGTCCACCAGAACTGCGGGAAACCGTGCAGGAGCAGGACCAGCGGCCCGTCCCCCATCTCGGCGATGTGGAAGCGCGCGCCGTTGGCGGCCACATCCCGGTGGGTCCAGGGTCCCTCGATGCGTACGACCGAGGCGGAGGATTGGGCCGATGGGGCGGCGGGGTCCGTCATGAGGACGAGCGTGCCACAGTGGCCCCCGTCTCACCGATTCGGACGTCGACAGCACCCGCGGGGCCCACCGCGCGGGGATGCGGCTTGACGTTCCCCAGTACGGCAGCCGTCTCCTTGGCCGAAGCGGCGACCTTCTGCGGGCCCTTGCCCTTCTTGGCCTTCTTCGCGAAGACGACGCCGATCAGCGCGAGCAATCCGGCCACCAGCACGTTCGCGGCGAAGGACAGCAGGAAGCAGACGGCGAGGTTCCAGCCGCTCCACGTACGGATGCCGTACGCGAGCGCGAAACTCAGCATGGGCAGCGAGAAGATGAGGACCGCTCCGGCCGCGGCGAACGCGCCACCGCCGATCGCTCCGCGCTTGACGTCCTGCCGCAGCTGCGCCTTGGCCAGTGCGATCTCGTCGTGGACCAGCGCGGACATCTCACCGGTCGCCGAGGCGACCAGTTGGCCGAGGCTGCGCTCGGCGCCGACGGGGCCGTCGGGTGAGCTCATCGCGTTCTCCCCTTTTTCTCTTCTGATCTCTTCTGAGAAGTGTCTGCTCAGATCATGCCGGACCGTTGCCATCCTCGCGTTCCCCACCCGCTACTTCGGCAAGCCTTCGGTGCTCCGCGGCCTTCTTCTCGTAGATGGCGGCCATCCGGTGGTGGTACGCCGGGTCGTCCATCTCGTAGATGTCGGGGACACCGCTGAGGTCGTCGTCGCGCTCCTCGTCCTCGCACAGCTTGCGGTACTTGGCGTTGCGCACCTTCAGCAGGATCCCGGAGAGCAGCGCCGCGATGAGGGAGCCGGTCAGGACGGCCGCCTTGATCTCGTCGGTGAGCAGCGGGTCCTCGGTGAAGGCGAGCTCGCCGATGAGCAGCGAGACGGTGAAGCCGATGCCCGCCAGTGAGGCGACCGCGAACACGTCCGGCCAGGCCAGATCGTCGTTCAGCTCCGCCTTGGTGAAGCGCGCCGCGAGCCAGGTGCCGCCGAAGATGCCGACGGCCTTGCCGACGACCAGGCCGAGCACCACGCCCAGTGTCTCCGGCTTGGTGAAGACGTCGCCGAGCGCGCCGCCCGAGACGACCACTCCGGCGCTGAACAGGGCGAACAGCGGCACGGCCAGGCCGGCGGAGAGGGGACGTACGAGATGTTCGATGTGCTCGCCGGGGGAGTGCTCCTCGATCTCGGCGCCCTCGCCCTCCTTGTGGCAGCGCAGCATCAGGCCCATGGCGACGCCCGCGATGGTGGCGTGGATGCCGCTGTTGTACATCAGGCCCCAGATGGCGAGCGCCAGCGGAACGTAGATGTACCAGCCGCGCACCCGCTTCCTGAGCAGCAGCCAGAACACGGCGAGGCCGAGGACGGCGCCGCCGAGCGCGGCGAAGTTGAGGTCGCTGGTGAAGAAGACCGCGATGATCAGGATCGCGAAGAGGTCGTCGACGACGGCGAGGGTCAGCAGGAAGGCACGGAGCGCGGACGGCAGCGAGGTGCCGATGACGGCGAGGACCGCGAGCGCGAAGGCGATGTCGGTGGCGGTCGGCACCGCCCAGCCGTCCAGCGAGCCGCCGCCGACGGTGTTGGTGAGGAAGTACACGAGCGCGGGCACCGCCATGCCGCAGAGTGCCGCGACGACGGGCAGCGCCGCCGCCTTGGGGTCGCGCAGGTCGCCAGCGACCAGCTCACGCTTGAGTTCGATGCCGGCCACGAAGAAGAAGACGGCGAGGAGACCGTCGGCCGCCCAGTGCTGGATGGAGAGGTCGAGGCCGAGCGAGCCGGGCCCGAGGTGGAAGCTCCGGACGGAGTCGTACGATCCGCCGGCCACGTTGGCCCAGATCAGGGCGGCGACCGCGGCGACGAGCAGCAGCACACCGCCGACGGTCTCGGCGCGCAGGGCTTCCGCGACGAAGTTCCGCTCGGGCAGGGAGAGGCGTCCGAGCACCTTGCGGTCGTTCTTGCTGGGGACGGGCGCGGACACGTGAGTCGACCTCCGGTCGGGTAGGCAGGGCTGAGCACATGCCGACCAGACTTCCCGGCGCACCTAGGTACTTCTCGTGCGTCGTACCGCCGCGTGATCTTGTCACGACGTTGACGCGATCCTTAGCTTACCTAACGTACGCCCGGACGAATCCAGTGATCTTCACCCTAAGTGCAAAAGGGGCACCCGGCGCGCTTGGCGCCGGGTGCCCCTTGCCGCATCACGGAGGGGTCTAGTCCTCGCTGGGCGCGGCCGGAAGCTTCGTCTGGATGAGATCCATCACGGACGAGTCGGTGAGCGTGGTGACGTCACCGAGCTCACGGTTCTCCGCGACGTCCCGCAGCAGGCGGCGCATGATCTTGCCGGACCGGGTCTTCGGCAGCTCGGCCACCGGCAGGACCCGCTTCGGCTTGGCGATCGGGCCGAGCGTGGCGCCCACGTGGTTGCGCAGGTCGGCGACGAGGCCTTCGTCCTCGGCGCTGGCCGTGCCGCGCAGGATCACGAACGCCACGATGGCCTGGCCCGTCGTCTCGTCCGCCGCGCCCACGACCGCCGCCTCGGCGACCGCCGGGTGCGAGACGAGCGCCGACTCGACCTCGGTGGTGGAGATGTTGTGCCCGGAGACGAGCATCACGTCGTCCACCCGGCCGAGGAGCCAGATGTCGCCGTCCTCGTCCTTCTTGGCGCCGTCACCGGCGAAGTACTTGCCCTCGAAACGCGACCAGTACGTGTCGATGAACCGCTGGTCGTCGCCCCAGATGGTGCGCAGCATCGACGGCCACGGCTCGGTCAGGACCAGGTAGCCACCGCCGCCGTCCGGCACCTCGTTCGCCTCGTCGTCGACGACGGTGGCGGAGATGCCCGGCAGGGCGCGCTGGGCGCTGCCCGGCTTGGTCTCGGTGACGCCCGGCAGCGGCGAGATCATCATCGCGCCGGTCTCGGTCTGCCACCAGGTGTCCACGATCGGACAGCGGTCGCCGCCGATGTTCTTGCGGTACCACATCCACGCCTCGGGGTTGATCGGCTCACCGACCGAGCCGAGCACCCGCAGGCTGCTCAGGTCGAACTTCGCGGGGATGTCGTCGCCCCACTTCATGAAGGTGCGGATGGCCGTGGGCGCCGTGTAGAGGATGCTGACCTTGTACTTCTGGACGATCTCCCAGAAGCGGCCCTGGTGCGGCGTGTCGGGGGTGCCCTCGTACATCACCTGCGTCGCGCCGTTGGCCAGCGGTCCGTACGTGATGTACGAGTGGCCGGTGACCCAGCCGATGTCGGCCGTGCACCAGTAGACGTCGGTCTCCGGCTTGAGGTCGAAGACGGCGTGGTGGGTGTAGGCCGCCTGGGTGAGGTAGCCGCCGGAGGTGTGCAGGATGCCCTTCGGCTTACCCGTGGTGCCCGAGGTGTAGAGGATGAAGAGCGGGTGCTCCGCGTCGAAGGCCTCGGGGGTGTGCTCGGCGGACTGCTTCTGCGTGATCTCGTGCCACCACACGTCGCGGCCCTCGGTCCACGCCACGTCCTGCTCGGTGCGCCGTACGACGAGGACGTGCCGGACGCCCTCGACGCGGCTCACGGCCTCGTCCACGGCGGGCTTGAGCGCGGAGGGCTTGCCCCGGCGGTAGCCGCCGTCGGAGGTGATGACGACCTTGGCGTCGGCGTCCTCGATGCGCTTGGCGATGGCGTCCGCGGAGAAGCCGCCGAAGACCACCGAGTGGGCGGCGCCGATGCGGGCGCAGGCCAGCATCGCGACGACCGCCTCGGGGATCATCGGCAGATAGACGGCGACGCGGTCGCCCTTCTGGACGCCGAGCTCGGTCAGCGCGTTGGCGGCGCGGCTGACCTCTTCCTTCAGCTCGGCGTAGGTGATGGCCCGGCTGTCGCCGGGCTCACCCTCGAAGTGGATCGCGACGCGGTCGCCGTTGCCGGCCTCCACATGGCGGTCCACGCAGTTGTACGCGACGTTGAGCTTCCCGTCGGCGAACCACTTGGCGAACGGAGGGTTCGACCAGTCGAGCGTCTCGGTCGGCTCCGTGGCCCAGGTCAGCCGACGGGCCTGCTCGGCCCAGAAGCCGAGCCGGTCAGCCTTGGCCTGCTCGTACGCCTCCGCCGTGACGTTGGCGGCGGCCGCCAACTCCGCCGGCGGCGCGAACCGACGCTCCTCCTTCAGAAGGTTGGCCAGGCTTTCGTTGCTCACGACATCTCCCTTGCGCTGCTTTGCCGGAGGCGACCGTTGTGTCCGAAGCCACAGCTCATCAGACACAACCGGTGGTGACAAGGGCCTGCCGAAAATTGGTTTAGACCTTTACCCGTGGTTTCCCGATGAGGTCACGCGGAGGGCGTCCGCTCGACCTCGGCCTGTGCTGTGGGCGCCACCTGATCGAAGACCTCGTCCGGAAGCGGCTCGGCACCGCTGCCCTCCGTCAACAGATAGGACTGCGCCTCTCCGACGTGGAAGTACATACCGTGCAGCTCAAGATCACCTTCGGCAAGTCGGCGCGCCACCGACTCGTGCGCCCTCAAGTGCTCCAGTTGCTGAACGACATTGGTGAGGCAGAGCTGCTCGACCGCGTCGGCGGGCGCGCGCCCGGCGAGACGCGCCCACGCCCTCTCCTGCGTGCTCATGCGCTCCAGGCTCGGCAGGCCGTGCCGCAACCACCGCTTCAGCGGCGTCTGGGCGCCTCCCGGTGGCGTGTTGAGCAGCGCCTGCATGGCACCGCACCCGGAGTGTCCGCACACGGTGATGGACCGGACCTTGAGCACATCCACCGCGTACTCGATGGCGGCGCCCACCGAGTCGTCCCCGCTCTCGGCGCCCGGCAGCGGCACCAGGTTGCCCACGTTCCGGACGACGAAGAGGTCACCCGGGCCGCTCGACGTGATCATCGACGTGACGACGCGGGAGTCCGCGCAGGTCAGGAAGAGCTGTGCGGGCTGCTGCCCCTCACGCGCGAGCCGGGCGAGCTCGCCCCGCACATGAGGCGCCGTGTTCCGCTGGAAGGCGCTGATCCCGCTGGCCAGTTGATGCCCGCTGGGCCGACGCCCCTCCTGTCCTTCCTGACGCTCCTCCTGCGGCCGGTCGCAGTGATGGTTGCGCCACGGCGCCCACGGCCTGCAACAGGAGTGGGAGGCGCCCACCAGCTCCCGGCTCCCCGGCCCCGACCCTCCGGCGGGCACGGAGATACGGGTCCCGGCGCGGCCGGTGACCTCGACGCTGCCGCCGTGCGCGGTGTGCGCGTCCTGCCAGCACTGCAGCGATTCGTACGCGGCATGGTCCATGAAAGATCCGTCCAACTCCACGATCACGTCGGCCCCGTGGGGCACCTGGTGCAGTGCCTTGCTGAGCCGAGGCACCGCGAGGAACGTCAACTGGCCACGCACCCGCACGTGATGGACGCCGTCGTCCTCGCAGTGCGTGATGCGGGTACGGGCGAGCCGGTGCAGCGAGACGCCCACGGCGACGGCGACGCCGAGCGCCACGCCTTCGAGGACACCGAGGAAGACCACGCCGAGGCTCGTGACGGCGTACACCACGATTTCGCGGTGGCGGGTGATGGTCCGGATGTGGTTGAGGCTGACCATCTGGATGCCGACCACCATGACCAGCGCGGCCAGGGCGGCGAGGGGGATCAGCTCCAGGACGGGCACCAGGAGCAGCGCGGCGACTACTACCCAAACGCCGTGCAGCATCGTGGAGTTCCGGCTCACGGCGCCCGCCCGGATATTGGCCATGCTGCGCACGGCGACCCCGGCGACGGGCAGTCCGCCGAGCGCTCCGGACACGATGTTCGCCGCGCCCTGGCCCAGCAGTTCGCGGTCGAGGTCGGAGCGGCGCACACCGGGGTGGAGCTCGGCTTGCCCGGCGATGACCTTGTCGACGGCGACCGCGCCGAGCAGCGACTGCACGCTGCACACCAGCGTGATGGTGAGCACGGCGGCGACCAGACCGAGGGCGGGCCCTTCCGGCAGCCCGACGAGGGCGTGGCTGCGCCAGGACGGCAGGTCGACCTCGTCGACCCGGAGCCCGGCGAGCGCGGAGACGGCCGTGGCGGCGGCCACGGAGATGAGGGCCGCGGGCATGACGCGGGTGAAGCGCCCGGCCCGCCCGGGAATCCGTGGCCAGAGCAACAGGATCGCCAGGGTGAGCAGGCTGATCGTCAGGGCGGCCAGATGCAGGTCGGCGAGTTGGGCGGGGAGCGCCCGCAGGTTGTCGAGCACGGAGCTCTGCGGGGTGCCGCCGAGCACGATGTGCAGCTGGGCGACGGCGATGGTGACTCCGATGCCGGTCAGCATGCCGTGGACGACGGCGGGGCTGACGGCGAGCGCGGTGCGAGCCACGTGCAGGCAGCCGAGGCCGAGTTGGGCGAGTCCGGCGAGGACGGTGATGGCGCAGGTGGTCCGCCAGCCGTACCGGTGGATGAGGTCGGCGGTGACGACCGTGAGGCCGGCGGCGGGGCCGCTGACCTGCAGCGGTGATCCGCCGAGTGCTCCGGCGAGGATGCCGCCGACGGCGGCGGCGACGAGGCCTGCCTGGAGCGGCGCTCCGGTGGCGAGGGCGATGCCCAGCGACAACGGCAGGGCGATCAGGAAGACGGCGACCGACGCGGAGAGGTCGGCACCGGCGATGCGGAACCTCTTGCCGGGCGGTGGGGCGTGGGGGTTGATGGCGCGAGGCGTGTGAGCCGAGTCAGGGGTGCGGGCGGGGACGCAGGCAGACATGTTTCCCGTCTCCTCCGGGGCAGCGCGGTCGCGGGACAAGGGGTCCTCCGGAGGTCTCCGGAAGGCAGATCGCGGCCGTGGGTCACGGCGTGCAGCGGCGGGATTTCTCAACTCTCGGTAAACGGATCGTAATCCAGAGTAAAGGTCTGGGACGGATTTTCAGGGCAAATGGTGCAATCAGTCACCCTGATGAGTGAATAAAGAATTTAATCGGCTCGTCGGAACATCAGATTCCACATGCCGTGCGAGGTTCGGTCCGAACTGTCCCGACTTGCACGGAAGTAGGTGGGCGGAACATGGCCGCCACCCGGAGGATCACCGCGAGCCTGACCGCCCTCGTGGCGTGCGGAGCGGCACTGGCCGGCTGCGCCGACGGCAGCACCGGTGCGAAGGAGAGCACGCAGGGGCCGAAGAAGGGCGCCGGTGCCCATGCCCCCAAGAACGCCGTCCGGATGATCGGTGACGGCTCGACGGCCTTCACCGGAAAACAGCCGCACCTGCCCAGACCCGCCCGCCTGAAGCCGGGCCAGAAGCCCCCGCAGTTCGTCGTCTTCTCGTGGGACGGTGCGGGGGAGGACAGTCAGAAGCTGTTCTCGCACTTCCGCAAGGTCGCCAAGCGGAACGACGCGACGATGACGTACTTCCTCAGCGGCGTGTACATGCTCCCCGAGGGGAAGCGGAAGCTCTACAAGCCGCCGCAGCACATGGCCGGCAGCTCGGACATCGGCTTCAACGACCGCAAGGGAATCAAGGACACCGTGGAGCAGCTCCGCGGCGCCTGGCTCGAGGGCAACGAGGTCGGCACGCACTTCAACGGCCACTTCTGCGGCGCCGGCGGCGGCGTGGGCGAGTGGTCCGTCGAGGACTGGAAGGACGAGATCAACCAGGCCAAGTCCTTCGTGAAGGCCTGGAAGACCAACACCGGCGCGAAGAAGGCGCAGCCCCTGCCCTTCGACTACGACAAGGAACTGATCGGCGCCCGCACGCCCTGCCTCGAAGGCCAGAAGAACTTCATGCGGGCCGCCCGCGAGCTGGGCTTCCGCTACGACACCAGCGGCGTCAACAACCAGGTCTGGCCCAAGAAGAAGGAAGGGCTGTGGGACCTGTCGATGCAGCTCGTCCCGGTCCCCGGCCGCAAGTTCGAGACGCTCACCATGGACTACAACTTCATGGTCAACCAGTCCGGTTCGACCTCGCACGGCGATCCGTCCCGTCACGAGTACTGGGGCGACCAGATGCGTGACGGCCTGCTCCAGGGCTTCGAACGCGCCTACAAGGGCAACCGCGCACCGCTGATCATCGGCAACCACTTCGAGTCCTGGAACGGCGGCACGTACATGCGCGCCATCGAGGAGACCATCGAGGCGGTCTGCACCAAGCGCGACGTGCGCTGCGTCTCCTTCCGTCAACTCGCGGACTGGCTCGACGCGCAGGACCCGAAGGTGCTGGCGAAGCTGACCGGTCTGCCGGTCGGCAAGGCGCCGAAGGAGGGCTGGCCGGCGTTCCTCTCCGCGCGGCCCGCACCCGCCCCGAAGGGCGTCCCGGGCGCTCCGGCGGACAAGCGGTAGCGCCCGGCTTCTCGATCCGGCGTTCGACGTCCGGGCTCAGGCCGTGGCGGCCATGCGCTCGCGGAGCACGAAGGCGGGGTCGACCTGGGCGGCCAGGTCGACCCCCGTCCGCTCGTTGCCCCAACTCCGCGCGTTCTTCAGGTGGAAGTGGACCATCTGGCTGGTGTAACGCTCCCAGTCGCGGCGTTCGTACGTGGCGTCGACCGCGGCCTGCAGCGCCCGAAGGGACCGGCGGTTCTCCTCCTCCAGGTGCTCGAAGCGCGGCGGGCGCCCCTTCTCCATGGCACGCACCCAGTCCGAGTGCCCGACGGTCACCAGCAGGTCGTCACCGACCTGCTCGCGCAGGAAGTCGATGTCGTCCTGGCCCTGCACCTTGTTGCCGACGACCGCGAGGCTCACGCCGAAGTCGCGGGCGTACTCCTTGTACTGGCGGTAGACGGAGACGCCCTTCTTCGTCGGTTCGGCCACCAGGAACGTCATGTCGAAGCGGGTGAACATGCCGGAGGCGAAGGAGTCCGAGCCTGCGGTCATGTCCACGACCGCGTACTCGTCGCGGCCGTCGACGAGGTGGTTCAGACACAGCTCCACCGCTCCGGTCTTGGAGTGGTAGCAGGCGACACCGAGGTCGGCTTCGGTGAACTGCCCGGTGACCATCAAACGGACGGCGGCGTCGTCGAGTTCCACGGTCCGCGCGCACGCGTCGAACACGGGGTTGTCCTCGCGCACCCGCAGGAGCCGCGAGCCCTCGCCGGGCGGCGTCGTCTTGATCATCGTGTCGGCCGAGGCGATCCGCGGGTTGGAGCCCCGCAGATACTCCTTGATCAGCGGCAGGCGTGCGCCGAGGGCGGGCAGCTCGGCGGCCTCCGCCTCGTCGAGGCCCAGGGCGGGGCCCAGATGCTGGTTGATGTCGGCGTCGACCGCGATGACGGGTGCGCCGGTGTCGGCGAGGTGGCGGATGAAGAGCGAGGACAACGTGGTCTTGCCACTGCCGCCCTTCCCTACGAAAGCGATTTTCATAACCACGTAGCGTAGTGGCACGCTTACGTCGGGTGGGGCATGTGCGTGAAGAAGACCACTCCTTCGTGGAGCGGGGCCCGGGAGTACGTAGGGTCGTACTCATGAGTACGACAGCCGATCCGCTCGCGGCCCTCGGGGCACTCCCCGGCGTGGCCGACTCCGTGGACTCCGTGCGCAAGGCCGTGGACCGGGTCTACGGACACCGGGTCATGCGGCGCCGCAGCAACGAGATCACCTCCGAGGCCGCGCTGCGCGGCGCCCGGGGTTCGGCGGCGCTCTCCGGTGCCGACTGGGCACTCGAAGAGGTGCGTCGGCGCACCGACTTCAGCGGTGACGGCGAGGAGCGCACGGTCGGCGCGGCGCTGCGGCTCACGGCGGAGGCGGGACAGTTCCTGTCCATCTGGCGGCAGTCGCCGCTGCGGGTCCTCGCGCGTCTGCACCTGGTCGCCGCGGCCGACTCGACGGAGGGCGCGGGCCGCCCGAGGCTCCACGGCGAACCCGTCGACGAGCCGTTGATCGAGCTTCCGGTGCCGGACGCGGGCGAGGTGGCGGGCCGCCTGGAGGGGCTTTCGCAGCTGATCATCGCGGGCAGCGAGGCGCCGGCGCTGGTGACGGCGGCCGTCGTCCACGGCGAACTGGCCAGTCTCCGCCCCTTCGGCTCGCACAACGGGCTGGTGGCGCGCGCCGCCGAACGCATTGTCCTGGTGGGCAGCGGCCTCGACCCGAAGTCGATCTGCCCGGCCGAGGCGGGATACGCGGAGCTGGGCCGGGCGGCCTACGTGGCGGCCCTCGACGGCTACGCGTCCGGCAGGCCGGAGGGCATGGCCGCCTGGATCGCCCACTGCGGCAAGGCGGTCGAGCTCGGCGTCAGGGAATCGACGGCTGTCTGCGAGGCGCTGCAGCGCGGCGCGGCGTGAGGGGCCGGGGGTCCACAGGGGCCTGAACAGGGTTGCGGCGGTACGGAATCCGTACCGCCGCTGGCATGTTCACCGGGTTACCAAGCGTCCTCGAAGTGTTGCCCATCAGGTCGGGACGTTGCCCGTCACCTGGTGCGGCTGGCCCGTAATCGACGGGTCGACGTCGCGTGGGTGCTCGATGTCCATGCTTCGGTCCGTGGGGCCTTTACTGCGTTTGAAGGTGATCCTCTCGGATGTCCTTGGTCTCGCGGGCCGTTGACTCCTTTGTACTCCTGTCCTGGGGTAAGCGGAAGTGCTGGCTGCACTTCTTTACTTTTGTGTTCAAACAGGCGTGAACCGGACAAACCCGCTTCTGGGTGTGCCGCCCGGGCCACGGAGGGCTCGCGGGACCCGGTCAGCCCGTGGTCGCGCGGCGTCGGCTGGCGAACCAGACGAGCCCGGCCGTGGCCGCCGCGGCGCCCACGGCGGCGGCAGCGACGAGCGCGGGCCGGGGCGGCGCGGGGATGCGCTGCTTCAGTCGTACCGGACGGTTGAAGTCGAGGATCGGCCACGCGCGCGTGAGTGCCTCGCGGCGCAGCGCGCGGTCCGGATTGACCGCGAAGGGGTGCCCGACCGACTCCAGCATCGGCACGTCGGTCGCCGAGTCGCTGTAGGCGTAGCAGCGGTCGAGGTCGTACCCCTCCGACCGGGCGAGCTCCTTGACCGCCTCCGCCTTGGTGGGGCCGTACGCGTAGTACTCCACCTCGCCCGTGAAGCAGCCGTCGTCCCCGACCACCATGCGGGTCGCCACCACGCGGTCCGCGCCGAGGAGCTCCCCGATCGGCTCGACGACCTCGGCGCCCGACGTGGAGACGATGACGACGTCGCGGCCCGCGGTGTGGTGCTCCTCGATGAGGGACGCCGCCTCGTCGTAGATGATCGGGTCGATGAGGTCGTGCAGGGTCTCGGCGACGATCTCCTTGACCTGCTCCACGTTCCAGCCGCGGCACAGTGCGGACAGGTAGGAACGCATCCGTTCCATCTGGTCGTGGTCGGCGCCGCCCGCGAGGAACACGAACTGCGCGTACGCGGTGCGCAGTACCGCTCTGCGGTTGATCAGGCCGCCTTGGTAGAACGACTTGCTGAAGGTGAGAGTGCTCGACTTCGCAATGACCGTCTTGTCCAGGTCAAAGAACGCGGCAGTGCGGGGCAGGGAGTGGTTTTCCACGAGCCCGAGCATAGGCGCCCACCATTCGGCGTAAGCTGAGGCGCGTGGGTTTGCCTGAGAAGGCTCTCGGGTACACCATGGAAGTCACGGATCGTTCGCGACCGTGCTAACCCGGTCTGGCTCCTCCCCCCCCGAGTCGGACCGTGGGGACGACCCCCGCTCTCCCCCCCGGCGGGGGTCGTCGCATGTCCGGATGGGTTTTTGAACCCTCCGCTGATCCTCTTCCGGCCCTTGAGCCGTTCTCGTCGCCTTCTTGACCGCGGCGGCCCCTGCCCAAGATTCGTCACTGTGAGTAGTCGTGAGGCTGCTCTGTGGAAGTCAGGGCGAAGGCCGCGGGATGTCACTGGTATGGGTGATGGGGTTATTCACAGGCACCGTCTTGTCCACAGTTATTGACCAAGATCCACATGTTTTCCGGCGCCGTCGCACGCTGATTCCGCCCGTTCCACTCGCGAAGTTCATGGCCGGATTGCTTTGCCCGGTTCTTCGCGGCTGACGAGCGCGGCATTCACAGGAGTCATGTGCCAAGAGGGGGACGGGATCGTGGACGGAGCCATTTCGAGTGACGTGGCCGCGCAGGCCGAGGGCCGGCGGGGCGGACCGCTGATCGTCACGGAGGATGTGCGGCTGCTGGATGACCTGCTGCGGCTGTGCGCCGCGGCGGGGGCCCTGCCCGAGGTGCATCACGGCGGGCCCGAGCGCCGGGGAAGCTGGGACGCGGCGCCGCTCGTTCTGGTCGGGGACGACGCGGCGGACCGGGTGCGCGGAGCCGTGCGACGGCGTGGCGTCGTGTTGGTTGGGCTGGATCAGGACGATCCCGGTATCTGGCAGCGGGCGGTGGAGATCGGCGCCGACCACGTGCTGGTCCTGCCGGACGGCGAGCAGTGGCTCGTGGACCGCATCGCCGACGTGGCCGAGGGCGTGGGGAGCCCCGCGCTGACCGTCGGGGTCATCGGCGGCCGAGGCGGCGCCGGAGCCTCCACTCTGGCCTGCGCCCTCGCGGTCACGGCGGCTCGTGAGGGGCGGCGCACGATGCTCGTCGACGCGGACCCGCTGGGCGGCGGCTTGGACGTGGTCCTTGGCGCCGAGCACACCGAAGGGCTCCGCTGGCCGGCGTTCGCCGCCTCGCGCGGTCGGGTCGGCGGCGGCGCGCTCGAGGAGTCGCTGCCCCACATGCACGCGCTGCGGATCCTCAGCTGGGACCGGGGCGAGGCCGTCGCGGTAGCCCCCGAAGCCGTGCGGGCCGTCGTCGCCGCGGCCCGCAGGCGGGGCGGCGCGGTGGTCGTGGACCTGCCGCGCCGGGTGGACGAGGCGGTCGCAGAGGCGATGGCCCAGGTGGACCTGGGACTGCTCGTGGTGCCCGCGGAGCTGCGCGCCGTGGCGGGGGCCCGACGGGTGGCCTCCGCCGCGGGCATGGCGCTGCGGGATATGCGCGTAGTCGTCGCGAGGGGCCCGGCCCCCGGCGGACTCGACCCCGAGGAGGTGTCAGGCCTCCTCGGCCTCCCGCTGGCCGGGGAGGTGCCCTGGGAGGCCGGTCTGGCGGCACAGCAAGCCTCGGGAACACCACCGGGCGGCACGGCACGCGGACCGCTCGCCCGCTTCTGCTCCGCCTTCTGGGACCGACTGCCGGTCGACGCCGTGGGAGGAGACGCATGAGCGCCGTCGTGGGAGCCCGAATGCTGGACGGAGTGCGGCAGTGGCTCGCCGAAAGCGGCACGGAACCGACCCCCGCCCGGGTCGCCGAGGCGCTGCGGGCCCAGGGCCGGGTGCTCGGTGACACGGAGATCCTCGGCGCGGCGGAACAACTGCGCTCGGAGCTGGTCGGGGCGGGCCCCCTGGAGCCGCTGCTCGCGGACGACTCCGTGACCGACGTGCTGGTCTCCGCGCCCGACCGGGTGTGGGTGGACCGGGGCGGCGGCCTGGAGCTCACGGACATCACGTTCCGGGACGCCGCCGCACTGCGCCGGCTCGCCCAGCGACTCGCCGCCGTGGCGGGCCGCCGCCTGGACGACGCACGCCCCTGGGTGGACGCACGCCTGCCGGACGGCACCCGCCTGCACGCCGTCCTGCCACCGGTGGCGGTCGGCTCGACGTGCCTGTCCCTGCGGGTCGTCCGGCCCAGGGCCTTCACGCTCACGGAACTGGTCGAGGCAGGGACGATCCCGCCGGACGGCGACGGGATCCTGCGGGCCCTCCTCGACGCCCGCCTCTCGTTCCTGATCAGCGGCGGCACCGGCACCGGCAAGACGACCCTGCTGAGCGCGCTGCTGAGCCTGGTGGGCCCGAAGGAGCGGATCGTGCTCGCCGAGGACTCGGCCGAGCTGAAACCCGACCATCCGCACGTGGTGCGCCTGGAATCGAGGCCCGCGAACCAGGAAGGGGCAGGCCTCGTCGGCCTGGACGACCTGGTGCGCCAGGCCCTGCGGATGCGCCCGGACCGCCTGGTCGTGGGTGAGGTGCGGGGAGCGGAGGTCGTGCACCTGCTGGCGGCGCTGAACACAGGACACGAGGGAGGCTGCGGCACGGTCCACGCCAACGCCGCCGGAGACGTACCCGCCCGCCTGGAGGCCCTGGGCACGACCGCGGGCCTCGACCGAGCGGCCCTGCACAGCCAGTTGGCGGCAGCTCTGTCCGTGGTGATCCATCTCGTACGCGACCGGGCGGGCCGCCGCCGCATGGCCGAGGTGCACGTCCTGGAGCGCGCCGCGTCGGGTCTGGTGGTGACCGTTCCGGCGCTGAGATGGGGCGAGCGGGCCTTCACACGGGAACAGGGGTGGAACCGCCTGAACACCCTGCTCGCAGGCGGGGGTGAGGGCCGATGACCACGGCGATGGGCGCGTGGACACTCGCGCTGACGCTGTGTGCGGGGGCCGCGGTCTGGCTCCTGGGTCGACGGGATCACGAGTCGCACCGCCTACGAAAGCTCCTGAAACCCCACGCTCCACCACCGTCTCCCACCCCACGGTGGCGACAACTGATCGAGACGGCCCACGGCCGGTTGCGTCCCGAATGGTGGTGCCTCCCGGCCGGCGCGACCCTGGCCCTGTTGGCCGAGTCCGTGGTGCCGCTGATCGCCGGAGCGGCCGGAGTGCCGTTGGCGGCGGGGGTGCGCCGGGCCAGGGACGCGCGCAGGGAACGGGAGCGGCGCCGGGCCGCGGTGATCGCTTGGCTCGGCGAGGTGGCGGCCGAGGTGCGGGCGGGCCGCCAGCCCGATGAGGCACTGCGGCTGACACTCGACGACCCTGCCGATGCCGGCCCGGGCCTGGGAGGCGCCCGAAGTTCGGTGCTGGCTGCGGCACGCTTCGGCGGCGACGTGCCGGGTGCGCTGCGCTCGGCGGCCCGAGAGCCGGGCGCCGAAGGCCTCCTGGGGTTGGCGGCGTGCTGGCGGGTCGCAGTGGACCGGGGCGCGGGCCTCGCCGCCGGACTGGGCCGCCTGGAGGCCGCCCTGCGCGCCGAACGCGACCAACACGCGGACCTACGGGCCCAACTGGCAGGAGCCCGCTCCACGGCCGTGATGCTGGCCGCCCTCCCCCTGCTGGGCCTGCTGATGGGCAGCGCCCTGGGAGCGGAGCCCCTGCGAGTGCTGTTCCACACCGCCCCGGGGCTGGCCTGCCTCGCCGTGGGCGGAGTCCTGGAGGGCGTCGGGGTGTGGTGGGCGCTGCGCATCGTCCGAAGGGCGGAGGAACGGTGAGCGTTGTCCACAGGCTGGGGGTGATCGTGTGGGTAGCGGCAGCGATGCTCTGGCTGACGCTGACGGCGCTGGCCGCGCGAAGGGAGAGGGCGCAGCGAAGGCGAGCGGAAAGAACGTTGCCCGCGGCGCGGCCACCGGAGCCCGGGGACCAGAAGCCACCACGCCCGAACCGTTGGGCGCGGCACCGCCTTTGGCTGACGACGGCCGGGATGTCGAGCGTGGCCTATGTGCTGCTGGATGGCGTGCCGGGAATGCTGGCCGCGCCCGCAGTCGGCTACCTGGCTTGGCGCCACGCACGGCAGCAACACGCGTCCTTTTCGGCCCGGTCTGACGACACACAAAAGACGGCCCGCCAACTACCGCTGGCAGCAGACCTCCTGGCGGCTTGCATCGCATCAGGAGCAAGCCCGCTCACGGCGGCTCACGCGGTGGGCGAGTCCTTGCAGGGACCGATCGGCGTACGACTGTCCCGAGGTGCGGCCGAGGTACGCCTGGGCGGCGAACCCACGCACGCATGGCGCCACTTGAGTGCGATACCGGGCGCCGCACCGCTGGCCCGCCTTCTGGAGCGCGCGGGCGACTCCGGTGCCCCGACGGCGGATCCGGTGGCCCGCCTGGCCGCGGACGCCAGGGCGGACCGCGCCAGAACCGCGACGGCCGGGGCACGCAAGGCGGCGGTCCTGATGACGGCCCCGGTCGGCCTGTGCTTCCTGCCGGCGTTCGTGGCGGTCGGAGTGCTGCCGGTGGTGATCGGCCTGGCGGAGGGCCTGTTGAGCGCGGGCTAGGACCGAACACGAAGAAGAACCGAGACGAAATGACGGAGGCTGCAATGCGGGGACGGATGATGCGAAAGCTGCGCGCTCTGAGGCGGCGGGCCCGGAGGTCGCCGGAGCCACTCGGCTCGGATGCGGGGATGGTGACGTCCGAGTACGCCATGGGCTTGATCGCGGCGGTGGGGTTCGCCGGCTTGCTTTACAAGGTGGTGACGAGCGGGCAGGTCAGGGCGGCGCTGCAGGGGCTGGTGGAGAGGGCTCTCGATGTCCCGTTCTGAGGTCGAGCGGCATCGGGGCCACACCCGGCTCCGGGCGCGCTTCCGTGGCCTCTCGGACCGGGGTTACGTGACGGCGGAGGCGGCCGTGGTCCTGCCGACGCTGGTGCTCTTCACGATGGCGCTGATCTGGACATTGCTGGCGGCCTCGGCTCAGATCCAGTGCGTGGACGCCGCCAGGGCCGGGGCGCGGGCGGCGGCCCGACAGGACCCCGATGACGTGGCCTTGGCTGCGGCACGGCAGGCGGCGCCGCGCGGGGCGAACGTGTCCGTGCGGCGTGAGGCCGACCTCGTGCGGGTCGAGGTGGTGGCGGACGCGCCGGGTCCCGAGGTGCTGGGCCTGGGCCTGCGTCTGCGGTCCGAAGCGGTGGCGTTGGCCGAGGAGAGCGTGGGGGTGGCCGTATGAGTGTCGCTAGGTGGCGGGATGCGGGGCGCGATCGTGGGGCCGCCACGGTGTGGGTGGTCGTGGTGATGGCCGTGCTCGGCGTGATCTGCGGGGCGGTCCTCGCCATGACTCAGGTCGTCGTGGCCCGGCACCGGGCGGGCGGCGCGGCGGACCTGGCGGCGCTCGCGGCGGCGGACCGGTGGTCGGCCGGTTCCGATGCGGCTTGCGCGGGGGCGGGACGGGTGGCGGGGGCGCAGGGTGTGCGGGTGGTTCGGTGCGTGGTTCGGGGCGAGACCTCGGAGGTCTCGGTCTCCTCGTCGGCGGGCCCCTTCACGGTGACGGCCCGCTCCCGGGCGGGCCCAGCACCCCGTGACGGGCCACCCTCCGGCTAAGAGCTGCCCTCCACCGCCCCGCACCCGCACCCAGGCCCCTAGGGCCTGTGTCGGAAGTCCCGCCTGCCCCGCCACGCCCGGCACAGGCCCTAGGCGCCCCCGTCAGCCCCCGCGTCGCGCAGCAGTACCGAGAGCAGGCGTACCGCACCCCGCTTGTGCAGTGGGTCGTTGCCGTTGCCGCACTTGGGGGACTGGATGCAGGAAGGGCAGCCCGCCTCGCATTCGCAGGAGGCGATGGCCTCGCGGGTGGCCGTGAGCCATTCGCGGGCCGTGTGGAAGGCGCGCTCGGCGAAGCCCGCCCCGCCGGGGTGGCCGTCGTAGACGAAGACCGTGGGAAGGAGCGTGTCCGGGTGCAGCGGGACGGAGACGCCACCGATGTCCCATCGGTCACACGTGGCGAAGAGCGGAAGCATGCCGATGGACGCGTGTTCCGCGGCGTGCAGCGCGCCGCCGAGGATCTCGGGATTGATGCGTGCGGCGTCGAGTTGGTCCTCGGTCACCGTCCACCACACCGCGCGCGTCCGCAGCGTGCGGGGAGGGAGGTCCAGCTTGGTCTCGCCGAGGACCTCGCCGGTGATGACGCGTCGACGCAGGAAGGAGACGACTTGGTTGGTGACTTCGACGGAGCCGTAGCAGAGGCGCCCCGCACCCCAGGGGATCTCCGTGTCCGTTTCCAGGATGGAGATCGCCGTCGTGTCGCGGGCGGTCGTGGAGTAGGGCGGCGCGGCCTCCTCGACGAGGGCGACGGAGTCCTCCAGGTCGAGGTGGCGCACGAGATACGTACGCCCTTGGTGGAGATGGACCGCGCCCTCGTGCACGCTCGTGTGCGCGGCGGACGCGTCGACCGTGCCGAGCAGCCGCCCCGTGCCCTCTTCGACGATCTGGACGGGCTTCCCGCCCTCGCCGCGGATGTCGGTGAGGTCGGCGGCCCGCTCCCGGCGGGTCCAGTGCCAGGCCCTGGTCCGGCGCCGGAGGAGCTTCGCGGCCTCCAACTGCGGGAGGAGTTCCTCGGTGGTGGGGCCGAAGAGGGCGAAGTCCTCCTCGACCAGCGGGAGTTCGGAGGCGGCCGCGCAGAGGTGAGGCGCGAGTACGTACGGGTTGTCGGGGTCGAGGACCGTGCATTCGACGGGCTGCTGGAACAGCGCTTCGGGGTGGTGGACGAGATACGTGTCCAGCGGATCGTCCCGGGCGACGAGGACGGCGAGCGCGCCCTGCGCCGACCGTCCCGCCCGCCCGGCCTGCTGCCAGAGCGAGGCCCGCGTGCCCGGGTATCCGGCGATGACGACCGCGTCCAGCCCCGAGACGTCGACGCCGAGTTCGAGGGCGGTGGTGGCGGCGAGCCCGAGGAGCTCACCGGAGTGCAGGGCGCGCTCCAGGGCGCGGCGCTCCTCGGGGAGGTAGCCACCGCGATAGGCCGCGACACGCCGGGGCAGGGAGCGGTCGACCTCGGCGAGGCGTTCCTGGGCGATCACGGAGACGAGTTCGGCGCCGCGCCGGGAGCGTACGAAGGCGACCGATCGGACTCCCTGGACGGTGAGGTCGGTGAGGAGGTCGGCGGTCTCGGCGGTGGCGGTGCGGCGGACGGGGGCGCCCTTCTCGCCGTGGAGCTCGGTGAGAGGGGGTTCCCAGAGGGCGAAGACGAGGTCGCCGCGGGGTGAGGCGTCGTCGGCGACCTCCTTCACGGGAAGGCCGGTGAGGCGCTCCGCGGACGCCGAGGGGTCGGCGCAGGTGGCGGAGGCGAGGAGGAAGACGGGCTCGGAGCCGTAGCGGGCGCAGAGGCGGCGCAGGCGGCGCAGGACCTGGGCGACGTGGGAGCCGAAGACGCCGCGATAGGTGTGGCACTCGTCGATGACGACGTAGCGCAGGGAGCGCAGGAAGGAGGACCAGCGCGGGTGGGAGGGGAGTATCCCGCGGTGCAGCATGTCGGGGTTGGTCAGGACGTAATTGGCGTACTGCCGGACCCATTCGCGTTCCTCGAAGGGGGTGTCGCCGTCGTAGACGGCGGGGCGTACCGCGTTGCCGAGAGGGGCTGCCAGGGCGCGGACGGCGCGGCGCTGGTCGGCGGCGAGGGCCTTCGTGGGGGCGAGGTACAGGGCGGTGGTGCCGCGCCCGTTCGGCGCCTCCGAGCCGTCCAGGAGGGCGGAGAGGACGGGGGTGAGGTAGGCCAGGGATTTGCCGGATGCGGTGCCGGTGGCGACGACGACGGATTCCCCGTCCAGGGCGTGCTCGGCGGCGAGCGCCTGGTGCGCCCAGGGGTGCTCGATGCCGGCGGCCTGGACGGCGGATATGACCTCGGACCGGATGCGGTCGGGCCAGACTGCATACCGGGCCTCACGTGGGGGCAGGTGCTCCGTATGAGTGACGCGCGATGCACGGCTCGGCCCCGCGGTGAGCCGGTCAAGAACGGTCCGCGGGGACGTGCGTGCCGGGGCGCCCGCAGAGGGTCCTCCGGGAGGAGAAATTTTGGCCATCGGCATCGAGTGTGTCACTGGCGGGATGGACAATGGTCCGAAGGCGTCGTGCACGCCTGCCGGTAAGTGATTGAATGCCATCGCGGCTGGCGATCCGTCCTGGGGGCTCTGCCGAGGTGTCCCGAGGGATGACCGCTCGATAGCAAGGTGCTGGAGGATCCGTGGACCTGTCCCTGTCGACCCGTACCGTCGGCGATCGTACGGTCGTCGAGGTCGGTGGCGAAATCGATGTATATACCGCGCCCAAGCTGCGCGAGCAGTTGGTCGAGCTGGTGAACGACGGCAGTTTTCATCTGGTCGTCGACATGGAGGGCGTGGACTTCCTCGACTCCACCGGGCTCGGCGTGCTGGTCGGCGGCCTGAAGCGCGTGCGTGCCCATGAGGGCTCGCTGCGCCTGGTCTGCAACCAGGAGCGCATTCTCAAGATTTTCCGTATCACCGGCCTGACCAAGGTGTTCCCCATCCACACCTCGGTCGAGGAAGCGGTCGCGGCCACCGACTGAGTGGCCTTCGACCGAGCGCCGGACCTCCCGGGCCCCTGGGCCCGGGAAGGCAGTACAGCAGGGGACCGGGCCTGCGGCCCGGCCCCCTGACAGCACGTGCGTATGTCGAGGGGGATGCATGGCCACCGTTGAGCTCCGCTTCAGCGCCCTGCCCGAGCACGTCAGGACCGCCCGTCTGGTGGCGGCCGCGGTGGCGCGCAGGGCCGGGGTGGACGAGGCCGTTCTCGACGAGGTCAGGCTCGCCGTCGGCGAAGCCTGCACGCGCGCCGTCGGGCTGCATCAGAGCAGCGGAGTGACGGCGCCGGTGCGGGTCGCGCTGATCGAGGACGAGAAGCAGTTCTCCATCGAGGTCGGCGACGAGGCTCCCCGTGCGGCACCCGGTGACCGGGTGCCCGGCGGGCGTCTCGACGACGGCGAAGAGGCGGATGCCGAGGGCGAGGACGAGATGGGCCTCGCGGTCATCAGCGGCCTCGTGGACGACGTGGAGGTCACGGCCGGCGAGGCCGGTGGCCTGATCCGCATGAGCTGGCCGACGACGCCGGCGCCACTCGTGCCCTGACCTCACCCCGTCGTACCGTTCCGGCCCACCCCCGCTCTGCCTTCAAGGCCTGGTCACCACCACGGTGAACTGGACCTTTTGTTTTTCCGATCATTTGCGGCCCTAGATCGACGATCTTTCGCCGGTCAACTGTCAACGGTTTTGAGGCATTACCGCTTTCGGGGCCAATCCGGACGCGCGATCATTTGCTCAGAAGCAATCTCAGGTCAATTCCGTTTGTGGCGCTCTGTTTTGATCAGGTTCCGCTCCCTACAATCCGTCCACATCTTGAGCTCAGCCCAAGCGTCAAGGAGGACGAATGGCGGGGCTTTCTACCCCTCATCAGTTTGACCATCCCACAACCTTCGCAGCCGCAGTCCTGACAGACGACAACCGTCTCATCGTGATGGTGATCGCCGCCGTCGCGCTGGCGGCGCTCGTCGTCGCGGGTGTGCTCGTACGACAAGTACTCGCGGCGGGCGAGGGCACCGACAGCATGAAGAAGATCGCGGCGGCGGTCCAGGAAGGCGCGAATGCCTATCTGGGTCGACAGCTGCGCACTCTCGGCGTATTCGCCGTCGTGGTGTTCTTCCTGCTCATGCTGCTGCCCGCGGACGACTGGAATCAGCGCGCCGGACGATCGATCTTCTTCTTGGTCGGAGCGGCGTTCTCGGCGACCACCGGTTATATCGGTATGTGGCTCGCCGTACGCAGCAATGTGCGCGTGGCGGCCGCCGCCCGAGAGGCCACTCCGGCAGAGGGTGAACCCGAAAAGGATCTCACCGCTGTCTCGCACAAGGCCATGAAGATCGCTTTCCGCACGGGCGGCGTAGTCGGCATGTTCACGGTGGGGCTCGGTCTTCTGGGCGCCTCCTGTGTGGTGCTCGTCTACGCGGCCGACGCGCCGAAGGTGCTCGAAGGTTTCGGCCTCGGTGCCGCGTTGATCGCGATGTTCATGCGTGTCGGCGGCGGCATCTTCACCAAGGCCGCCGACGTCGGCGCCGACCTGGTCGGCAAGGTCGAGCAGGGCATTCCGGAGGACGATCCGCGCAATGCCGCGACCATCGCCGACAACGTGGGCGACAACGTCGGCGACTGCGCCGGTATGGCCGCCGACCTCTTCGAGTCGTACGCCGTGACGCTCGTCGCGGCGCTGATCCTCGGCAAGGTGGCGTTCGGCGACTCCGGGCTCGCCTTCCCCCTGCTCGTCCCGGCCATCGGCGTCGTGACGGCGATGATCGGCATCTTCGCGGTGGCGCCCCGGCGCTCCGACCGCAGCGGGATGAGCGCCATCAACCGCGGCTTCTTCATCTCCGCGGTCATCTCGCTCGTACTCGTGGCCGCGGCGGTCTTCATCTACCTGCCGTCCACGTACGCGGACCTGGACGGCGTCACGGACGCCGCGATCAAGGGCCACGGCGGCGATCCGCGGGTCCTCGCGCTCGTCGCCGTCGCCATCGGCATCGTGATGGCCGCGCTGATCCAGCAGCTCACCGGCTACTTCACCGAGACCACCCGGCGTCCCGTGAAGGACATCGGGAAGACCTCGCTCACCGGCCCGGCCACCGTCATTCTCGCCGGTATCTCGATCGGCCTGGAATCGGCCGTCTACACCGCGCTGCTGATCGGGCTCGGCGTGTACGGGGCGTTCCTGCTCGGCGGTACGTCGATCATGCTCGCCCTCTTCGCGGTCGCGCTCGCCGGTACGGGACTGCTGACCACGGTCGGCGTCATCGTCGCCATGGACACGTTCGGGCCCGTCTCCGACAACGCGCAGGGCATCGCCGAGATGTCCGGCGACGTCGAGGGCGCGGGCGCGCAGGTCCTCACCGACCTGGACGCCGTCGGCAACACCACCAAGGCCATCACCAAGGGCATCGCCATCGCGACCGCGGTCCTCGCGGCGTCGGCGCTCTTCGGCTCGTACCGCGACGCCATCGCGGAGGCGGCCAAGGACGTCGGCGAGAAACTCGGCGACGGCGCTCCGATGAACCTCGTGATGGACATCTCACAGCCCAACAACCTGGTGGGCCTGATCCTCGGCGCCGCGGTCGTCTTCCTCTTCTCGGGGCTCGCGATCAACGCGGTGTCGCGGTCGGCGGGCGCCGTGGTCTACGAGGTGCGGCGGCAGTTCCGTGAGAAGCCCGGGATCATGGACTACACCGAGCAGCCCGAGTACGGGCGCGTCGTCGACATCTGCACCAAGGACGCGTTGCGCGAGCTGGCCACACCGGGTCTGCTCGCCGTGCTCACGCCGATCGCGGTCGGCTTCTCGCTCGGCGTCGGCGCGCTCGGCTCGTTCCTCGCCGGCGCGATCGGCACGGGCACGCTCATGGCGGTCTTCCTCGCCAACTCCGGGGGCGCCTGGGACAACGCCAAGAAGCTCGTCGAGGACGGGCACCACGGCGGCAAGGGCAGCGAGGCGCATGCCGCGACCGTCATCGGCGACACGGTCGGCGACCCGTTCAAGGACACCGCGGGTCCCGCGATCAACCCCCTGCTGAAGGTGATGAACCTGGTGGCGCTGCTCATCGCGCCCGCGGTCGTCAAGTTCAGCTACGGGGACGACGCGAGCGTCGGAATGCGGGTGCTGATCGCGGCGCTCTCCATCGCGGTCATCATCGGCGCGGTCTACGTCTCCAAGCGGCGCGGCATCGCCGTCGGGGACGAGGGCAACTCCGAGCGGGTGGCCAAGCCGGCCGACCCGGCGGTGGTCTCGTAGGGACGCGGTCCCGTAACCCGACTCGGTGACGTTGAGTCGGGCTCTGCCCAACACGCGGGCGGACGGCGCTTTTTGATGCGCCGTCCGCCCGCAGTGCGTCCACGGCAGGATCCGTGAGCCTTCTCTCGCGCCCCGTTCCCGTACGCCGCTTGGTGCAAATGGCTGCAATAGGGGAGGTACCGAGCCCCCGGCATGCGGATGCCGCCCAGTTGGCGTGTAAGTTCCGGGGCCGAGAGCCATGGAAGGGACCAATCCGGTGAACAAGAAGCTTGCAGCCGCACTGTCCGGCGGTGCGGTACTGGTACTCGCTTTGTCAGGGTGCAGCGACGACGGCAACAAGAAGCTGGACGACTGGGCCAAGAAGGTCTGTGACTCGGTGCAGCCGCAGTCGAAGAAGATCGCGGACGCCAACGCCGCGATCCAGAAGGAGACCTCTGACAACAGCTCGCCGGGCGACGTCCAGAAGACCGACTCCAAGGCGTTCAAGGACATGTCCGACGCCTACAAGTCGATGGGCGACGCAGTGAAGAAGGCGGGCGCGCCCCCGGTCGACGACGGCAAGAAGAAGACGGACGACGCCGTCAAGGAGCTCAACGCCATCTCCAAGTCGTACGGCGACCTGAAGAAGCAGGTCGACGGCTTGGACACCAAGAACCAGGCGGACTTCGCCGACGGCCTCAAGGACGTCGCGGGCGAGCTGGACAAGCTCAGCAAGAGCGGCAACGAGGCCCTGGAGAAGCTGCAGGAGGGCGAGGTCGGCAAGGCGATGGGCAAGCAGGACAGCTGCAAGAGCGCGTCCGCCACGCCCTCCGGCAAGAGCTGACCCTTCCGGCCGTACGTTCCGTACGCTCCCCGATTTCCGATGCCCTCGGCGCCCGGGCGGTGCCGAGGGCATCGGCGCGCCCGGCGGGCCACAATGGAGGGGTGAGTAACGCCTCCCTTCCCCTGCCCTCGTCCGAACGCGCCGATGTCGCCGCCGCCCTGCGCGACGCGCTGCTCGCCGCCGACTTCACCGCCGACGGGCTGCTCGACCTGCTCGGGGCCCCGGCCTACACCGCGCTGGCCCGCAGCGAGACCGTGCCCGCGCTGCGGGCCACGCGCGGGGACGGGGCGCTCCCGGCGCTCGTACGGCTCTTCCTGCTCCAGGAATCGGTGCCCCACGCGCGCGTGGCCGACGTTCTCCCCGTCGACGTACTCCTGGAGAGCGACTGGCTGGCAGAGCGGGACGGCGAGCTGTGGGCGACGGTGGACGTGCGGCCGTACGGCGGGCCGAGCGGCGAGGACTGGTTCATCGTCTCCGACCTCGGGTGCGCGGTCGGCGGTGCCGGCGGCATCGGCAAGCACGAGGAGGGCGTCGTCCTCGGCGTGGGCGGCGCCTCCACCACGCTGGCCGGCGTCACGGTGCGCCTGCCCGTCGCGAGCGCCCTCGACCTCGGCACCGGCTCCGGCATCCAGGCCCTGCACGCCGCCCAGCACGCCACGCGCGTGACCGCGACCGACCTCAACCCGCGGGCGCTGCGCTTCACGCGGCTCACCCTGGCGCTGTCCGGCGCCCCGGAGGCGGACCTGCGGGAGGGCTCCCTCTTCGAGCCGGTGGCGGACGAGACGTACGACCTGATCGTCTCCAACCCGCCCTTCGTCATCTCGCCGGGTGCACGGCTCACGTACCGGGACGGCGGCATGGGCGGGGACGATCTGTGCCGCTCGCTCGTTCAGGAGGCGGGGGAGCATTTGAACGAAGGGGGGTACGCGCACTTCCTGGCCAACTGGCAGCACGTGGAGGGCGAGGAGTGGCAGGACCGGCTGCGGTCCTGGGTGCCGCGCGACTGCGACGCCTGGATCGTGCAGCGCGAGGTGCAGGACATCACGCAGTACGCCGAGCTGTGGCTGCGCGACGCGGGGGACCATCGCACGGACTCCGCGGAGTACGCCGCGCGGTACGACGCGTGGCTGGACGAGTTCGAGGCGCGGGGCACGCGCGCCGTCGGGTTCGGCTGGATCACGCTCAGGAAGACGGCCGTCGCCGAGCCGTCCGTCACCGTCGAGGAGTGGCCGCACCCCGTCGAGCAGCCGCTCGGCGAGACGGTGCGCGAGTTCTTCGAACGGCAGGACTACCTGCGCGCCCACGACGACGCCGCGTTGCTCACCGCGCACTTCAAGCTGGCCGACGAGGTCGTGCAGGAGCAGGTCGGACTGCCGGGCGCCGAGGACCCGGAGCACGTCGTGCTGCGCCAGAACCGCGGCATGCGCAGGGCCACCAAGGTCGACACGGTGGGAGCCGGGTTCGCGGGCGTCTGCGACGGCTCGCTGAGCGCCGGGCGGATTCTGGACGCCATCGCGCAACTGGTCGGCGAGGACCCGGTGTTGCTGCGGGACCGTACGCCCGCGCAGATCAGGCTGCTCGTGCAGCAGGGCTTCCTGCTGCCCGCGTCGGAGTAGGGGCCGACGGGGGCCGGCCGGGGGCGGGGCATGGGCTGATCAGGCCAACATCCCCGCTCGCCGTTCACCCCGATTTCGTCCTCCCGATTCCCGTGCGTGTCAGCCTCCCCGCAGGGGAACTCGGCACGGGGAGGCAGGACCATGGAGAGCGGGCCAGCGATCTTCGCCGGAACGGTGTTCGCACTGTTCGGCGCCGGACTGCTGATGTGGACGGGTGTGCGTGCCGCGCACCGGGCCCCCGTCGCCCAGGGTGTGAACCCCGTCGCATCGGTGACGCTCGCGACGCTCGCGGGAGCGGCCGCCCTGCTCCTCGGAGTGTGGTGCTTCACGAGGCTGTGAAGCGGAGGCAAAGCGGCAGGAGAACGGCCGCGACACCACTCCGGTGCAGCACGCTTCCCAGTGATCACACAGGCCTCGCGCGGACTCCGGCCGTCCGAGGCGCTGGAACAGCGGGTCGCCACTCCGGGCGGCAGGAATGGCGGTAGTCGGGTTACCGTTCGAGTGGCCGTTGCGGGCTTTTCCCGTTTGACACGGGGGCGGGATGTACCGTCACACTCCGCAGCGACAGCGCAACGCAAGCCATGCGGGCACTGTCACCGCACTGCCACGAGCATTGCCACCGCGCAATGTGACTGAGCGGTGCGACGCGGCAGTGCGACCGAGCACTGCTGCCGCGCACTGCCACCGAGCGTCGACCGGAGAGAAGAGCGAAGTTGTCCCCGACCAGCGAGACCGCACAGGGCGGCCGCCGACTCGTCATCGTCGAGTCGCCTGCCAAGGCGAAGACGATCAAGAGCTACCTCGGCCCCGGCTACGTAGTCGAGGCCAGCGTCGGGCACATCCGCGACCTCCCCAACGGCGCCGCGGAGGTGCCCGAGAAGTACACCGGTGAGGTGCGCCGCCTCGGCGTGGACGTCGAACACGACTTCCAGCCCATCTATGTCGTCAACTCCGACAAGAAGGCGCAGGTCAAGAAGCTCAAGGACCTCCTCAAGGAGTCCGACGAACTCTTCCTCGCCACCGATGAGGACCGCGAGGGCGAAGCCATCGCGTGGCACCTCCTCGAGGTCCTGAAGCCCAAGGTCCC
Source organism: Streptomyces venezuelae (assembly GCF_008642315.1). NCBI lineage: Bacteria > Bacillati > Actinomycetota > Actinomycetes > Kitasatosporales > Streptomycetaceae > Streptomyces > Streptomyces venezuelae. The sequence continues at coordinate 4,145,853 of NZ_CP029192.1, read as the reverse complement.
CGTCCACCGCATGGTGTTCCACGAGATCACCAAGGACGCGATCCGCAGCGCCGTCGCCAACCCGCGCGAGCTCAACAAGCGCATGGTCGACGCCCAGGAGACCCGCCGCATCCTCGACCGCCTCTACGGCTACGAGGTGTCGCCGGTCCTGTGGAAGAAGGTCATGCCGCGTCTGTCGGCAGGACGCGTGCAGTCCGTGGCCACCCGTCTCGTCGTCGAGCGCGAACGCGAGCGCATCGCCTTCCGCTCCGCCGAGTACTGGGACCTGACCGGCACCTTCGGCACCGGCCGCGCCGGTGACGCCTCCGACCCGTCGCAGCTCGTCGCCCGCCTCACCACGGTCGACGGCAAGCGCATCGCGCAGGGCCGCGACTTCAACTCCGTCGGGCAGCTCAAGTCCGACACCCTGCACCTGGACGAGGCGAACGCCCGCGCGCTGGCCGCCGCCCTCCAGGACACCGCTTTCTCCGTGCGGTCGGTCGAGTCCAAGCCGTACCGCCGCTCGCCGTACGCCCCGTTCCGTACGACGACGATGCAGCAGGAGGCCTCGCGCAAGCTGGGCTTCGGCGCGAAGGCCACCATGCAGGTGGCCCAGAAGCTGTACGAGAACGGCTTCATCACGTACATGCGTACGGACTCCACGACCCTGTCGGACACGGCGGTCGCCGCCGCGCGCTCGCAGGTCACGCAGCTCTACGGCAGCGACTACCTGCCGGACAAGCCCCGCACGTACGCCGGGAAGGTCAAGAACGCCCAGGAGGCGCACGAGGCGATCCGACCTTCGGGTGATCGTTTCCGCACGCCCGCCGAGACGGGTCTGACGGGCGACCAGTTCCGGCTCTACGAGCTCATCTGGAAGCGGACCGTCGCCTCCCAGATGAAGGACGCGACGGGCAACTCCGTCACGGTCAAGATCGGCGGCCGCGCCTCCGACGGCCGCGACGCCGAGTTCAGCGCGTCCGGCAAGACCATCACCTTCCACGGCTTCCTCAAGGCGTACGTCGAGGGCGCCGACGACCCGAACGCCGAGCTGGACGACCGCGAGCGCAGGCTCCCGCAGGTCAACGAGGGCGACGCGCTCTCCGCCGACGAGATCTCGGTCGACGGCCACGCCACCAAGCCCCCGGCCCGCTACACCGAGGCCTCGCTGGTCAAGGAGCTCGAAGAGCGCGAGATCGGCCGCCCGTCGACGTACGCGTCGATCCTCGGCACGATCCTCGACCGCGGATACGTCTTCAAGAAGGGGACGGCCCTCGTGCCCTCCTTCCTGTCGTTCGCCGTGGTCAACCTGCTCGAGAAGCACTTCGGCCGCCTCGTCGACTACGACTTCACCGCCAAGATGGAGGACGACCTCGACCGCATCGCGCGGGGCGAGGCGCAGGCCGTGCCGTGGCTGCGGCGCTTCTACTTCGGCGAGGGCGAGGGATCCGGCGGCGCAGCGGAGGCGGGCAACGGCGACGGCGACCACCTCGGCGGCCTCAAGGAGCTCGTCACCGACCTCGGCGCGATCGACGCCCGCGAGGTGTCCTCCTTCCCCGTCGGCAACGACATCGTGCTGCGCGTCGGGCGCTACGGCCCCTACATCGAGCGCGGCGAGCGCGACTCCGAGAACCACCAGCGCGCGGACGTCCCCGACGACCTGGCGCCCGACGAGCTGACCGTCGAGTACGCGGAGGAGCTGCTCGCCAAGCCGAGCGGCGACTTCGAGCTCGGCGCCGACCCGGAGACCGGCCGTCAGATCATCGCCAAGGACGGGCGCTACGGCCCGTACGTCACCGAGGTGCTCCCCGAGGGCACCCCGAAGACCGGCAAGAACGCGGTCAAGCCGCGCACGGCCTCCCTCTTCAAGACCATGTCGCTCGACACGGTCACTCTGGAGGACGCCCTCAAGCTGATGTCCCTCCCGCGCGTGGTGGGTGCCGACGCGGAAGGCGTCGAGATCACCGCGCAGAACGGGCGGTACGGGCCGTACCTGAAGAAGGGCACCGACTCGCGCTCCATCGACACCGAGGAGCAGCTCTTCACCATCACGCTGGAAGAGGCCCTGGAGATCTACTCCAAGCCGAAGCAGCGTGGCCGCGCCGCCGCGAAGCCGCCGCTCAAGGAGCTCGGCGAGGACCCGGTCAGCGGAAAGCCGGTCGTCGTCAAGGACGGCCGCTTCGGGGCGTACGTCACGGACGGCGAGACGAACGCGACGCTGCGGGCGGCCGACTCCGTCGAGGACATCACCCCCGAGCGGGGCTACGAGCTCCTCGCGGAGAAGCGGGCTAAGGGCCCCGCCAAGAAGACCGCGAAGAAGGCGGCCAAGAAGGCACCTGCCAAGAAGGCGCCCGCCAAGAAGACCGCTGCCAAGAAAACGGCGGCCAAGAAGACCACGGCCGCGAAGACCACGGCAAAGAAGACTGCCGCCAAGAAGACGGCCGCTTCGAAGGCTGCCGCTTCGGAGGAGTGACTCCGCGCCGGAGGAGTGACGCCGCTTCGTAGGAATGACGCCCGGCGGCGTACGACACCTCGCAAAACGGGTGCCACCCGGACCTGACGGTCGTTTGTTCGGGTGGCTCCGCGGGGAGTCGGTCCGTCCAGATAGGCTGGACGGATGACGCGTGCCGAGCAGCCAACGGCCGGAAACCCGGCCCCCGACGACGCCCTGGTCGCAGATTCCCGAGAGCGTGCCGTCCGCGCCTTGCTGCGCGTACCGCAGCTGAAGAGGTTGTGGAGCGCCCATCTCGTCGGCAGTGTCGGCGACGCGCTCGCGCTCCTCGTTCTGGTGATCCTCGCGCTCCAGTCGGCCATCGCCGAAGCCGCCTTCGGAGGTGGCTATCGGGGCGTCGCCCTCGCCGTGACCGCCGTCTTCGGAGCACGCGTTCTCGCGACGCTGCTCTTCGGAGCGGTGCTTCTGGGCCCGCTGACCTCGCTCACCTCTCCGGGCGGCCCGCTCGACCGCCGCTGGACCATGATCGGCGCCGACGGAGTGCGTGCCGCGCTCCTCGTCGTCGCGCCCCTGTGGATCGACTGGACCCCGGACAACGCCCTCGCGATGATCCTGGTGACGTCCTTCGTGGTCGCCGTCGCCGAGCGCTTCTGGACCGTCGCCAAGGAGAGCGCGGCGCCCGCGCTGCTGCCCGCGCCGCCCCTGGAGGGCGCGACGGTGCGGCCGCTGCCGGACCACATGGACGCGCTGCGGCGCCTGTCCCTGCGTACGGGATTCCTCGCGCTGCCCCTCGCGGCCGCGACCCTCGTCGCCATCACCCTCATCGGCAACCTGCTCGGCGCGGGCCTCGACTGGTTCGAGCTGCACCAGGCCGGACTCGCCTCGTTCGTCGCGGCCGGGCTCTTCGCCGCCTCCCTGTCGATCCTGTACTTCCTCGAACTTCCCCGTACGCAGACGCCCCGCGCACGCAGCCCGCTGGAGGGCCTGCGCAGGCCGCGCACCGGCACCGGCACCGACAAGGGCCGCACCGGCGCCATCCCGCTGTTCGTCGCGGCCTGCGCCGCCGTCGCGGGGGCCGTCGCGGCCGCCGTCGCCGTCGCCGTGCTGCACGCCAAGGACCTGGGCGGCGGACCCGTCACGTACGGCCTGATCGTCCTCGCCCTGACCGGCGGCACCGCCGTCGGCATCCGCACGGCGCCGTCCCTGCTGCCCACGCTCTCGCGCCGCAGGCTGCTCGCGCTCGCCATCGCCCTGACCGGCATCGCGCTGCTCGTCGCCGGCCTCGTGCCCGACGTGACGACCGTGCTGCTGCTCCTGGCCCTCGCCGGGGTCTGCGCGGGCGTCGCCGCGAACATCGGCCACGCGCTCCTCGACCAGGAGGTCGAGGACTACCGCAGGGCCCGTACGACGGAACACCTCCACGCGGTCGTACGCCTCACGCTCGCGCTCGGCGCGCTCCTCGCCCCGGTCGTGGCCGCCGTCATCGGCCCGCACCGCATGGTCAACGGCAAGTTCGTCTTCGACCACGGCGGCGCCGCGTTCACGCTCATGCTCGTCGGCGCCCTGCTCCTGCCCGTGGCCGCACTGGTCCTGGCCAAGGCCGACGACCGACAGGGCGTACCGCTCCGGCACGACCTGCTCGACGCGCTGCGCGGCGGCGACGACCCGGTGCAGGCACCCTGCGCCACCGGCTTCTTCATCGCCCTGGAGGGCGGCGACGGCGCCGGGAAGTCCACGCAGGCCGAGGCGCTCGCGGAGTGGATCCGCGCCAAGGGACACGAGGTCGTCGTCACGCGCGAGCCCGGCGCGACGCCCGTCGGCAAGCGGCTGCGCTCGATCCTCCTCGACGTGTCGTCGGCCGGTCTGTCGCACCGCGCCGAAGCACTCCTGTACGCCGCCGACCGCGCGGAGCACGTCGACACGGTCGTACGCCCCGCCCTGGAGCGCGGCGCCATCGTCATCTCCGACCGCTACATCGACTCGTCCGTCGCCTACCAGGGCGCCGGCCGTGACCTGTCACCGACCGAGGTCGCCCGCATCAACCGCTGGGCGACCGGCGGTCTCGTGCCGAACCTGACGTGCCTGCTCGACGTCGCGCCGGAGACGGCCCGCGAGCGGTTCACGGAGGCACCCGACCGGCTGGAGTCCGAGCCCGCCGAGTTCCACGCGCGCGTGCGCTCCGGATTCCTGACGCTCGCCGCCGCCGCCCCCGGGCGGTACCTGATCGTCGACGCCTCCCAGGAACCGGAGGCGGTCACGACCGTGATCCGGCACCGGCTCGACCTCGTTCTGCCGCTCTCCGAAGCCGAGGTGAAGGCACAGGAGGAGGCCCGCAAGGCCGCCGAGGAGGAAGCCAGGCGCAAGGCCGAGGAAGAGGCCGCGCGCAAGGCCGAGGAGGAGCGTCTGGAGCGCGAGCGCCAGGAGCAGCTCGCCAAGCTCCGTGCCGAGGAGGAGGAGCGCAAGCGGCGCGAGCTGGAGGAGGCCCAGCGCCGCGAGGCCGAGCGGCAGGCCGAGGAGGCCAGGAAGCGTGCCGAGGAGGCGCGGCGCAAGGCCGAGGAGGAGAAGGCCAGGCTCCTCGCAGAGGAGAAGGTGCGCGCCGCCGAGGAGGCGCGGCGCAAGCGCGAGGCCGAGGAAGAGGCGCGGCTGCGCGCAGAGGCGGAGGAACGGCGCCTCGAGAAGCAGCGCAAGGCCGAGGAGGCGCTGCTGCGGGCGGAGGAGGCGCGGCGGCTCGCGGCGGCTTCCGCGGCCGCGGCTACGGCTGCGGCGGCTCCGGAGCGGAAGGCTGCGGCGGCGGCTCCCGCGAAGAAGGCGCAGGCTCCTGCGAAGAAGGCTCCGGCCACTGAGCAGAAGGCTCCGGCCTCTGAGCAGAGGGCGTCGGCGGAACCGTCCGCGCCATCCGCGCCGTCCGTGCCCGACAACGAGACCACCGTGCCGACGCCCGTGGTGAAGCCCGAGCCGCCGGTCGGTGCCGCCGACGAGACGGCCGTGCTGCCTGCGGTCGGTGCCGACGGGCCGAGTGCGGAGGACACCGCGGTGCTGCCGCAGGTGTCCGAGCCCGCGGGTGCGGCGGACGAGACGGCCGTGCTGCCTGCCGTGGGCCAGGACAAGGTGCCGCCGGGGTACTTCCGCGACGAGCGGCCCGCCGCCGAGCCCGCGTCCTCGCTCGACGGCGCCAACGACCGGACCCGTGAGCTGCCGCAGGTCGACGAGCAGGGCGTGCCCCGGCGCGCGGCCTCCGACTGGGCCGAGGAGACGCCGCTCGACGACCTGCCGTCGCTCGCGGACGAACTGCTTGGTTCGCACGACGACCAGGACGAGGACGACCGTGACGGTGGTCGGCGGGGACGGCGCGGTCGTCGCGACCGCTGAGCGCCGAGGCCGTTGAACACGGCGGCCGGGCCGGATTGTCAGAGGCGTCCCGCACAATGGGCAGTCCGGCGGATCGGTCCGGCGGATCGGCCAGGCAGACCGGTCCGGCAGATCGGTCCGATCGGTCGGTCCGGTCGATCGGTCAGAACAGCGGCAGAGCGCAGCGTAAGGCGGTGACCCCATGAGCGTGTGGGACGACCTGGTGGGGCAGGAGCGGGTGAGCGAGCAGCTGGGCGCTGCCGCCCGGGACGCCGACGCGCTGGTGACCGCGGCGGCGACGGACACGCCGCCTCCGGAGTCGTCGAAGATGACGCACGCCTGGCTGTTCACGGGCCCGCCCGGTTCCGGGCGTGCCACCGCCGCGCGTGCCTTCGCCGCCGCCCTGCAGTGCACCAGCCCGGACCGCGCGCTCGGCGGCGCGCCCGGCTGCGGATTCTGCGACGGCTGCCACACCAGCCTGATCGGCACCCACGCCGACGTGGAAGTGGTCCGCACGGACATGCTCTCCATCGGCGTGAAGGAGACCCGTGAACTCGTCCGGCGCGCACAGCTGTCGCCCGCCGTCGGACGGTGGCAGGTCATCGTCATGGAGGACGCCGACCGGCTCACCGAAGGCGCGGGAAACGTCCTCCTGAAGGCCGTCGAAGAGCCCGCACCCCGCACGGTGTGGCTGCTGTGCGCGCCCTCCCTGGAGGACGTGCTGCCGACCATTCGTTCGCGCTGCCGGCACCTGACGCTGCGTACGCCTCCCGTGGACGCGGTCGCCGACGTGCTCGTCCGCAGGGACGGCATCGAGCCCGACGTGGCGTCGGCCGCGGCGCGCGCCACTCAGGGGCACATCGACCGGGCCCGACGCCTTGCGACCGACCCACGCGCGCGTGAGCGCAGGAACGCCGTCCTGAAGCTGCCGCTGCGGGTGGAGGAGATCGGCGGCTGTCTCAAGGCCGCGCAGGAGCTGATCGACACGGCGACCGAGGACGCGAAGCAGGTCGCCGAGGAGGTCGACACCAAGGAGACCGAGGAGCTGAAGGCGGCGCTGGGCGCGGCGCAGGGCGGCCGTATGCCGCGTGGCACGGCCGGTGCGATGAAGGAGCTGGAGGACAAGCAGAAGCGGCGCAGGACGCGTACGCAGCGCGACAGCCTCGACCTCGCTCTCACCGATCTGACCGCGCTCTACAGAGACGTGCTGGCCCTGCAGCTCGGCTCGCAGGTGGCCATCGCCAACACCGAGGTCCAGGACATGCTGCAACGCCTGGCCCTGGCCGCCGCGCCCGAGGCCACGCTCCGCCGCATCGAGGCGATCAGCGCCTGCCGCACCGCCCTCGACCGCAATGTGGCGCCGCTGCTGGCGGTCGAGGCGATGACGGTGGCGCTGCGGGCGGGCTGAACGGCGGAACGGCTGAACGGCTGAACGGCCGCGTGCGGGCCAAGGGTTGGCGGAGACTGGCGTCTTCACCCGTACGAGCGCGTTGTGTGACCGTTCGCGCGCGGAGAGTTACTCTCGCGGGATGGACATCAGCAGTCGCGGTCGGAACGGTCGCAGCGGTCGCCCCCGTAACCGTCGCCTCAGCCGCAGCCGCAATCTCCCCCTCCGTACGGGGGGCATCCTGCTCGTGGCGGCGGGGCTGCTCATCTCCGGCTGCTCGAACGGCAGTTCACCGGCGGATGCCTCCCTGGCGTCGCTGTCCCGCTCGACACCGGCGGAACTCTCCCCGTACTACGGGCAGAAGCTGAGCTGGCGCGACTGCGGTGCGCCCGGGTTCCAGTGCGCGTCGATGAAGGTCCCGCTCGACTACGCGAAGCCCGCGGCGGGCGACATCCAGCTGGCGGTCTCCCGCAAGCAGGCCACGAAGAAGAAGGGCCGACTCGGCTCGCTCCTGGTCAATCCGGGCGGGCCCGGCGGCTCGGCGATCGGTTACCTCCAGTCGTACGCGGCCCTCGGCTACCCCGCGGAGGTCCGCGCCCGCTACGACATGGTGGCCGTCGACCCGCGCGGCGTGGCCCGCAGCGAGCCCGTGACCTGCCTCGAGGGCGAGCGCATGGACGCGTACACGCAGACCGACGTCACCCCGGACGACCGCCGCGAGACCGACGGCCTGCGCACCGCCTTCCAGTCGTTCGCGTCCGGCTGCAAGGAGCGGTCGGCCAAGGTGCTGCCGCACGTCTCCACGGTCGAGGCGGCCCGCGACATGGACGTCCTGAGGTCGGTCCTCGGCGACGGGAAGCTGTCGTACGTAGGCGCGTCGTACGGGACGTTCCTCGGTGCGACGTACGCCGAGCTGTACCCGGAGCGGGTGGGCCGGCTGGTCCTGGACGGCGCGATGGACCCGTCCCTGCCCGCGCGCCGCATGAACCGTGACCAGACCGCGGGCTTCGAGACGGCGTTCCGTTCCTTCGCGAAGGACTGCGCGTCGCGCGGCAAGGAGTGCCCGCTCGGCGCGGGGAGCCCCGAGGACGCGGGCAAGCGCCTCAAGGCGTTCTTCGGCGAGCTGGACCGGAAGCCGCTGCTCATCGGGGGGAGTGGCGGCCGGCGGCTCGGCGAGGCGCTGGCCACGACGGGCGTGATCGCGGCGATGTACGACGAGGCGGGCTGGCCCCAGCTGCGGGACGCGCTCACCTCGGCGATGAAGAACAAGGACGGCTCGGGCCTGCTCGCCCTCTCCGACGGCTACTACGAGCGGGACGGCGACGGAAAGTACGCGAACCTGATGTTCGCGAACGCGGCCGTGAACTGCCTGGACCTCCCGCCCGCCTTCGCTTCCCCCGCCGAGGTGCAGAAGGGCCTCCCCGCCTTCCGCGAAGCCTCCCCGGTCTTCGGCGAGGGCCTCGCGTGGTCCTCGCTGAACTGCGCGTACTGGCCGGTGCGGGCCACGGGCGAGGCCCACCGCATCGAGGCGAAGGGCGCGGCGCCGATCCTGGTGGCCGGCACGACCCGCGACCCGGCGACCCCCTACCGCTGGGCCAAGGCCCTGGCCTCCCAGCTCTCCTCCGGCCGCCTCCTCACCTACGAGGGCGACGGCCACACGGCGTACGGCCGCGGCAGCGAGTGCGTCGACTCGATGATCAACGCGTACCTCCTGAAGGGCACCGTCCCGAAGGAAGGGAAGCGCTGCTCATAGCCGTGCGAGGGGGGTGTGCGGAGCACCCTCAAAAACTGTGTAGACTTGGCCGCGTTGCTGATCGCACGATGGTGCGGACGGCGCGCCGCCTTAGCTCAGATGGCCAGAGCAACGCACTCGTAATGCGTAGGTCTCGGGTTCGAATCCCGAAGGCGGCTCATCTAGGACCCCAGGTCAGATTCATTCTGACCTGGGGTCTTCTGTGTTTCGGGCCGGGGTGGGGGTTGGGTGGGTGAAGGCTGTGTGGCAGTGGTGGAGGAGTTGGCGTAGGGCCGGGTTGTCCGTGGTGGGCCAGGTCAGGGAGAGGACCGGCTGCGTGTGGATGTCCGTGATCGTGCGGGTCGTCAGGTGGGGGCGGTGCTGGGCCACCATGGACTCGGAGAGGATCGCCACGCCCAGGCCGCGTATGGCCAGGTCCGCGATCGCGCTGGGGGCGGCGGCCTGGAACGCGATCTCGACGTGGACTCCCGCCGCCGCGCACGCGTCGTCGAAGACCTTCCGGATTCCGGTGCCCGTCGGGAGGCTCACCACCGAGTGCCGGGCCAGGTCCGCGAGGGTCACCTCCGGTGCGGAGCCGAGGGGGTGGTTCGTGGGGATCGCTGCGACCAGGGGCTCGCGGATGATCTCGTAGGCCTCCAGGCCCGGAGGTGGCGTGCCGGGGGTGCTGACCAGGGCCAGGTCGGCGGTGCCCGCGCGCAGTCGTTCCACGAGGCGGTCGGAGGTGTCCTCGAGCAGGGTGATCTCCACGCCGGGGTGATGGTGGTGGAAGGCGGACAGGGCGTCGAAGAGCGGGGTGACCGTGCACGCCGTCACCATGCCGACCACGAGCCTGCCGCGGATCAGGCCGTTCACCTCGTCCACCGCCTGCCGCACGGCGTCGACGGCGGCCAGGGCCGAGCGGGCGTGGCGCAGTGCGGCACGGCCGGCCGAGGTGAGTCCGGTGTTGCGGCCCGAGCGGTGGAACAAGGGAGCGCCGAGGTCGTGCTCCAACTGCCGGATCTGAGCGCTCACTCCGGACTGGCTGATGTGCACGCGCTCCGCGGCGCGAGTGAAGTTCTCCTCCTCGGCCACCGCTATGAAGTATTCGAGCTGCCTGAGTTCCATGACTTTGGATTCTAGGAATCGGCCTCGTGGGGGGTGGGGCTTCTGGGTGGCTTCTTTCGATCCGGGGCCCGGGGAGCCCGCGGGGCAACTAGAACTGGTGGTTCTGGTGGGCATGAACAAGGGGCGTTGGACTTGTTTCAGGCGCCTGGCCAAGCTGGTCGGAGCTGCTCAACGGCTCCGAACGAGAGGCTCCCTGTGTCTGTGTACGAGAAGGCCTACCAGCCGGAAGACATCACGCGTCTGCTCGTCGAGCGCGTCAACAAAGGTGACGCGGCCGGCGTCGCGGAGCTCTACGCCGATGACGCGGTCATCGCCTTTCCGCCCGGGCAGATCACCGAAGGGCGCGAGGCCATCCGTCGGCTGTGGGAGGTGCTGATGTCGAGCAACCCGAAGTTCGAGCCGGAGGAGCCCCTGCCGACTCTGATCAGCGGTGACATCGCGCTCACGGCCACGCCGCCGAAGGACGGCGCGGGTGCGCGCGCCCAGGTCGTGCGCCGCCAGCCCGACGGGTCGTGGCTGCGCGTCCTCGACCAGCCCGAGTTCGTCCAGCCCGAGTCCGTCCCGCAGTCCTAGTAGGCGGGAGCCCTGGCTCGGGATCCGGTGCGGAATCCGTGGTTATGGCCGCCACCGGGTGGGGAGCGATCGGCCATGGTCGAGAAAGTGCTGACAGCTGAGGAGGTCGCCGCCCGGCACGGGTTGCGGCCGCTGCCCGTGGAAGGCGGGTTGTACCGGCGGACCTGGGTGGGGCCGGCCGACGCGGACGGGCGGCCCGCGGGCTCGGCGATCATCGTGCTCCTGACCACCGCCCCCGGCGACTTCTCCGCCCTGCACCGCCTGCCCACCGACGAGGTCTGGCACTTCTACGAGGGCGACGCCCTGGAGCTGTTGCTGCTTGCTCCCGACGGGACCGACCGCACGGCCGTCCTGGGCCCCGGAGGACATGTGCAGTTGGTCGTCCCGGCCGGGACGTGGATGGGCGCGTACGTTCCGGCCGTCGGGGGGCGGCACGGCTGGGCGTTGTTCGGGACGACCATGGCGCCCGGTTTCGTCGAGGAGGATTACGAGGGCGGGGACGTGGAGGAGTTGAGCGCGCGGTATCCGGGGCGGGCCGGGCTCATTCGGGCTTTGTGCCGGGTGGGGGAGCCGTTGCGGATGCCTTCGGGCGATGGCAGGGAGGTTGCTGGACGTGGTGAGTGAGGCGGGGGGCCTGAGGGATGAGGCGCTGCCCGGGTTGGGCGGGCGGGTGGCTCTGGTGACCGGGGCCAGTGGCGGGATCGGGGCCGGGATCGCATGGCGGTTCGCGCAGGCGGGCGCCTCGGTCGTCGTTCACTACCGGAGCGGTAAGGAGCGGGCCGAGGAGGTGGTCGGGCGGATCGTCGCGGCGGGCGGTGACGCCGTCGCCGTACCGGCGGACCTTAAGCGGGAAGAGGAGTGCCACCGTCTGGTCGAGGAGGCGCGGGCCTGGCGGGGGCGGCTCGACGCGCTGGTCAACAACGCCGGAATCCAGCCCTTGCAGGAACTGGCCGGGATGTCGGCGGCGGACTGGCGGGAGCTGTCCGAGGCGAACGTGACGAGTGCGTTCTGCTGCACGCAGGCGGCCGCGGAGGTCATGGCCGGGCAGGACGGCGGCGGTACGGTCACGCAGATCGCGTCCATCGAGGGCTCGCACCCCGCCCCCGGCCACGCGCACTACAGCGCGTCCAAGGCCGCCCTGATCATGTTCGCCCGTTCGGCCGCCCTGGAGTACGGGCCGCGCGGCATCCGCGTCAACAGCGTCTCGCCGGGCCTCGTCGACCGGCCGGGGCTCGCCGGGGACTGGCCCGAGGGCGTGGAGCGGTGGGGCCGGGCGGCGCCGCTCGGCAGGCTCGGCACGCCCGAGGACATCGGCAGCGCGTGCGTGTTCCTCGCGTCGGACGCGGCTTCCTGGATCACCGGGACGGATCTTGTGGTGGATGGCGGGGTGGGGGCGCGGCCTACCTGGTAGGGGTGGTGCGGTCGAGGGATCGGATTGCCGTGTCCCGTACGTCTTGAGGTGGACGGCGGGTACGACCTCTGTCTTTCGGAGGGAGCGGACGTTCGTTCTCGGGCCGTACGAAATCTGGTGGGCGGGGGCGAAGACTGGGGGTATGTCCCCTCGGCCCTCTCAGCCCTCTCAGCCCTCTCAGTCCTTTCAGTCCTCTCGGTCCTCACAGTCCCTTCGGTCCCCTCAGCCCCTGAAGAAGAAGGTTCGTGGCGTTGTCCTCGTCGCGGCCGGGTGCCTGGCCGCCGTCGGCGTGGTCACCGTCGCCGCGCCCGCGCTCAGGAACAGTGCGCTGATGCCGGACGCGGTGAGCGAGCACGTCTTCAAGGAGAAGACGAAGTCTTTTCCCACGGCGGCGGATGCGCCCGCACCCGCGCCTGCGGCCGGGGCCGGGGCTGAGAAGGGGGACCGGGCGTTCGTGCTGCCCGCCTGGATCCCGAAGGACGCCAGGAACATCAAGGTGAAGGTGAAGACGACCGGCGAAGCCAAGCTGATCCGCTTCACGGTGGCTGGGGCTGGGGCTGGGGCTGGGGCTGGGGCTGGGGCTGGGGATGGGGCTGGCGTCGGCTCCGGGGCCGGGGCCGACGCCGGGGTGAAGGGCGGGACCGGGTGCGGCGGTGCGGTGCGGGAACCCGTCGGCGAGCCGCGGCTCGACGCGTCCTGGTGGCCGGACCGGACCCCGCGCGACACCCGCGCGGAGTGCGGGGACCGCTACCGGTACCGGGTCGCGGTCCAGGGCGACACGGTGTACGCCTGGACGAACGGGGAGCTCTCCGCGGGCGGGCGGTAGGGCCCGGTGCAGCCTGGCAGCGACTTGTGAGGATCCTGTCAGGCCGCCGTCGCGATCCCATTTGCCCAGCCGGAATCCGTCGGGCGGTGCCTATCCTCAACGCCATGTGCGCTTTTGTCCTGGTCGCGGAGGACGACGAGAAACAGGCCGAGCTGGTCCGCCGCTATCTGGAACGCGAGGGCCACGAGGTCGCCGTCGTCCACGACGGCTCCGCCGCTCTCGCCGAGGTGCGGCGCAGGCTGCCGGACCTGCTGATCCTCGACGTGATGATGCCCGGCACCGACGGTCTTCAGGTCACCCGTTTCCTCCGGGACGGGGACAGCCCCGCGGAGCTGACCCGCCTCCCGGTCCTGATGCTGACCGCCCGCACCACCGAGGACGACCTCCTCGTGGGCCTCGACACGGGCGCCGACGACTACCTCACCAAGCCGTACAGCCCCCGCGAACTCATGGCCCGCGTCCGGACGCTGCTGCGCCGCGCGGGCGGCATCCACCCGCCGCTGCCCGGCACCGACCGGCGGATCCTGCGGGTCGGCGGCCTCGTCGTCGACCCGCTGCGGCACGAGGTGACGGTCGACGGGCGGCACGTCGACTGCACGCCGGGCGAGTTCGACCTGCTCTCGGCCCTCGCGGAGGAGCCGGACCGGGTCTTCACGCGGCCGCAGCTCCTCGACCGCATCCACGGGTCCTCGGGCTACATATCCGCGCGGACGGTCGACGTACACGTGCTGAATCTCCGCAAGAAGATCGAGTCCGACCCTCGGCGTCCCGACCGCCTTCTGACGGTGTTCGGGGTGGGGTACAAGCTGACGGGGGCGGGGCCCGGGGCGGGGCCGGCGGGATCGGGAGCGGGTGCGGGCGCCGACTCGGGCGCAGGGGCCGGCTCGGGGGCGACGCGTGGCGCGTGACGTTCCCCTGCGCAAGAGCCTGCTGGCCCGGCTGCTCGCCGTGTCCGTGCTGGTCTCCATCGGCTCCATCGCCGCCACCGCGTGGCTCGCCGCGCAGACCACGTCCGGCGCGCTGCGGCAGGAGCAGGGGCAGGTGCTCGCCGACGACGCCCGTATCTACGACAAGCTCCTCGGCGTCGGCGCGACCTCCCCGGAGTGGCGGGGCGCCGACGCGGCCGTCCGTGAACTGTCCCGGCAGACCGGTCGCCGTATCGCCCTCACCACGCAGGAACGCAAGGTCATCGCGGACTCGGCGGCGCCACCGAAGCGGGGTGGTGCCGCCAAGGGCGGTGCTGACACGGGTGGTGTCGGCAAGGGCGGCGCCGACAAGGATGGCGCCAACAAGGGCGGGGACTCCGGGAGCCCCACTCCGTCCTCCAAGGACGACGACGCCGGGCACGAAGCCAAGGGTGGCGCCAAGGAGAACCCCAAGGACACCCCCCAGGACAACCCCAAGGACAACCCCGAGGCCCGCCTCCCCCCGACCGCCTCCGCCGTCCTCGACCCCCTCTCCGTCGACAGCGCGCTCACCCCGGGCCGTTCGGGCGAGGAGGCAGTGGAAGTGGGGGACACCTCCGCCGATCGCATCGATCCGCGGGCGGTCGGCCCGTACCGCCTCACCCGAGCGGAACGTACGCGCCTGAAGGACGCCGCCGACCGGCGCGCGGCCTGTCTGGTGGACCTCGGCATGACTCCTCAGGTCGTCGTCGGGCCCGGCGGCCGCCCCACTGTCCGCATCGACCACGACCCGGGCGAGTTCCTGCAGTCCCAGTGCCGTACGCCTCCTCTGGAGATGCCCACCGAGACCGAGCAGAAGGCCCTGAAGAAGCTCAACGCCCTGACCGGCGCGTGCCTGAAGCGGCAGGGCCTCGATCCCGTACCGGTCGGCCTCGACCTGGAGGGGCGGAGTGGTCCGAAGCCGGTCGCCGCCTCCGTACCCTCCGTACCGTCGATGACGGCCGCGGAGCGCAACGTACCCCAGCTGCCCGACGCACCCGACGGTCCCGACGGCGGCGTCCGGCCCGACGGCGAGCCCACGGCGATCCGGCCGAGCGCCGGGGCCGTCGGGCCGGAGTCCACCACCGCCGCCACCGCGTCCTGCGTCGACACCGCGCGCCGCGAGCAGCTCGGGCCATACGTCTCGTCGCCCGCGCTCCTCTTCATCACCAGCTCCGACGGCACCCGGAGCGCCCCCGCCTTCAGCCTCTCCCGCGCCAACACCATCCGTCTGGCGGGGCTCGCCGCGGCCGTCCTCGCCGTCACGATCGCCGTCACGGCGCTGGCCGCGACCCGGCTGACGCGGCCGCTGCGCGCGCTCACCACCGCGACGCGGCGCATGAAGACGGGCGAGTCGAGCGAGCCGGTCCCGGCACGGGCCACGCGCTCGGCGGGGGAGATCAGCCAACTGGCCGCCGCGTTCAACGACATGGCGGCCCACCGCAAGGCCCTGGAGGAACAGCGGAAGGCCATGGTCAGCGACGTGGCGCATGAGTTGCGCACGCCGCTGTCCAACATCCGCGGCTGGCTGGAGGCGGCGGAGGACGGGGTCGTCGACACCGACCCCGAACTGGTCACCTCGCTGCTCGAGGAGGCGCTGCTGCTCCAGCACATCGTCGACGACCTCCAGGATCTGGCGGCCGCCGACGCCGGTACGCTCCGGCTGCACCGTGAGCCGGTACGGGCCGCCGAGATCGCCGACCAGGTGGCGGCGGCGCACCAGGCGCGCGCGGACGGCGCGGGGGTACGGCTCAGGGCCACCGCGTTCGGCGACCCGTGGGTGACGGCCGATCCGCTGCGGCTGCGGCAGGCGATCGGCAACCTCGTCTCCAACGCCGTCCGCCACACTCCTGAGGGCGGCAGCGTCCGCATCAGCTGCCGCACGACACCTGAGGCGGTGCTGATCGAGGTCGCCGACACGGGCACGGGGATCGCGTCCGCCGACCTGCCGCACGTCTTCGACCGCTTCTGGCGCGCGGACAAGTCGCGGACGCGGGCGACGGGTGGCAGCGGGCTCGGTCTGTCCATCGTGCGGAAGCTGGTGGAGGCGCACGACGGGGCGGTGTCCGCGCAGAGCGTGCCGGGGAAGGGCTCGCTGTTCACGGTGCGGTTGCCGGTGGGGTGAGGCGGCAGGGCGAAAGCCCCGGTCGTTCACCTCCGACGACCGGGGCTCTCTCTGCCCCCGGACCCGGCCGCGGCGGCGACACTCCCCCGAGCAACGCGCTGTGCGCGAGTACCGGCGGGCCAGGTCCGATGAAGAGATCACATCAGGCCACGCCAACAGATCGCTAACATGTGGCCAACGGTCCTGCGGTACGGATGCGGTACGGACGCGGTATGGACGCGGTATGGACGCGGTTAGGGACGCGGTACGGATAACGGCGCTGCAGGACGCTGCGGGGCGTCGTACGGCGCGACATGGCACAGGGAGACGGCGTTGAGCGAGCGGTGCGGACTGCGGTTCGGTCTGCTCGGGGCTCCCGCCGTGTACGACGCGGAGGGCGTTCCGCGTCCCGTGCGCAGCGCGAAGGGGCGTGCGTTGCTGGCCGCGCTCCTGCTCGAACCCGACCGGGTCGTCTCCCTCGGCGCGCTCAAGGACGCCCTGTGGGGCGACTTCCCGCCTGCTTCGGCACAGGCGTCCCTCCAGAACCATGTGACGCGGCTGCGTCGGCTCCTGGACGATCCGGGGCGGCTGCACGCGGTCCCGCCGGGGTACCGGTTGCGGGTCTCCGAGGGCGAGTTGGACGTACGGGTCTTCGAGCACCTCGTCGCACGGGCGCGGGCGGCGCACGCGGAGCGGGACTGGGCGCGGGCGGCGGCTTGTGCCGTGGACGCGCTGGCGCTGTGGCGGGGTACGCCGTTGAGCGGCCTCCCCGACTCGCTGGACGGCCATCCTCTCGTACCGCGCCTGGAGGAGGCACGTCTCCTCGCGCTGCAGTGGCGGTACGACGCGGAACTGGAACTCGGCACGGGGCTTACCGCGTTGGCGCCCGAACTCGCGTCGCTGGTCGCGGAGTACCCCCTCCGTGAGGTCTTCCACCGCCAGCTGATGCTGGTGCTCCACCGCACGGGCCGCCAGGCGGAGGCCCTCGCCGTCCACCGCGAACTGCGCCGCAGACTGATCGAGGAACTCGGCACGGAGCCGGGGGAGGGGGTACGGGACGCGCATCGGGAGGTGTTGCGGGGGCCGTGGGTGGCCGCCTCAGTGGGTGATGGTCTTGGGTCCGATGCCGATGCCGATGCCGATGCCGATGCCGACGCCCACGCCGACGCCGACGCGCACGCCCACGCCGCTGCCTTCGCCGAGCCGGTGGCTGACAGCGGTGCGTCCGAGGTGCTTGGTGCGTCCGAGGTGCCCGGTGCGTCCGGGATGCCCGATGTGACTGTCCTGCCCGGTGCGACCGGCCTGTCCGGTGTTACCGACCCGACGGCGGCGACGACGACGGCGACGGCCGACGCGCCGCCGTCCCGTGCGTTCGCGTCGACTGCCTCGGGCGTCTCGCAACTACCCCCCGACCCCGCCCACTTCACCGGCCGGACCCGCACCGTGCGGGAACTGCGGCGAGCCCTCGGGGGCGGGAGGCGCGTTGCCGTCGTGTCCGGTATGGCCGGAGTCGGCAAGAGCGCTCTCGCCGTACACGTCGCCCACACGTTGCGCGCCGAGTTTCCGGACGGGCAGCTCTACGTGAACCTGCGCGGCGCCACCCCCGGCATGACCCCGCTCACCCCGGCGCAGGCCCTCGCCGCGCTCCTGCGTGACCTCGGTGCCGAGCCCCGGCACGCGGCGGACGGCACCGAGGACCCCGCCGCGTCGAGCGCGTTGCTGCGGTCGCTGCTCGCGCCCACCCGCACCCTCATGGTCCTCGACGACGCCGCCACGGCCGCACAGGTGCGGCCCCTGCTGCCCGCGGGCGACGGGTGCGCGGTCGTCGTCACCAGCCGCTCCCCGTTGACCGCCCTCGACGGCGCGGAACGTTTCCCGCTGGAGCTCCTCTCCGACGGGGACAGCGCCGCACTCCTGCGCGCCGTCTCCGGTCGCGCCGGGCTCGACGCCGGGCACCCCCTCGTCGAGCTCGCGGGACGCCTCCCCCTCGCCCTGCGCATCGTCGCCGCCCGCCTGGCCGCGCGGCGCGCCCTCACCCCGGACGCCCTCGCCGAACTCCTCACCGTCAGCGGCGGCCGCCTGCATCACCTCGAGTACGACGACCTGAGCGTGCGCCGCTCCCTCGCCGTCGCCCTCGACGCCCTGCGGACGTCCGACCGCGAGGCCGACCGTGACGCGGCCCGCGCCCTCGCCCGGATCGGCGCGCTCGACCTCCCCACGTACGGAGTACCGCTCCTGGCCCGCCTGTTGGGCACCGGCGAACTGCGCGCGGGCGCGGCCCTCGACCGCCTCGTCGACGTCGCGCTCCTCGACGAGACGTCCTACGGCCGGTACACCCCGCACGACCTCGTACGCGACTTCGCGAGGGAGACGGCGGCGGGCGGCTCAGGTCATGCAAACGGCTTGGGCGGTGCAGGATGCTCGGACGGGGCGGGTGGTGTGGACGGCTCGGGCGGTGCGGCCGACGTGGGCGGCGATACGTACGGGCAGACGGACCTCGTGGAAGAGGCCTTCCGCTGGTACGCCGAGTCCGCCCGCCGCACCCTCCTCGCCATCCTCCCCGAGAGCCTCGACCGCGCGGACCGCCTCCGCGGTGTGGCGGCCCACCTCGCTCGCCCCGGCCGGCCCGTCCCCGACGCGGGCCCTCCCCTCACCGCCGAGTCCGCCTTCGCCTGGGGCGACACCGAACTCCCCAACGTCCTCGCGCTCACCGAGCGGCACCCCGACCCCGCGGGACTGCTCCCCGTCCTGGTCCGCTGCCTCTTCCCGTACCTCCAGCGCCGCGGCCGCCTCACCGAACTGGCCGCACTCGGCGCACTCGCCCTCGACGCCGCCCGACGCCAGGGCGACACCGCCGCCGAGGCGCAGGCCCTCACCGACGCCGCCGGCGTGCACTTCATGTCGGGCCGCAGCAGCGAGGCCCTCGCCCTGAACGACCAGGCCCTCGACCTATGGCGCACGCTCGGGTACGTGTCCTGCGTACGCCGCGGCCTCAACAACCGCGGCCTCCTCCTCGAAGGCCTCGGCCGGCACGCCGAGTCCGCCGAGTCCCTCCACCGGAGCCTGGACCTCGCCAGGGAGCTCGCCGACCCGCTCAGCGAGGCGATCACCCTCAGCCATCTCGGCAACCTGTACGAGCACACGGACGCCCGCGCCGCCATCACCCACCACGAACGCAGCCTCGCCATCGGCGACACACTCGGGCACGCCGTCGTACGCCAGTCCGCCCACTGCAACATCGGCTACGCCCACCTCACCCTCGGCGAACCCGCCGCCGCCCTCGGCCACTTCGAGGAGAGCCTGCGGCTGCACGGCGAGTACGAGGACTGGCACGGCGCCTCCCAGGCCCGCCTCGGCCTGGTCCGCGCCCTGCGCGAGCTCTCCCGCACCGCGGACGCAACACGCGAGTGTGCCGCGCTGCTCGACCGCGCCGAACACCGCGGCGACACCCACATGACGGGCCTCGCCCGGCACCAGCACGGCCTTCTCCTGCGGACGGAGGGTCACGAGCGGGAGGCGTACGAGCAGTGGAGGTCGGCGCTTGCGGCGCTGGACGGCACGGACAGCAGGGTGGCGGACGAACTCAGGGACCTGTTGGCGCGGCCGACGCGGTAGTTGGCTCCCGCACGAGCGGGTTTCCGCACGAGCGGGTTCCCGTACGAGTTGCCTCCCGTACGAGTTGTCTCCCGCAAGAGTGGGTTCGACGCGACCAGGTTCGTCGCCGCCTCACTTCGCGTCCGCGTAGCACTCCACGATCGCCGTCGTGAACGGGAAGCGGACCGGCGTCTCCCCGAACGCGATCCGGCCCGCGAGATCCCCCGCCTCGCGCACGGCCAGCGCCACCGTCTCCGCCTCCTCGGCGGGGCAGTGCACGATGACCTCGTCGTGCTGGAAGAACACGAGCTCGGCCCGCAGCCCGCCCTCCGCGATCGTCCGCCGCAGGGCGGCCAGCATCAGCAGTGCCCAGTCCGCCGCGCTGCCCTGCACGACGAAGTTGCGCGTGAAGCGGCCGCGCGCGCGGGCGTTGGTGGAGGCGTACCCGGGAACGAACTCCCCGTCGCCGCCCCCGAGTCCGCCCCCGATTCCGGTTCCGGTTCCGGAACCCGGACTCGGCGCCTCCTCCTGTGGAATGCCCGCCTCGTCGTCCTCGCCCGCGCCCGCCGCCGGGGGACTGGTCCGGCCGAGCCAGGTCCGTACGAGCCTGCCCTCCTCGCCCGCCTTCGCCGCGTCGTCCACGTACGCCACGGCCAGCGGGAAGCGGCGGCGCAGCGCGGCGAGGTTCTTCAGGCCGTCGCCCGACGTCTGGCCGTACACCGCGCCCAGCAGCGCGATCTTCGCGTGGTCGCGGTCGCCGGAGAAGGCGCGGTCCGACAGGCGGGTGTACAGGTCCTCCTCGCTGCCCGCCACCTCCATCAGGCCCCGGTCGCGGGAGATCGCGGCCAGGACCCTCGGCTCCATCTGGTCGGCGTCGGCCACGACGAGCCGCCAGCCCGGGTCGGCCACGACGGCCCTGCGGATGATCTTGGGGATCTGCAGCGCCCCGCCGCCGTTGGTCGTCCAGCGGCCGCTGACGGTGCCGCCCGGGGTGTACTCGGGGCGGAAGCGGCCGTCGTGCACCCAGTCCTGGAGCCAGCTCCAGCCGTGGGCCGTCCAGATCCGGTACAGCTTCTTGTACTCGATCAGGGGCTTCACCGCCGGGTGGTCGAGACCCTCCAGCTCCCAGCGCCGCGTCGACTTCACCCTGATGCCGGCCTGCGCGAAGGCCTTCACCACGTCGGCGGCCAGGTCCGGGCGGACGCGGCGGCCGAACGCCGCGGACACCTCGTCGGCGAGCTCGGCGAGGCGGCGGGGTTCGCCCCGGCCCGCGTACCGCTCGCCGAGCAGTTCGTTCAGGAGCCCGCGGTGGACGTCGGCACGCCAGGGCAGCCCGGCGGCGTTCATCTCGGCGGCCACCAGCATGCCCGCGGACTCCGACGCGGTGAGCAGCCGCATCCGGCCGGGGTGTGCGGTGGCGTCGTGTCTTCGCTGCTGCTCGGCGTGGATCTCGACGAGTTCGTCGACCGTGACGGGGGCGCCGCCGGGGCGCGGCTCGAAGAGGGAGTCCTGCGTGCCGGGCTCGGCGGCGCGGGGTGGGGGATCCGGGGGTACGGGGGTGTGGCGGAGGCGGGCGAGTGCGGCGGCCGCGGAACGGGGCTCGCCGAGGCGGCCCTCGTGGCCCAGGAGGAGGAGCTCGGCGGCCTCGATGTCGTAGCAACGGGTCACGCGGACGCCGGCGGCGAGGAGGCGGGGGTAGATCTCGGCGGTGGTCCGCCAGACCCATCGGTCGACGTCCGGGCGGGAGCGGACTGCTTCGGCGAGGTCGGGCTCGCGGACGACGGGGCTCGCGGGCAGGCCGTCGTCCCCGAGGGGGACGAGCTCTGCTCCTCCTCCGTCGGCAACCCCGACGACCCAACGCTGCCCAGCCATGTGGCGAGTCTTGCACTCCCCACTGACATCGGGCGGGGGCGCCTGTTGCTCGTTCTTGGGTGCGGGGCCGCGGGGGTATGTCCGTACTCGCCATCCCTGCGCCGCGCCCGACATTTCCGGCCGCTATGGCTGGCTCGGTGCTCCGTGCGCACATACCCCCACGTCCCCTCCCGTTTCGTGCGCGGGTGCGGCCCGGTGGGGTTCCCTACTCCCGCTGGACGGTGCGGGGCAAACGGGTGGGTGGGTGGGGACCATCCGCCGCGAAGCGGCGGTGTCGGCGCCCCTACTCCCACTGGACGGTGCGGGGTGAACGGGCGGGTGGGTGGGGACCGTCCGCCGCGAAGCGGCGGGGTTGGTGCTCCTACCCGCCACGGGCAGTCGCAGGGAACACACGCCCCGCCCCCGTCCGGAGGACCCCCGCGTGCGCGGCGGACCCCCCGCTGCAAAGCTCGACCCATGCGAGTCGCCCTGGCACAGACCGACTGCGACCTGGGAGACGTCGGCCGGAACCTGGACACCGCGCGGGACCACATCGCCCAGGCCGCGAGCCAGGGCGCGGACCTCGTCGTCTTCCCGGAGCTGAGCCTGCACGGCTACCACCTGGGCGGTCTGGAGAAGGACACGTCCATCACGACGGACGACCCGCGCCTGCTGACCCTCTCCGCTCCGGGCGCTCCGGGCGCTCCGGGCGCGCCGGACGTCTTGGTCGGTCTCCACGAGCACACCAGCCTGCGCGCGTACAACACCGCGGCGTACTACTCGGGCGGCCGCCTCCACCACGTGCACCGGAAGCTGTACCTCCCCAACTACCTGGCGTGGGAGGAACGCAAGCATGTCAGCCCGGGCCAGCACCTGCGCGCGTACGACCTGCCCGGCGGGCACGGCCGTGCCGCCACCCTCATCTGCAACGACGCCTGGCAGCCCGTGCTGCCGTGGCTCGCCGTGCAGGACGGCGCCGAGGTCATCGTCGTACCGACGAACAGCGCGGCCAGCCTGGACCCCGAGGCGATGGACACCGGCCTGTACTGGGACACACTGCTCTCGTACACCGCCCGCATGCTCCAGTGCTGGGTCGTCTTCGTGAACCGCGTCGGCAACGAGAACGGCGCCTCCTTCTGGGGCGGGTCCCGTGTCGTCGACCCGCGCGGCACGGTCGTCGCGCAGGCGCCGAAGTGGGAGCCCGGACTGGTGACGGTCGACATCGACGTGCACGAGGCGCGCAGACAGCGCCGCGCCGTACCGCTCGTGGCCGAGGCGCGGCTCGGTCTGGTGGACCGTGAGGTGCGGCGGCTCATCGACGAGGGCGGGGACAGCTGAGGTGCGGCGGTGCGGCGGTACGCGGTCCATCCACTTCATCCACAGCCTGTGGATGAAGTGGCCGGGGGCGCTTTCGCCATGCGATCTGCACCTACCCTGATGCCATGGATTCGGTGATCGACAGAGCGTTCGCGGCGGCGCTTTACGGCGACGGCGACGACGGTCTGGACACCGGCGCGTCCCTCCTCGCGGCCGCCCCCGACACGGACGCCGACCTGCGCCGACGCGGCGAGGAGTACCTGCACCGGGCCTGGCGGCACGGCTGGCAGCCCGCCGACGTGATCCGCCTGGTCCGCCGCGACCTGGACGACCCGCACGTACGCCTCGTCGCGGACCTCATCCGCGGCGAGACCGCGCGCTACGCCCACCTGCCGCCCCGCTGGCCCGCCCAGCTCGCCGACCTCGGGCCGCACGGAGAGCCCGTCCGCGACCGGGACCGCTTCACCCGCGCCACCGTCCACCTCCAGCTGTACCGGCTCCTCCTGCGCCTCCCCCCGATCGAACCGGCCGGCCCGCCGCCCGGCGACACCGTCCCCGGCCCGGTCCAGGGCGAGCCCCGCGCGCTCACCCGTGTCCGCGCCCTCCTCGCCAAGGCCGAGGCGACCGGTTACCCGGAGGAGGCGGAGGCGCTCACCGCCAAGGCGCAGGAGCTGATGGCGCGGCACTCGCTCGACGAGGCGCTGCTCGCGGCCCGTACGCACGCGAAGGACGTCCCGACCGCGTGCCGGATCGGTGTGGACGCCCCGTACGAGACGGCGAAGGCGATCCTGCTCGACGCCGTCGCCGCCGCGAACCACTGCCGGGCGGTGTGGAGCGAGGCGTACGGCTTCTCGACCGTCGTCGGTTTCGACTCCGACCTGGAGTCGGTCGAGCTCCTCCACACCTCCCTGCTCGTGCAGGGCACCGCCGCGATGACCAGGGCGGAGGCCGGTCAGCGCGCCGCGGGCCGCAAGCGTACGAAGACGTTCCGGCAGGCCTTCCTGATGGCGTACGCGCACCGCATCGGCGGCCGCCTGGCCGAGGCGGGCGAGCACGCGGTGCGGGAGGCGGCGGCCGAAGCGGGTGGGGAGTCGCGGGAGGCGGCGTCGCTGCTTCCCGTCCTCGCCGCACGCGACGTCGCCGTCACGGACCACACGGAGCGGATGTTCCCCGAGACGACCACGGCGCGCGTACGGGGAGTGACGGACGCGGAGGGCTGGCACCACGGCACTGCGGCGGCCGACCGCGCCCATGTCACGCCACGCGACCGGCGCGGGGGCCCGGCGCTGCCCTGACTCGCCGGGCCGCTCGTTCGTGGCGGCGTACGTCGTGGTCTCCGAACGCGTGACGTGCCCGTCCGATATGCCCCGTATCATCACAGAGTGACCTGGCTCCGCGCGCTGAAAGAGACAGCTCGCGCGGGTCTGACCGTCGAGCGCAAACGTCTGGAACCCCTCGTCGCCCTGCGCGGCGCCGCCGGCCTCGCGATCGTCATCGGCCTCAGCCTCACGCTGTTCGGTCCCGCGGTGGCGGCGAGCTCCGCGTTCGGCGCGTTCCAGGCGGCCATCGCCACGTTCCAGCGCAGCTGGCGGCCGCGTCCCGAGCTCGCGCTGGCCTCCGGCACCAGCCTCGCCGTCTCCACCTTCCTCGGCTACCTCACCGGCTCCCACCTGCTCCTCTTCCTCGCCCTGCTCTGCCTGTGGACGTTCCTCGCGGGCCTGAGCTGGGCGGCGGGGCCCACGGTCGGCATCATCGCGTCGTCGAACGTGGCGATCATGCTGGTGACGGTAACGATTCCGACGTCGGTCGTCGCGGCGGCGGGCCACGCGGCGATGATGATCGTGGGTGGCTGCGTGCAGGCGGCGCTTGTCATCCTTTTCCCGGTACGCCGATGGGGCGCCCACCGGGACGCGCTGGCCGACGCGTTGGCGGCCGAGGCGGACTACGCGCGGCGCCTCCGCCACGATCCGGTGGCCGCGTTCGACCCCGAACCCCTGATGGCGGCGCGCGACGCGGCGACGATCACCGCGCGCCAGGCCCGTACGCGCCCCGCCGAGCTGCACGGGGCGAGGGGCGTCGCCGAACGGATCCGCCCGGTCCTCGCCTCCCTGGCGGACCCGGCGGTGGGCGTGCCCGAGGAGGGCAAGGAGCGGGACCGGGTCCGGGAACTCCTGGCGGCGGCCGGGGCGGTCCTGGACGCGGCGGCGCGGGCGATCCGGCACGGCGAGCCGGTCAGGATCCCCCCGGAGGCGCAGGCGGCGCTGCGGACCCCGGACACGGGGGCGATCCTCACGGGCCCGGCGTACCGCGCGGCCACACGTTTGGGCGCACTCCTGAAGGACGTCCTGGAAACAGCGGGCAACTCGGGCGGCCCGAGTGCGGAAGCAGACCGGACGGCGCCCGCGCCCCTCCTGCGTCCCACCCTCTTCGCGCTGGTCCCCGCCGCGATGCGGGCCGTGCGGGCCGAGTTGCGGCATGAGTCGCCCGTGACCCGGCACGCCATCCGGGTCACCGCCGTGGCCGCCGCGGGGTACCTGCTCGGGCACTGGCTGCCCCTCGGGCACGGCTACTGGGCGCCCATGGCCTCCGTCATGGTGATGCGGCCCGACTTCTCCCAGACCTACTCCCGCGCGGTCGCCCGTTTCGGCGGCACCCTCGTCGGCGTCGCCCTCGCCACGGGGCTCGTCCAGCTCGCCCACCCCGGCACGGGGCTCTCCGCCGCACTCGCCGTGCTCTGCGCCGGGATGATGTACCTGCTGATGCGCACCGGCCAGGTCGCGGCGCAGGCCTGCGTGGCCGCGTACGTCGTCTTCCTGCTCGGCATGGGCGGCCAGCAGTGGACGCAGACCGTCCCCGAACGCGTCGTCCTGACCCTGCTCGGCGGCGTGCTCGGAATGATCGCGTACGCGCTCTACCCCGCCTGGGAGACCCCCCGCCTCCGCACCCACCTCGCCGACTGGCTGATCGCCGACGGCCGTTACGCCGCCGCCGTCGTCGACCGCTACGCCCACCCCGCCGGCAAGGCCTGCCCCGACGTGCGCGAGGCCCTGCTCGCCGCCCGGGACGCGCGCGTCGCCTGGCAGGAAGCCGTCGACCGGGCCAAGAACGAGCCGGTGCGCCACCGCGGCCTCTCCCGTGCCGCGGCCGCCGACGCGGAGGAAGTACTCGCCCAACTGGGCCGCGTCGCCATGCTGATGGAGGCGCACCTGCCGGAGCGCGGTGACACCCCCGTCCCCGCTGCGGCCCGCCTCGCCGACGCGCTGCGCAAGTCCACGGAGCAGGGCGCGAAGGCGCTGCGCGAGCGCCGGGTGCCCAAGTGGGAGGCGGTCCGCACCGCACTGGACGAGTGGGACGGCGAGGGCGTCCCCGACCGCGTGGTGCGCAGGGGCGCGGGCCTGCTCCTGGAGACCCTCGACGAGCTGTCCGACGCCATGGACACCTCGCCCCCGCCGATGCTGGTCGACGGCACGTCCACGAAGCGCCCGGACGACGACGGGCCGCGGAACCCCGAGGGTCCCGCGGCCCGTTGAAGGGGGTGGGTACGGCAGCGACGCGGCGGCGTCAGGACTGCGGCGGCCCGGTGGGCAGTCCCTCGGGCAGCTTGCCGCCCTCCGTCTTCAGGAACTCGTCCGTGCCCGCGTCACCCCAGGCGACCTTCATCGACTTGGCGTTCACGGACTCGACGCGGCCCGCCGTACGGTCCCCGTCGCCCTTCGGGCACTTGAGGGTGAGCGTCCGCGAGCCCGCGTCGCCGCCGACGTTGCCGTTGCACAGCACGTCCTCGCCGAGGAGCGTCGCCGTCTTCCCGTTGACCGCGAGGACGAGCGGCTTCCCACCGGACGTGGCGATCCACGAACCCTCCAGGCTGCCACCACCCTTGGAGCCCGATCCACCGCCGGACCCGTCGGAGCCGCCAGCGCCACCAGACCCGTCGGACGACCCGGACGAGCCCGATGAGTCGGAGGAGCCGCGGTCCTTCTTGCCGCCACCTCCGCCCCCGTCCCCGTCCCCGCCGCTCCCGCATCCGCTCAGCACCAGCGCGGCGGCGAGCCCCGCTACTGCCGTACCGAGAACCCGGACACTACGGACGTACGTACGCACTTGAAGTCCCCCTAGCCGACGCGGCGTCGCGCCGGGCGGTCGTGGCCCGGCCGAATCGCGCGCCAAGCTACCAGGACGACTTGCGTACCCCGGGGAGAAATCCGGCGTGCGCTTGCTCACGCAGCCTCACCCTCGACAGCCCGAACGCCCCCACGTATCCGCGCGGGCGGCCGTCGACGCTGTCCCGGTTCCGTACCCGTGTCGGACTCGCGTCCCGCGGCTGGCGCGCCAACTCCTGCCGGGCAGCCCGTCGTTCGGCATCCGGAGTGTCCGGCCTGCGGATGAGTTCCTTCAGCTCCGCACGCCTCGCCGCGTACCGCGCGACGATCACGCGCCGCTGCTCGTTCTTCGCGATCTTGCTCTTCTTGGCCATCAGACCCTCACCCCGCGCGCACGGATCCTGGCGACGGCCGCCTCGATCCCGATGCGGTCGACGGTCCTGATCCCCTTCGTGCTGAGCCGCAGCCGGACGTGCCGGCCCTCGCTCGGCAGCCAGTACCGCTTGCGCTGGACGTTGGGGTCGAAGCGGCGCGACGTACGCCTGTGGGAGTGGGAGATGTTGTTGCCGAAGCGGGGTTCCGCTCCGGTCAGCTGGCAGTGGGCGGACAAGGTGACGCACCTCTCGGTAGGAACGCGGGGCTGGGCAGGACCCCCTATTGAAAACGGGAGTCATTTTCATATACTAGCCCCATGGCCCGCAACGAACTCCGCCCCGTGATCAAGCTCCGCTCCACAGCGGGGACCGGCTACACGTACGTCACCCGCAAGAACCGGCGGAACGACCCCGACCGCCTCACCATCCGCAAGTACGACCCGATGGCCCGCCGCCACGTCGACTTCCGAGAGGAGCGCTGACCGTCATGCGCAAGGACATCCACCCCCCGTACGGCCCCGTCGTCTTCCGCGACAAGGCCGCGGGCTTCGCCTTCCTCACCCGCTCGACGGCGGCGGGGAGCGAGACCGCCACCGGCGGCAGGACGATCGAGTGGGAGGACGGTCGTACGTACCCCGTCATCGACGTCGAGGTCTCGTCCGCGAGCCACCCCTTCTACACGGGCACGTCCCGCGTGATGGACACGGCGGGCCGCGTCGAGCGCTTCGAGCGCCGGTTCGGCAAGCGCTGATGGCGCCCACGGACCCGCCGCCCATGGACCCGCCGCGCCGCATGGACGTCGTGATCGTCGGCGGTCTGCACGCGGTCGCCCGCAAGGCGGCCGTCGACGAGCTCCTGGCCACCGTCCCCGACAGCGTGGCCCTCCACCACGACCTGTCGACCGCCGTGCACGGCACCGTCGTCCGCACGGTCCGCGACACCACCGGCGTGCTCTCCACCGGCGACGCGCCCCTGGTCAACGACTGTGCGTGCTGCGCGCTCCGCGAGGACCTGATGCCCGAGCTCGGCCGCCTCGCGGACGCGGGCCTCACCCGGCTCGCGGTCGTCGAACTGTGGGACTCGGTCGAGCCCAAGGCGATGGCCGAGGTCGTCGCCGCGCACGCCGGTGACGCCCTCGTCATCGGCGGCGTCGTCACGGCCGTCGACCCGGCCCTGCTGCTGCCCTGCCTCGGCAACGGCGACGACCTCGTCGACGTCGGACTCGCCGCCGCCCCGAACGACCGGCGCACCGTCGCCGACACGTGGGCGCGCCAACTGGAGTACGCGCCCGTGCTCGCCGTGGCAGAGGCCGATGGCGCCGGACCCGACGACGAGGACCGTGCCCTGCTCGCCCAGCTCCACCCGACGGCGCGGCGCGTGCCGGTCGGGCGGGGGGAGCTGGCCGCGGCCGCCCTCGCCGGATTCGACGTCGAGGCCGCCGCCGCGGCGCAGCACCCCGCCTGCGCGCTGCTGCCGGCCGAGGCCGACGCGTGCGGGGTCGCGACGTTCGTGTGGCGCAGGGAGCGGCCGTTCCACCCGGAGCGGCTGTACGACGCCCTGGAGGATCTGACCTGTGCGGCAGCCCGCAGCAGGGGCAGGTTCTGGCTGGCCGACCACCCGGACACGCTGCTCGGCTGGGACGCGGCGGGCGGCGCGCTCTCCGTCGAGAGCGCGGGGCCGTGGCTGGCCTCGCTGCCGGACGCGGCGTGGGAGATGGTCCCGCCGGTGCGACGGGCGGCCGCCGCCCTCGACTGGCATCCGGAACACGGCGACCGCTGCAACCACCTGGTGTTCACCTCGCCGGGCCTGGACCGCGACGGGCTCGCCCAGGTCCTGGAGTCCTGCCTGCTGACGGACGAGGAGTACGCCGCCGGGCGCGACGCCTGGAAACACCTGCCCCCCGCCTTCGACACCCTCCTGGAGGTCTGACCTTTGTCCCCGCGCAAGCCCGTCGCCCGCCCGCGCGCACCGAAGCCCAACCCTCTGGACGTCGCCGGCATCACGTACATCGACTACAAGGACACCGACCTGCTCCGGAAGTTCGTCTCGGATCGCGGCAAGATCCGCGGCCGGCGCGTCACGCGCGTGTCGGCGCGGCAGCAGCGGCGGATCGCCGCGGCGATCAAGAACGCCCGCGAGATGGCGCTGCTGCCGTACGGGTCGCCGAGGTAGGAGACCCACAGGCCCGGCCTCCCCGAGCACCTCCAGGTGCGCGGGGAGGCCGGTCTCGTTGCCGCACCCCCGCACGAACTTTTCCGGCACCGTGCACGTTCAGGTTCTTGCGTACGAGGCCGGCCGGACGCTCGGCGTCCGTTGGATGGATCCCGATCCGGCCAACTTCGCCGACTGTTCCCTTACCCGGACGCTGGAACACGAAGGGCGCGGCATGCGTCTCTTCCTGGTACACGAAGGATTCGATCCGCTGGCGTTCGCACGTCATGCGGGCTCCGAGCAGGTGCTGACAAGCCTGTAATCAAGGGAACACCCCGCGTGCACGTGCATCTGCCCATGCATCCGCATGTGAACACAGCTATGATCCGGGACAGTTGACCACTGCATCTAGAGCCACACACGGCACCGCACCACCCGGGGAGCGATCTGTGCACCACGCGTTTAACGGCATGGCGGCCACGGAGCTTCACGGGGTCGTCTGGCAGAAGAGCAGGCACAGCAACTCGCAGGGCTCGTGCGTGGAGTTCGCGAAACTGCCGGGCGGCGACGTCGCCGTGCGCAACTCGCGGTTCCCGGACGGCCCGGCGCTCGTCTATACGCGCGCCGAGATCGAGGCGATGCTGCTGGGGATGAAGGACGGGGAGTTCGACCACCTGATAGGTGGTTGACTCGACCCTGAAGGGTGGGCGGTGCCGCTCGCGCGGCGCCCCGCGCTCAGCCCAGGCCGAACAGCGCCCAGACCACCTTGCCGCGCAGCGCGCCGGCGAGCGGGTGCCAGCCCCAGCTGTCGCTGAACGAGTCCACGAGGAACAGGCCCCGGCCGGACTCCGCCGAGAAGTCGTCGTCCGTGTCGCGGGCGACCGGACTCTCGTCGCTGGGGTCGCGCACCGCGCACACGAGCCGCGTCGCCGCCCAGTGCATGAGGTGCAGCCGCACCGGCGGTTCCTGTTGGTCGCGCGGGGTGTCGGCGGGCAGCGCGTGGCGCAGCGCGTTGGTGACGAGTTCGGAGACGACCAGCGCGATGTCGTCGAACCGCTCGTCGAGGTCCCACTGGCCCAGCGTCTTGCGGGTGAACTGCCGGGCGCTGCCCACCGCTTCGTAGCGGGCGGGGAGGGCTACGGAGGCCGCGTCCGAGACGGCGGAGGGGTCGATCGGAGGTAGCCCCTGCCTTAACGGCTCGAGCATGGTCGATCCATTCGTCCCCATGCGAGGCACTCCCCGGTTTCGCGGTACGTAGCGATGGAGCGGTGGCGCGGTCGGTCGCCGATGGTGCGGTCGGTACAGCGGTGGCGCGCGGACCATGGTTCCGAATGCGTACAGCAGATGCAAGGGCAGATGCACGTGCACGCGCCGGACTTGAACAATCCCGTGCCGTTTCTTGCCCATTTATTCCCGCGACTTCTTGTGAAGAGCTTTCGGACCCTTTCTGTTTCTGTAACCGGACGTGTACCGCCCGGAGCGTTTAATGGCAGACTGCTGGCTTCCAGTCGATCGGGAGGATTGAGCGAAGTGACCGCAGGGGAGTCGAGCGGCTCGGTGGTACGGCGCATCCTGCTGGGCTCGCAGCTGAGGCGGCTCAGGGAATCCCGCGGCATCACCCGCGAAGCGGCCGGGTACTCCATCCGCGCCTCCGAATCGAAGATCAGCCGCATGGAGTTGGGACGGGTGAGCTTCAAGTCCAGGGATGTCGAGGACCTGCTGACGCTCTACGGCGTCACCGACGACGCCGAGCGCGGCGCACTGCTCTCGCTCGCCAAAGAGGCCAACCTCACGGGCTGGTGGCACAGTTACTCGGACGTCCTGCCCGGCTGGTTCCAGACATACATCGGTCTTGAGGGTGCGGCCTCGCTCATCCGCGTCTACGAAGTCCAGTTCGTGAACGGCCTGTTGCAGACCGAGGCGTACGCGCACGCGGTCGTCGCCCGCGGCATGAAGGGCGCGAGCAGGGCCGAGATCGACCGCCGCGTCGCCCTGCGCCTCGAACGCCAGAAACTCCTCACCTCCGAGCACGCACCCCGCTTCCACTGCGTCCTGGACGAGGCCGCGCTCCGCCGGCCCTACGGCGATCGTGAGGTGATGAGGGGTCAGATCCAGCACCTCATCGAGATCTCCGAGCGCCCCAACGTCACCCTCCAGGTCATGCCGTTCAGCTTCGGCGGGCACGCGGGCGAGAGCGGCGCCTTCACCATGCTGAGCTTCCCGGAGTCCGACCTCTCCGACGTCGTGTACGTGGAACAGCTCACCGGTGCGCTCTACCTCGACAAGGCCGAGGAAGTCGCCCAGTACGAGCGCGTGGTCGCGCAGCTGCAGAAGGACAGTCCCGATCCGGTCGGAAGCCGGGATCTTCTCCGTGGTCTGCTCCAACTCACCTGAAACATAAGTACTATGACGTGAGATCAGGTGTCTGCTTCCGTATGCGGCCGTCTGCTGCCGCGGCAAGGGGTCCGCTCATGTCCTTCTTCACCGACCTGGCTCACCAGTACATCGACGGGGAGTGGAAGGCCGGGTCGGGTTCCTGGGACATCATCGACTTCAATCCGTACGACGGGGAGAAGCTGGCGTCCATCACGGTCGCCACGGCGGACGAGGTCGACCAGGCCTACCGCGCGGCCGAGCGGGCGCAGCGGGACTGGGCGGAGACGAACCCCTACACGCGCCGTGCCGTGTTCGAGCGCGCCCTGCGGATCATCGAGGACCGCGAGGAGGAGATCGCCGACGCGATCGTCGCCGAGCTGGGCGGCACCCGGCTCAAGGCCGCCTTCGAGCTCCACCTCACCAAGGAGTTCCTGCGCGAGGCGGTCCATCTCGCGCTGCGCCCCGAGGGCCGCGTCCTGCCCTCCCCGGACGAGGGCAAGGAGAACCGCCTCTACCGCGTCCCGGTCGGCGTGGTGGGCGTCATCAGCCCCTTCAACTTCCCTTTCCTGCTGTCCATCAAGAGCGTCGCCCCCGCGCTCGCCCTCGGCAACGCGGTGGTGCTGAAGCCGCACCAGAACGCCCCGGTCCTCGGCGGCAGCCTGGTCGCGAAGGTCTTCGAGGACGCGGGCCTGCCGGCCGGCCTGCTCAACGTAGTGATCACGGACATAGCCGAGATAGGCGACGCCTTCCTCGAGAACACCGTGCCGAGCGTCATCTCCTTCACCGGCTCGGACCGCGTGGGACGCCATGTCGCGACGGTGTGCGCATCGCACTTCAAGCGCTCGATCCTGGAGATGGGCGGCAACAGCGCACTGATCGTCCTGGACGACGCCGACATCGACTACGCGGTCGACGCGGCGGTCTTCAGCCGCTTCGTGCACCAGGGCCAGGTCTGCATGGCCGCCAACCGCATCCTCGTGGACCGTTCCGTGCAGGCGGAGTTCACCGAGAAGTTCGTCGACAAGGTCGCGAGCCTCAAGGTCGGCGACCCGGCCGACCCCGCCACCCACATCGGCCCGCTCATCAACTCCTCGCAGGCGGACGCCGTCACGGCCGTCGTCGAGCAGGCCGTCGCGGCCGGGGCGAAGGCCCTGCTGCACGGGCGCACCGACGGCAACCTGGTCGCCCCCTCGGTCCTGACCGAACTCCCCGACGACTCCCCGGTCCTCACCCAGGAGATCTTCGGCCCCGTCGCCCTGCTGCTGCCCTTCGACGGCGAGGACGAGGCGGTCCGCATCGCCAACGACACCCCGTACGGCCTGAGCGGCGCCGTGCACACCGCCGACACCGAGCGCGGCGTACGCATCGCCAAGCGCGTCAGGACCGGCATGATCCACGTGAACGACGGCACCGTGCACGACGAGGCGATCGTGCCGTTCGGCGGCGAGAAGAACTCCGGCCTGGGGCGGCTGAACGGCGAGTCGACGGTGGACGCCTTCACCACGCAGAAGTGGATCTCGGTGCAGCACGGCAGGGCGCGCTTCCCCTTCTGAACCGGCTCGTCTTTCGGAGCCTCCCGGAGCCTTGCGGACAGAACCTGACCGCAAGGCTCCGTAGTGTCTGTGGTGTCGAGAAGCCCGGCGGACGAGCCCGGCGGAACAGCCCGTGACAGCGGGCGCGAGAGAGGCGGACACCATGGTCACCCACGTCAGCGCGGAAGCCCACGGCGACGAGCGCGGCGCCCTGATCGCCTTCGTGGAGGCGCAGCGCGGCGGTGTCCGGCGCTCGGTCATCGGTCTCACCGACGAGCAGGCGAAGGCCCGCCCGAGCGCCAGCGAGCTGACGCTCGGCGGCCTGGTGAAGCACGTCGCGGAGGTGGAGCTCAACTGGCTCCGCATGGCGCAGCGGAAGCCCAACGAGAAGGCCCGCACGCAGGAGACGTGGGGCGAGGGATTCGTCCTCGTGGAGGGCGAGACGCTCGCGGAGACGCTGGCGTTCTGGGACGGGGTCGCCCGGGAGACCGAGGCGTTCATCCGCGAGGTGCCGAGCCTCGACGACACGTTCCCGCTGCCCGACGCGCCGTGGTTCCCGAAGGACGGCGCCGTGTCGATGCGCTGGCTGATGCTGCACCTGGTCGAGGAGATCGGGCGGCACGCGGGCCACGCCGACATCGTCCGCGAGTCCCTGGACGGGAAGACGGCCTTCGAGCTGGTGGCGCTGGAGCAGGGCTACCCTAGTCAAAGTTGAAGACCGGGGGCGGGGCGAAGAGGTCCGGGGGCTGAACGAAAGGGCGCGGTACATGTCGGCGATCCGGCTGCTGGTGATGGGGGCCGTGCGCCAGCACGGCCGCGCCCACGGCTATCAGGTCCGCAACGACCTGGAGTACTGGGGCGCCCACGAGTGGTCCAACGCCAAGCCGGGCTCGATCTACCACGCCCTGAAGCAGCTGGCGAAGCAAGGGATGCTGCGCGCGCACGAGATCGCCCCGTCCACGGCCGGCGGCCCGCCGCGCACGGAGTACGAGATGACGGATCAGGGCACGGAGGAGTACCTCTCCCTCCTCCGTGAGTCCCTGACGATGTACGACCAGCGGCCCGACATCCTCACGGCGGCGCTCGGCCTCATGGTCGACCTGCCGCGCGAGGAGGTCGTGGGCCTCCTCAAGGAGCGGGTGCGGCGCATCGAGGAGTGGCGGACGTCCGTCACCGAGTACTACACGCCCGAGGAAGGGCCCGGTCAGCTGGGCCACATCGGCGAGATCATGAACTACTGGGTGCACTCCGCCGACACGGGCGCGGAGTGGACCAGGAGTCTCATCTCGCGCGTGGAGGGCGGCGCGTACACCTTCGCGGGCGAGGGCGATCCCTTTGTGGGCGTGCTCGCGGACGGTGAGGAGAACCCGTTCGCTTCGGGGGACCGGCACGCGGGGGATCGCCGCTAATCAAGTTTGACGACTGACCTCGCCTCGGCTACCTTCGCCTGCCTAGTCAAGTTTGACTACGAGTCTGGAGGGAGCCGGATGACGGACGCGATCGTCGTCGAGGGCGCGCACAAGACGTACGGGCGGACATCGAAGGGGGCGGGGAAGAAGGCGCTGAACGGCCTCGACCTGCGGGTCGAGCGCGGCACGGTGCACGGCGTGCTCGGACCGAACGGGGCGGGCAAGACCACGGCGGTGCGCATGCTGGCCACCCTCCTGCGGGCCGACGAGGGGCGCGTGGAGGTCGCGGGGCACGACGCGCGGCGCAGGCCCGACGAGGTGCGCAGGCGCATCGGACTGCTCGGCCAGCACGCCGCGGTGGACGAGGAGCTGAGCGGCCGCCAGAACCTGGACATGTTCGGGCGGCTCCACCACCTGGGCGCCCGCCACGCGCGCGTGCGGGCCGACGAGCTCCTGGAGAGGTTCGGTCTCGCGGACACGGGCCGCAAGGCCGTCAAGCAGTACAGCGGCGGCATGCGGCGCCGCCTGGATCTCGCGGCGTCCCTCGTCACGGACCCCGAGGTGCTCTTCCTGGACGAGCCGACCACGGGCCTCGATCCGCGCGGCCGCGCCGAGGTGTGGGACTCGGTGCGCTCGCTGGTCGGGGGCGGCACCACCGTGCTCCTGACGACGCAGTACCTGGAGGAGGCGGATCAGCTGGCCCACCGCATGTCGGTGATCGACGGGGGCCGGGTCGTCGCTCAGGGCACGGCGGACGACCTCAAGGCGGAGCTCGGCGGCGACCGGATCGACGTCGTGGTCCGGGACGCCACCCAACTGGCGCGTGCGGCCGCCGTGCTGCCTCCGGGCGCCACGGTGGACGCGGACCGCAGGATGGCCTCCGCGCCCGTCACGGACCGCATGGAGGCCCTCACGGCCGTCGTGCGGGGCCTGCGGGACGCCGGCATCGACGCGGAGGACGTGGCGCTGCGCAGGCCCACGCTGGACGAGGTCTTCCTGAGCCTGACGGAACGTACGAAGGAGTCCGTGTGAGTACGCCGATCAGCTGGGCCGTGACCGACTCCTGGACGATGACGCGGCGCGAACTCGCCCACTGGGCGCGGCAGCCCGTGCAGGTCCTGGTGGGTCTCGTCTTCCCGGTGATGCTGCTGCTGATGTTCGCCTACCTGATCGGTGGCGGGAAGGGCATCGCGGGGGAGTACGCCGGGTTCCTCGTGCCCGGCATGTTCGCGCTGACGATGGTCTTCGGGCTCGACGCGACGATGGTCGCGGTCACCCAGGACCTCAACAAGGGCGTGATCGACCGGTTCCGCTCCATGCCCATGGCCAACGGCGCCGTCCTGGTGGGGCGTTCGGTCGCCGACATGCTCCAGTCGTTCGTCTCGCTCCTGGTCATGATGGGGGTCGGGCTCGCGATCGGCTGGCGCTGGCACGGCTCGTTCGGGGCGGCCGTCGGGGCGGTCGGGCTGCTTCTGATGCTGCGGTTCGCGATGCTGTGGCTCGGGATTCAGCTGGCGATGGTCGCGGGCAGGCCGGAGCTGGTGGCGACCGTGCAGATCCTGGTGTGGCCGGTCGGGTTCCTCTCCAACGCCTTCACGGTCCCGGAGAACATGCCGGGCTGGCTGGGCGCCCTCGTCGAGTGGAACCCGCTCTCGGCGACGGCCACGGCCGTCCGTGACCTCTTCGGCAACGACCCGGGGGTGGCCGGCACGTCCTGGGCCGCGGAACACGCGGGGCTCCTGGCGGTGCTGTGGCCGGTGGTGCTCGTGGGGGTATTCCTTCCGTTGGCGGTCCGGAGGTTCACGGCGCTGAGCAGGTAGCGCCGCCCGCCCGGCTTTCGCACTTGCACCTCACGCGACGTGAGGACCCAGGCTGATCCGCGTACCGAGAGAAGAAGGGCGGACGCCATGAGCTACTCCGTGGGACAGGTCGCCGCATTCGCCGGAGTGACCGTGCGCACGCTGCACCACTACGACGAGATCGGCCTGCTCGTGCCCGGCGGGCGCAGCCACGCGGGTCACCGGCGCTACAGCGACGACGACCTCGACCGGCTCCAGCAGATTCTGTTCTACAGAGAGCTCGGCTTCCCCCTCGACGAGGTGGCGGCCCTCCTGGACGACCCGGACACGGACCCGCGGGACCACCTGCGCCGCCAGCACGACCTGCTGACCGCGCGGATCCACCGGCTCCAGGAGATGGCCGCCGCCGTCGAGACCGCCATGGAGGCGAAGAAGATGGGCATCAACCTCACGCCCGAGGAGAAGTTCGAGGTCTTCGGAGACCACGATCCCGACCAGTACGCGGACGAGGTCGAGCAGCGCTGGGGCGACACGGAGGCCTACCGCGAGTCGCAGCGCAAGGCCGCCACGTACACAAAGGACGACTGGAAGCGGATCAACGACGAGTTCAACGCGGTCCACGCGCGCGTGGGCGAGCTGCTCGGCCGCGGCGTGCCCGCGGACTCCGAGGAGGCCATGGACGCCGCGGAGGAGCACCGCCTCTTCATCACGGCGAACCACTACACCTGCTCGCACGAGATGCACACCTGTCTCGGTGAGATGTACGTGGCCGACGAGCGCTTCACGGCCTTCTACGAAGCCATCAGGCCCGGCCTCGCGGAGTACCTGCGGGACGCGATCCTCGCGAACGCGGCACGCAACGGGTGAGGCGCGTGCGGCCCGGCTATGTCCCAGTTGTCGCACAGTGCGGCGGGAGAGGGGCACTGGAACCTGGGCGGGCCGCCCCGCGTTGATAAATTTGGGGGGCTGCACCTGCCGCCGCCCCGCCCCCTCACCCCTCAGGAGCCCGGAACCGTGACGACGCTTGCGCTCGGACCAAGCTGGTTGGATCCGGATTACCTGCTCAACCAGTTCGGCCTCTGGGGCCTGCTGGTGATCGTCTTCGCCGAGTCGGGCCTGCTCATCGGCTTCTTCCTGCCCGGTGACTCGCTGCTGTTCACCACGGGTCTGCTGATCACCACGAACAAGCTGGACACCCCGCTGTGGCTGGCCTGCCTGCTGATCTGCGTGGCCGCGATCCTCGGTGACCAGGCGGGCTATCTGTTCGGCAAGAAGGTCGGCCCCTCGCTCTTCAACCGCCCGGACTCCAAGCTCTTCAAGCAGGAGAACGTGGTCAAGGCCCACGACTTCTTCGAGAAGTACGGCCCGAAGTCCCTGGTCCTGGCCCGCTTCGTGCCGATCGTGCGCACCTTCACGCCGATCATCGCCGGCGTCTCCGGCATGCGGTACCGCTCGTTCATCACGTTCAACATCATCGGCGGCGTCATGTGGGGCGCGGGCGTCACGCTGCTCGGCGCCTGGCTCGGCAACATCGAGTTCGTGCACAAGAACATCGAGGCGATCCTCATCCTGATCGTCCTCGTCTCGGTGGTGCCGATCGCCATCGAGTTCCTGCGGGCGCGCAGCAAGTCCAAGAAGGCCGCGTCCGTCGAGGGCGCGGGCGCCCCGGGCACGCCCCCCGGCCAGCAGCGCGGCCGCCACGCCAAGCGCTGACGCGCGCCGTCGCAGGCGGCCTGCAAGGCCTTAGAAGCCGCGCGTCCGCTTGGCCGCGCGGCGGTTCACCGCCGAGGTCGCGCCCGGCACCTTCAGGATCAGCCGGGAGACCTCGCTTCCCAGGTTCACGCCGATCGCGATGGCCAGGGCCGTCGCGACGGCCTTGGTGAGCGAGTTCATGCCCGTGTTCAGGTCGTTCTGCGCCAGCGCGAGCAGCCCGAAGTACGTGGCGCTACCGGGCAGCAGCGGGCCGATCGCCGCGGTGACGTACGGCAGTGAGGACGCGAACCGGTACCGCGAGAAGAGCTGCCCGAACAGGCCCACCAGACCGGCCGCGATGGCCGTCGCGGCCACGGGCGACAGTTCGAGCGGCGTCTGCGCAAGGGCGCCGAACATCACCCAGGCGATGCCGCCGTTGAGGGTCACCATCAGCACGGTGTTACGTTCCTGCTGAAGCAGGATCGCGAAGGCCAGACTCAGCGCCATCGACGCCAGGATCTGGATGACCGGCCGCGACGACGTCACACCGAACTTCGTCTCCGGGGTCAGGTTCGTCGCGTCGAGCATGACGCCGAGCGACAGCACGAGCAGCACACCGCAGACGATGCCCACGATGAGGTACATGACCTCCAGGAGACGTGCGGCCGCGGTGATGTAGTAGCCGGTCAGACCGTCCTGGACGCCCGCCACCAGGGCCCGCCCCGGGATCAGCGCGAAGAGCCCACCGGTGATGACCGCCGACGCCATGGACGCCTCGGTGTGCACGAAGCTGAGCGCCACACCCATCCCGGCGGGCGGCATCGCGGCGCCCACGAACTGGTAGAACTCCGGCAGCCCGCGTCCCGCGCACAGCCAGGCGAGCCGGTCGCCGAGCATCGCGCCCACGGCGGCCACCAGGAAGACCAGCGCGCCACCGCCCACGAGCACCGAAGCGGAGCCCGCGAGGAGCCCGCTGGCGGCCGTGAGGGCCCAGCCGGGATAGGGGTGACGGTTACGCCGAATGCCCGCGAGCCGCCGGTAGGCCTCCTCCAGGGAGATCTCGAGCTCCGGGTCGCTGATGTCGTCCACCAGGTGGAAGACCGCCGCGAGACGCGTGTAGTCGGTGCCGCGCCTGCGCACCGTCCTGGAGGCCGTGACCGGGTCGTCGACCAGGGAGGGCTGGTGCGAGATCGACAGGAGCGTGAACGTCACGTTCGGCTCGCAGCGGTCGAGTCCGTACGAGCGGCAGACGGCGAACATCGCCGCCTCCACGTCCTCGGCGCCCTCACCGCCCGCGAGCAGCAGCTCGCCGATACGCAGCGTCAGGTCGAGCACGCGCGGCACGGCGGGACCGGTTTCGTCCTCCTGCTTCTGCGCGGGCTCCGGAGCGGGCCGCTCGGTGACCGGCATGCGCAGCATCGTGCGCATTTGGTCCTGCCACGGCACGTCCTTGGTGAGCTTCACCAGGGGTATGCCCTGCGCGGGCGTGAAGGCCTGCGGGGCGTTGCGGGAGGTGTAGGTGTGCGGCGTGGTGAACGCCGACTTCTCGGTCTCCTGCGTCGTCGTCGACGGGGTCGCGAGACCGGTGGGGATGGCGAACTCGGACGTCGTCTGGGACTCGTCCTCAGGGGCCGGTGGCTGCGCCACCACACCGCTGGGCTGCACGAACGCGCTGCGTGCTTCGTCCGACTGCGGCTTGCGGTCCTCGGCCTCCTGCTCGGCCACTGATGCCCTCACTTTTCATACGACTCGTACGCACCCTCCGTATGGCCAGTATGGGCACAGATACACGAACGGGCCGCGTGACCCCCTTGGGTCGCGCGGCCCGTCCGGGGCGAGTGGCTCAGTGGCCGCCCTCGTCCTTGAAGCGCTTGTAGGAACGCTCGATCTCGGCCTCGGCGTCCGCGCGGCCGACCCAGTCGGCGCCCTCGACGGACTTGCCGGGCTCCAGGTCCTTGTAGACCTCGAAGAAGTGCTGGATCTCCAGGCGGTCGAACTCGGAGACGTGGTGAATGTCGCGCAGGTGCTCCACGCGCGGGTCGGAGGCCGGCACGCAGAGCAGCTTGTCGTCGCCGCCCGCCTCGTCGGTCATCCGGAACATGCCGATCGCGCGGCACTTGATGAGGCAGCCCGGGAAGGTCGGCTCGTCCAGGATGACCAGGGCGTCCAGCGGGTCACCGTCCTCGCCGAGGGTGTTCTCGACGAAGCCGTAGTCCGCGGGGTAGCTGGTCGACGTGAAGAGGCGACGGTCCAGACGGATCCGGCCGGTCTCGTGGTCCACCTCGTACTTGTTCCGCGAACCCTTCGGAATCTCGATGGTGACGTCGAACTCCACGGGTGGCTCCTCCATGATCAGCACATACTTCGGGTGATTAAGTGTCCCTCACGCAGATGTGTGATCGCGAAAGGGGCTGGTCGTCGTGCCGGAGCTCAAGCCTTGGCAGCGGCCTCGACAGCTTTTGAGACAGCTGGCAAAGCCTTCCGCCATCAAGCTCTCCGGGTTCTCCGGGAAGCTCACGACCTGGCAGCTCACAGCTGGGTCCGCCGCCTTCGGCCTGGTCATCGCGGCCGGGGCGGTGGCCGCGGCCGGCCCTTGGGACTCCTCCGGTCAGCGTACGGCGGAGCGGGACCGGGCCGCTTCCCAGGAGGCCTGGGGTGGCGCAGATCACGCTGGTCGGGCGCCCGGAAGCGAGCCCGACGCCGCTCCGAGCGCCCCTTCGGTGCTCGCCGGACTCGGGGCGCCCGCGGGCGTCGCTCCGGCGCCGACGGACTCCGCGCTGGCGGAGGTGCTCGATCCGCTCATGCGGGATCCGGCGCTCGGCCCGAAGCGGTCGGCCGTCGTCCTGGACGCGGCCTCCGGGAAGCCGGTCTACGGCAAGAGCGCGGGCGACGGGCTGACGCCCGCGTCGACCATCAAGATCGCCACGGCTGTCGCCGCGCTGTCCGCGGTGGGCCCGGACCACCGCATCGCCACGAAGACGGTGATCGAGTCCGACGCGTCCGGGACGCCCGACGTCGTCCTGGTGGGCGGTGGCGACCCCACGCTCACCGCCCGCAAGGACGGCCGCTACACGGACACGGCGGCGAGCCTGCGCACCCTCGCCGAGGACACGGCACGCGCCCTCAAGAGCCGCGGCATCGACAAGATCAAACTCTCGTACGACACGTCGCTGTACTCCGGACCCGTGCAGCACCCGATCGGCCCGAACGAGAACATCACGCCGGTCAGCGCGCTCATGGCCGACGAGGGCCGCCTCGACGACTCCACGAGCGGCCCCGCACCGCGCACGGCCGACCCGGCGGGCGAGGCGACGAGGAAGTTCGCGCAGTTCCTCCGCGACAAGGGCATCGACACGTCGACGCCCCCCGAGGCGACCCCGGGCCCCTCCAAGGCATCGGACCGCGCCGAGTCCCTGGCGAAGGTCGAGTCGCCGCCGCTGTCGGCCCTGGTCGAGCGGATGCTGACGCACAGCGACAACGACATCGCCGAGGCGCTGGCCCGCCAGGCGGCGATCGCCGCGAAGGAGCCGGCGAGCTTCGACGGCGCGGGCAAGGCGGTGCGCGACACCCTCTCCGAGCAGAAGCTCCCCCTCTCCGGCACGAAGTTCGCCGACGGCAGCGGCCTGGACCGCGCCGACCGCGTCTCCGCGGAGCTCCTCGCCGCGCTCCTGGACCACGCGGCGGACCCGGGCCGCCCCGAACTGCGCTCGGTCGTCACGGGCCTGCCCGTGGCGGGCTTCACCGGCACGCTCGTCGACCGCTACCCCAAGGACTCCCCGGGCACGGGCGTGGTCCGCGCCAAGACAGGCACGCTGACCGGCGTGAACAGCCTCGCGGGAACGGTGGTGGACGCGGACGGCCGCCTCTTGGTCTTCGCCTTCATGACCACGGGCACGACGGACCCCCAATCGGCCCAGAAGGCCCTGGACCACATGGCCTCAACAGTGGCGAACTGCGGCTGCCGCTGAGCGCAAGACTCTTCGCCGATCCGAGAACTGCTCGCCGAGCCCTGAACGTCCGACGCCCAGGTCTCGCCGCAAAGGGGCGCGGGGAACTGCGCGAGCAACCCCCACTCACCCGCGGCCGAGGGGGTGACTGCCTCGCCGAGCCCTGTACGGCCGACGCCCAGGTCTCGCCGCAAGGGGGCGCGGGGAACGGCGCGAGCAACCCCCGCCCACCCGCGGCCGAGGGGGTGACTGCCTCGCCGAGCCCTGTACGGCCGACGCCCAGGTCTCGCCGCAAGGGGGCGCGGGGAACGGCGCGAGCAACCCCCGCCCACCCGCGGCCGAGGGGGTGACTGCCTCGCCGAGCCCTGAACGTCCGACGCCCAGGTCTCGCCGCAAAGGGGCGCGGGGAACTGCGCGAGCAACCCCCACTCACCCGCGGCCGAGGGGGTGACTGCCTCGCCGAGCCCGGCGCGAGCAACCCCCACCCACCCGTACATGAACACCGGGGCCATCCGCCCCACCCGGGCCCTAGGGGCAGGCTCCAGGGCAATGTCAGGGGTGCCAGCCCCTCCACAGGAGGGAGCCAGCACGTACCGTTGAGCGCATGACGAGCATCGGTGGTGCCGAGATGGTCGACTGGAATCTCGCGGTGGCGACCGCGACCCGGCTCGTGAGGCCGGGCCCGGAAGTGAGCCGCGACGAAGCGCGAGCCGTCGTCGCGGAGCTCCGCCGGCACGCCAAATCCTCGGAGGAACACGTCCGTTCCTTCACGAGGATGGGGACGGAGGCCACCCACGACACCCCGGTCCTCGTGGTGGACAGGGCCGGCTGGGTGAAGGCGAACGTCGCGGGGTTCAGGGAGATCCTCAAGCCCCTCCTCGACAAGATGCAGGACCGCCGCACGGGCACCGGCAACGCCGTGCTGGGCGCGGTCGGCGGCAAGGTGACGGGCGTGGAGCTCGGCATGCTCCTGTCGTTCCTCGCCTCCCGCGTCCTCGGCCAGTACGAGACGTTCGCCCCGGCCACCCGAGACCTCCCCGCGGGAGCGAACGGCGGCGGCAGGCTCCTCCTGGTCGCCCCGAACATCGTGCACGTGGAGCGCGAGCTCGACGTCGACCCCCACGACTTCCGCCTCTGGGTCTGCCTCCACGAGGAGACGCACCGCACGCAGTTCACCGCCGTGCCGTGGCTGCGCGACCACCTGGAGGCCGAGATCCAGTCGTTCCTCGGCGAGACCGAGGTGGACCCGATGACGGTCCTGGAGCGCGTCAGGGAGGCCGCCCAGACCTTCGCGGGCGGCCGCACCGACGCGGCGGAGGGCGAGGAGTCCGAGGGCGGCCGCTCCCTCGTCGAGCTCGTCCAGACCCCCGCCCAGCGCGAGATCCTCGCCCGCCTCACGGCCGTGATGTCCCTGCTGGAGGGCCACGCGGACTTCGTGATGGACGGCGTGGGCCCGGACGTCGTGCCGTCCGTCGGCGAGATCCGGGAGAAGTTTCAGCAGCGCAGGGCCCGCGGCGCGAGCCGTCTCGACCAGGCGCTGCGCAAGCTCCTCGGCCTGGACGCGAAACTGCGCCAGTACCGCGACGGCGAGCGCTTCGTGCGCGCCGTCGTCGACGAGGTCGGCATGGACGGCTTCAACCGCGTGTGGACGTCGCCGAACACGCTGCCCACGAAGGCGGAGATCGCCAAACCCGCGGACTGGGTCGCGCGGGTGCACCGTAAAGGAGACTGAGAGGCCGGATGCGGCCGATGGCAGGAGAACGCCCCCGTAATCACCCGTCCGAGGGACCGTGGGCGATGGGTAGGCGTGCGATGCTCGGGTAACGGCTCGGCTCTGTCACCATCGACACACTCTGAGTGACCGAACGCACGGGAAGCAAGGCCCCCCGAGGGGTCGGACGACCCGAGTGGGTCCTGAGTGACTGGCCCGAGCTCACCCCCGAACTTCACGAAGGGAACCGGACATGGGTCCCCATCCTGCGGTCGCGGCGATACGCCTGGCGGTCCGCCGCGTACTCCACGACGTCCTGACCGACCTACAGCGCACCTCCGAGAACGCCCCCCCACGCCCCTCACGCCCCCCTCTGCCCCCGCAGTCCCCGCACGAGCAGGCCGCGTCGCCGCTCGTGCTCGTCGCCTGCTCCGGCGGCGCGGACTCCATGGCGCTCGCCTCGGCGCTCGCCTTCGAAGCTCCCAAGCTCGGCATGCGTGCCGGCGGCATCACCGTCGACCACGGCCTGCAGCCGGGGTCCGACCTGCGCGCCGCCGAAGTCGTCGTGCGCCTCACCGCG
This sequence comes from Streptomyces venezuelae, assembly GCF_008642315.1. Taxonomy (NCBI): domain Bacteria; kingdom Bacillati; phylum Actinomycetota; class Actinomycetes; order Kitasatosporales; family Streptomycetaceae; genus Streptomyces; species Streptomyces venezuelae. The sequence continues at coordinate 4,101,539 of NZ_CP029192.1, read as the reverse complement.
CTCGGCCTGACCCCGGTCGAGTCCGCGGCCGTGGACGTGGGCCGCGACGGAGGCCCCGAGGCCGCCGCCCGCGACGCGCGCTACGCAGCCCTGGATGCCGCCGCCGAACGGCATTCAGCAGCCGCCGTCCTGCTCGGCCACACCCGCGACGACCAGGCGGAGACCGTCCTGCTCGGCCTCGCCCGCGGTTCCGGGATCCGCTCGCTGTCCGGAATGGCGGCGACCTCGGGGGTCGCCGGCCGTTACCGCCGCCCCTTCCTGCACCTCGACCGGCAGACCGCCCGCAAGGCCTGCATGGTCCAGTCGCTGCCCGTCTGGGACGACCCGCACAACGCCGACCCGGCGTACACCCGGTCCCGCCTGCGCCACGAGGGCCTGCCCGCCCTGGAGAAGGCGCTCGGCAAAGGCGTCGTCGAAGCGCTCGCCCGCACGGCCCAGCTCTCCCGGGACGACGCCGACGCCCTCGACACCTGGGCCGCCCAGGCCGAGACGACCGTGCGCGACGCCACCGGCCTCCTGGAGTGCGCGAAGCTCTACGCACTGCCCCCCGCGGTGCGCCGCCGCATCGTCCGCCGGGCCGCCATCGACGCGGGCGCCCCGGCGGGTTCGCTCTTCGCCCGGCACATCGAAGAGGTCGACCGCCTGATCACGGGCTGGCGCGGCCAGGGAGCCATCAACCTCCCGGGCAAAGTCGTGGCTCAGCGCCAGGGTGGCAGACTGGTGATCCGGCAAGGCTGACGAGAGGCCCGTGTGACTGACGGGCCGAGTCGGCCGGTGGGACGACCGAAAGTGATGCGGGTGGACGCGAAAGACATGGGCACCGACCTCCAGTCGGTGCTCATCACCAAAGAAGAGATCGACGCGAAGCTGGCCGAGCTGGCCGCCAAGATCGACGCGGAGTACGCGGGCAAGGACCTGCTGATCGTCGGCGTCCTCAAGGGCGCGGTGATGGTCATGGCGGACCTGGCGCGCGCGCTGTCCACTCCCGTCACGATGGACTGGATGGCCGTGTCGTCGTACGGCGCGGGGACCCAGTCCTCCGGTGTCGTGCGGATCCTCAAGGACCTCGACACCGACATCAAGGGCAAGCACGTCCTGATCGTCGAGGACATCATCGACTCCGGTCTGACGCTGTCCTGGCTGCTCTCCAACCTCGGTTCGCGCGAGCCCGCCTCCCTCGAGGTGTGCACGCTGCTGCGCAAGCCGGAGGCGGCCAAGGTCGCGATCGACGTGAAGTGGATCGGCTTCGACATCCCGAACGAGTTCGTCGTGGGGTACGGCCTCGACTTCGCCGAGAAGTACCGCAACCTGCCGTTCGTCGGAACGCTCGCTCCACACGTCTACGGCGGCTGACGTCTCGCGGCGCGGTGTACGCACCGCGTATGACGCAGGGGAACCCTCACCCGTTTCCCGACGTTGGAGCATGCGAAGGCCGGATTGCCAGCAGTCCCGGGCAGCTTCGGGTCACAATGCTGGGGTACCGTCCGAAGAACAGTCTTTATCAAACTCACTATGGCAGGAGGGACGGGGCGTCATCGCTCCGTATGGATGGACGTGAAGCGATACTTCCGTGGGCCAGTCATGTGGATCGTGCTGGCCGTCCTTGCCGTGGTCGTGTTGATGCAGGTCGTCGGCTCGTCCGGTGGCTACAAGACGGTGGACACCGGCCAGGTCGTCCAGGCGATCAACGACAACAAGGTCGAATCCGCCAAGCTCACCACCGGTGACGAGCAGATCATCAAGGTCGAGCTCAAGGACGGCCAGAAGGTCAAGGACAGCAGCAAGATCCAGGCGAGCTACATCGGCGACCAGGGCGTCGACCTCGCCAAGACCCTGCAGTCCAAGTACCAGACCAAGGACATCCCGGACGGTTATACCGTCTCGCCGTCGAAGCAGAACCCGTTCGTCGGCATCCTGCTCTCCCTGCTCCCCTTCGTCCTCATCGTCGTCGTCTTCCTGTTCCTGATGAACCAGATGCAGGGCGGCGGCTCCCGGGTCATGAACTTCGGGAAGTCCAAGGCGAAGCTCATCACCAAGGACACCCCGAAGACGACGTTCGCCGACGTGGCGGGGTCCGACGAGGCGGTCGAGGAACTCCACGAGATCAAGGAGTTCCTGCAGGAGCCGGCGAAGTTCCAGGCCGTCGGCGCCAAGATCCCCAAGGGCGTGCTGCTCTACGGCCCGCCCGGTACGGGCAAGACGCTCCTCGCGCGCGCCGTCGCCGGTGAGGCCGGAGTCCCGTTCTACTCGATCTCCGGTTCCGACTTCGTCGAGATGTTCGTCGGTGTCGGTGCATCCCGTGTGCGTGACCTCTTCGAGCAGGCCAAGGCGAACGCCCCGGCGATCGTCTTCGTCGACGAGATCGACGCCGTCGGCCGTCACCGCGGTGCCGGTCTCGGCGGTGGCCACGACGAGCGCGAGCAGACGCTGAACCAGCTGCTCGTCGAGATGGACGGCTTCGACGTGAAGGGCGGCGTCATCCTGATCGCCGCCACGAACCGCCCCGACATCCTCGACCCGGCGCTGCTGCGCCCCGGCCGTTTCGACCGGCAGATCGCCGTCGACCGCCCGGACATGCAGGGCCGTCTGGAGATCCTCAAGGTTCACCAGAAGGGCAAGCCGGTCGCCCCGGACGTCGACCTCTCCGCGGTCGCCCGTCGTACGCCGGGCTTCACCGGTGCGGACCTGAGCAACGTCCTCAACGAGGCCGCCCTGCTCACCGCCCGCAGCGACAAGAAGCTGATCGACAACAGCATGCTCGACGAGGCGATCGACCGCGTCGTGGCGGGCCCGCAGAAGCGGACCCGGATCATGTCCGACAAGGAGAAGAAGATCACCGCGTACCACGAGGGCGGACACGCCCTCGTCGCGGCGGCCTCACCGAACTCGGACCCGGTCCACAAGATCACGATCCTGTCCCGCGGCAGAGCCCTGGGTTACACCATGGTCCTGCCCGAAGAGGACAAGTACTCGACCACGCGCAACGAAATGCTCGACCAGCTGGCGTACATGCTGGGTGGACGCGCGGCCGAGGAGCTCGTCTTCCACGACCCGACGACGGGCGCGGCGAACGACATCGAGAAGGCCACGGGCACGGCCCGCGCGATGGTCACGCAGTACGGCATGACCGAGCGGCTCGGCGCGATCAAGTTCGGTGGCGACAACACCGAGCCCTTCCTCGGCCGCGAGATGGGCCACCAGCGCGACTACTCGGAAGAGGTCGCGGCGCTGGTCGACGAAGAGGTCAAGAAGCTCATCGAGACCGCGCACAACGAAGCGTGGGAGATCCTCGTCGAGAACCGCGACGTGCTCGACAACCTGGTCCTCCAGCTCCTGGAGAAGGAGACCCTCGGCAAGGACGAGATCGCCGAGATCTTCTCGACCATCGTGAAGCGCCCGGCCCGCCCCGCGTGGACCGGCTCCTCGCGGCGCACGCCCTCGACCCGCCCGCCGGTGCTCTCCCCCAAGGAGCTGTCGCTGACGAACGGTGCGAACGGCGCGACCCCCGCGGTGACGTCGGGCAGCACGGAGCAGCCCATCGAGGTGGCCCCGGAGGACCGCCCCGAGAGCTGATCCCGCCCGCCTCAGCAGGCCCGGAATGGATGCCGTGCCCCCCTGGTTCTAGCCTGGGGGGCGCGGCTTATTTCGTACGCCCGCGTGAGACGCACAGGAACGAGGCACAAGATGACCGACCCGGTGACGCTGGACGGCGACGGCCTGATCGGCGAGTTCGACGAGAAGCGGGCCGAGAACGCCGTACGCGAGCTGCTTATCGCCGTGGGGGAGGACCCCGACCGGGAAGGGCTGCGGGAGACCCCGGGACGTGTGGCGCGGGCGTACAGGGAGATATTCGCCGGACTCTGGCAGAAGCCCGAGGACGTGCTGACGACGACGTTCGACCTCGGCCACGACGAGATGGTCCTGGTGAAGGACATCGAGGTCACCTCCTGCTGCGAGCACCACCTGGTGCCGTTCCGCGGTGTGGCGCACGTGGGGTACATCCCGGCCACCACCGGCAAGATCACGGGCCTGTCGAAGCTCGCCCGCCTCGTGGACGTGTACGCGCGGCGTCCGCAGGTGCAGGAGCGCATGACGACGCAGATAGCGGACTCGCTGATGGAGATCCTGGAGCCGCGCGGCGTCATCGTCGTCGTGGAGTGCGAGCACATGTGCATGTCGATGCGCGGCATCCGCAAGCCCGGCGCCAAGACCATCACGTCCGCGGTCCGCGGTCAGCTGCGCGACCCCGCGACGCGCAACGAGGCGATGAGCCTGATCATGGCCCGCTGAGCCGGTTGCCGGTTGCCGGTTGCCGGTTGCCGGTCGCCGGATCCGAGCGGGCCGGAGGCCCGCGTTCCGCTCAACTCGCGTGCTCTGTGCGGTTGTTGTGGCTCAAAGTGGTGGACGGTGGGGGCGGTGGCCGAAAGACTGCGTGTATGACGAATACGCACACGCGGTCCCTGCCCACCCGCAAACTCGGCGGCCTGGAGGTCTCCGCCCTCGGCTACGGCGCCATGGTGCTCTCCCCGGGGGTCTACGGAGAGGTCGACGACGAGCGCGGCGAGCGGGCTCTCCTCGCGGCGCTCGACGCGGGCGCCACGATCATCGACACCTCCGACGGGTACGGCGTCGACGGCCACAACGAACAGCTCATCGGCAAGGCCCTGAGAGGCCGCCGCGACCAGGTCGCGATAGCCACCAAGTTCGGCTTCCGGCTCCCGGAGGGCGTGGAGCCGCACCCCTTCCCCATCGGCTACGCCTTCGGCGAGCTGGCCGTCAACGGCGACCCGAAGCACGTACGCGGCTATGCCGAGGCGAGCCTGCGGGGCCTGGAGACGGACTACATCGACCTGTACTACCCGCACTTCCCCGACCCGCAGATCCCCATCGAGGACACCGTCGGGGCGGTCGCCGAGCTGATCAGGGAAGGGCTCGTCCGGCACCTGGGCCTCTCGAACGTGACGGCCGCCCAGCTGCGGGCCGCGCACGCCGTGCACCCGGTGTCGGCCGTGCAGATCGAGTGGTCGATGTGGAAGCCCGCCGAGCCGGAACTCCTCGCGGCGGCACGCGAGCTGGGCGTCGGGCTCGTGCCCTGGTCGCCGCTGGGCGCCGGCTTCCTCACGGGCACGGTCGGCCAGGTCACGGAGGGCGACTTCCGGCAGAACGCCCCGCGGTTCGACGCGGCGAACCTGAAGGCCAACAACGACCGCTTCGCGCCCGTGCGCGGTGTCGCGGAGGAGCTGGACATCACCCCGGCGCAGCTGGCGCTCGCCTGGCTGCTGCACCAGGACCCGAACGTCGTGCCGATCCCCGGCAGCCGTACGCCGAAGCACATCGAGGAGAACCTCGCGGCCGCGCACGTACGGCTGGACGCGGACGTCCTGGCGCGCCTGGAGCGCATCCTGGGCGAGACGGAGGTCGAGGGCGGCACCCTGCTGTAGCGGCCCGCGGAACGGGTGTCCGGGCGTTTCTGCGGGCGGGGCCCGGGCCCGGGGTGTTCCTGTGGGCGGGGCCTAGGCCGCCGCGGTCGTCTCGCCGTTCTCGTCGTCGTCCTCGGGGAGCTTGCAGACCCGCTCCATGAAGAAGGCGGCCGCTATCACCGCGATGCCCATCAGGACCGAAAGCCCCGCGTACACCGCCTGGTCGCGGCGGGGCGGGATGTCGAGGTACTCGAGCAGGAACGCGCCCGTCCCGCCGTACATCCCCGAGATCAGCGCCGCCACCAGGGCGCTCGCCTGGCCGAAGACGACGGCGCGGGCGGCCATCATCGGCTCGACGCCCTTCGCGCCGGGACGCCGCTCGCGCTGGGCCCGCAGCCGGGAACGCAGGGAGAGCGCCGTCGCGAGAAGGACGACGGCGATGACCGCGAGCACGATGGGCGCGGCCAGCGGAACGCGCGGCAGCGAGCCGACGGAGTCCCAGAGGCGGGCGCCCGACCAGGACAGCACTCCGGCCACGAGGAAGAGGCCGACCAGTGTCCTGATGCGCAGTTCCTTCACGGGTGACCCTTCATCGGCTTGCTTTCCTCGACCGCCCTCTCCAACGACTACTCCGGCAGTCGGAGTTCCAGGTCGGCGCGGGGAGCCACGCCGTCCCGGGTGACCGCGGCGAGCAGCTGCGCCACCGGGCCCCGGCCGCCCAGCTGGGCCTCCGGTTCCACATCGTGCCAGGGAGCGAGGACGAAGGCGCGCTCGTGGGCGCGCGGGTGGGGGAGCGTGAGGGTCGGGTCGTCGGAGACCACGTCCGCGTACGCCACGATGTCCACGTCGATGGTGCGCGGGCCCCAGCGCTCGTCCCGCACGCGGTGGAAGGCCTCCTCGACCGCCTGCGCGCGCTCCAGGAGCGAGGCGGGCGGCAGGGTCGTCTTCACCACGACGACCGCGTTGAAGTACGAGGGCTGGGTTCCGGGGTCGACGCCCCAGGGCTCGGTCTCGTACACCGGAGAGACCGCCTTGACCCGCAGGCCGGGGGTGTCCTCCAGGGCGTCGACGGCCCCCTGCAGCGTCTCCAGGCGGTTGCCGAGATTGCTGCCGAGGGAGATCACGGCGCGCTTGGGGTTGGACAGGGTCGAGTCCGCGGCGTCCACCTGCGCGACGACGGAGGTGGGCACCGGCTGGACGGTGGGGTCGCTCTGACCCGCTTTGAAGGGCGCAGTCATACTCGGCTCCGGGTGATGGTGACGGTCACGTCGTCGAACGGGACGGTGATCGGGGCGTCCGGCTTGTGCACGCAGACCTCGACCTCCAGAACTCCGTCGTGCTTGAGACACGCCTGGGCGATGCGCTCCGAGAGCGTCTCGATGAGGTCGACGGGTTCACCCTCGACGACGGCCACGACCTCTTCGGCCACGACTCCGTAGTGCACGGTCTTCGCCAGGTCGTCGTCGGCCGCGGCCGCTCGCGTGTCCAGACCAAGCACCAGGTCCACGATGAAGGTCTGGCCCTCTTCGCGCTCCCGCGGATAGACACCGTGGTGCCCGCGGGCCTTGAGGCCGCGCAGCGCGACACGATCCACGCGAATCACTCCTGCAATCGTCGGTATCGGCAGGCCTGCACCGAGTGCGGTCGGCACACCAGCCTCGATCGAATCTACCTGCGAGCACTGACAGCACTCGCCCGCGGGGCCCGTCGGGCACCACGGCACACACTCGTCGATGGGCGCCTACCCACTCAGGTGGGGGTCTCCTCACCCTCTTCGTCATCGGTTTCCGCGAGGACCGGCGACGCGTGGTGCGACCACAGCTTCCAGCCGTCGGGTGTGCGGCGAAACACATTCGTGGCGACCACGAGCTGGCCCACGAGCGGGCCGAGCTCGCCGCCGCCCTCCGGGGGCGGTCCGCCACTGAGGATGTTCTCCGTGCACGTCACCAGAGCGGTGTCGCCGGCGACACCGACCTTGAGGTCGGTGAGGAAGAACTGAATGTATTCAGTATTCGCCATGATCAAGGCGTAGGACCTGAGGACCTCGCCGCGGCCGGTCAGGACCGGCCAGCCGGGGTGGACGCAGGAGACGGCGTCCCCGGCCGTGTCACCGTCCTCCGAGCCCTCGGCGTCCTCGGCGTCCCCCGATTCCTCCGGGGTGTCCTCGGAGTCCAGCCAGAGGTCGGACACCTCGTCGAAGTCGCCGCGTTCGAGGGCTTCGTAGAAGGCGGTGTTGGCGAGTTGTACCTGCTCGATGTCGGTCCTCGCGGCGGTCACCGAGGGCCGCCAGCCGCGCCGGTCACGGCGCGGGCGACGCGGACCGCGTCGGCGGTCGCCCGCACCTCGTGCACGCGGACCGCCCAGGCGCCCTGGTGGGCGGCGATGGCGGAGACGGCGGCGGTGGCGGCGTCGCGCTCGCGGGCGGGCGGCGGGGCGCCCTCCGGGCCGGCGAGGACGCGGCCGAGGAAGCGCTTGCGGGAGGCGGCGACGAGGATCGGGTGGCCGAGTTCGCGCAGTCGCTCCAGGTGGGCGAGGAGCGACAGGTCGTGCTCGGCCTCCTTGGAGAAGCCGAGGCCCGGGTCGACGACGATGCGCTCGGGGGCGATGCCGCCCTCGATGGCGGCCTGCACGCGTGCGTGGAGCTCGTCGACGACTTCGGAGAGCACGTCCTCGTAGTGCGGCTTGGCGTGGATGTCGGTGAGGAAGCCGCGCCAGTGCATGACCACGAAGGGGGCGTGCGCGGCGGCGACCGCCGGAACCATGCGCGGGTCGGCGAGGCCGCCGCTGACGTCGTTGACGAGGACGGCGCCCGCCGCGAGCGCCTGCTCGGCGACGGTGGCGCGCATCGTGTCCACGGAGACCGTGACACCCTCCGCGGCAAGGCCCCGGACGACGGGCACGACGCGCTTGAGCTCCTCGTCCTCGTCCACGCGGGGTGCGCCGGGGCGGGTGGACTCGCCGCCGACGTCGACGAGGTCGGCGCCCTGCGCGACGAGGTCGATGCCGTGCTTGACGGCGGCCGTCGTGTCGAACCAGCGGCCACCGTCGGAGAAGGAGTCCGGCGTCACGTTCACCACGCCCATGACCGCACAGCGGTCCCACTCCGGCAGCCCCTGGACCGATCCCCGCCCGCGCAACGTACTCATACCACCAGCCTAGGCCCGAAAGCGGCGCGATTACGCCGCCTGGACCTCCCGTTCCGCGGCCCGGTGCGGGCAGGGGCGGCGCTGGGGCGCGCCCCGGCGCAGGAAGCGCGGCAGGGCGAGCGTGACGAAGCCCTCGGCCTGCATCGCGGCGAAGCCGATGCGGGGGAGGTCCTTGCTGGAGCGGTAGACGACGAAGCGGGGCTCCCAGCGGGGGCGGAACTTCGCGTTGAACTTGTACAGGGACTCGATCTGGAACCAGCGGGACAGGAAGACCAGCAGGCCGCGCCAGGCGCGCAGGACCGGGCCGGCGCCGATCTTCTCGCCGCGGGCGAGGGCCGCGCGGAACATGGCGAAGTTGAGGGACACGCGCGCGATGCCGAGCTTCGGGGCCGCCTGCAGGGCGGCGACGATGAGGAGTTCGTTCATGCCGGGGTCGGCCGCGCGGTCGCGGCGCATGAGGTCCAGGGAGACGCCGTCCTTGCCCCACGGGACGAAGTGGAGGACGGCCTTCAGGTCGCCGTAGGGGCCCGGCTCCTCGTCGGCCTTGTGGGCGGTGGCGATCAGACAGTCGCCGTCGCCCGGGTCGCCGATGCGCCCGAGGGCCATCGAGAAGCCGCGCTCGGTGTCGGTGCCGCGCCAGTCCTCGGCGGCCCGCTGGATTCGGGTGAGCTCCTGCTCGCCCAGGTCACGGATGCGCCGTACGCGCGTCTCGTAGCCATTGCGCTCGATCCGCTTGACCATCTGGCGTACGTTTCGCATCGCACGCCCGGACAGGGAGAAATCCGCGACGTCCACCACCGCCTCGTCACCCAGTTCGAGGGCGTCCAGACCGGTCTCCCGCGTCCAGACCTCGCCGCCTGTCTCGGAGCAGCCCATGACAGCCGGTGTCCAGGAGTGGGCCTTCGCCTCGTCCATGAAGCGCTCGATCGCGCCGGGCCAGGCCTCGACGTCGCCGATCGGGTCGCCGCTGGCGAGCATCACTCCGGAGACGACGCGGTAGGTGACGGCGGCCTTGCCGCTGGGGGAGAAGACGACGCCCTTGTCGCGGCGGAGCGCGAAGTGGCCGAGGGAGTCGCGGCCGCCGTGCTTGTCGAGCAGCGCGCGCAGCTTCGTCTCGTCGTCCTCGGTGAGACGCGCGGCCGGGTGCTCGGGGCGGAAGGCCAGGTAGATGGTGGTGAGGGCGGTGAGCATGCCGAGGGCGCCGAGGGAGAAACCGACCGTCCAGGACGTGCGTCCGTAGTAGTCGACCGGGCCTTCGAAGCCGAAGAGTCCGTAGAGGACGTGCTCCAGGCGATCCGTGATGCCGGGGTCACCGATGGTCTTGCCGGGGTGGACGCTGACGATCACCAGGCCCAGCAGAATCGATCCGGCACCGAGGAGGACGAAATTGGCCAGGGCACGCCAGCGGCTGCGCGGGTCGGGCAGCGCGGTGAACTCACTCCGATGGCGCAACAGCAGCGCCAGGAGCGCGACCGAGATCACGACGCCGATGATCGAGTGCCGGTACGCGAACTGCGCCACGGCACCCGCGGGCAGCAGCACCACGGCGGCCCGCCAGGCCCGCCGCTTGTGGCGCCGCAGGCCGTGCGCGAGCAGCAGCAGGAGGATGCCGGAGCTCAGGGCGAGGGCGGCGGCGAAGGGGCCGAGCGCGCCCGGCAGGACCTCGGCGATGGCATGCATGCGGCTGTGCCGGAAGCGGGGGAAGACTCCTGCCGCGACGTTCAGGAGGCCGACGAGGGCGCAGGCTCTGGCGACCAGGGTGGGCACCGCCTCGGGGCGTGGTCCGCGCAGCACTTTGTGCAGCCGACCGTCGCGGTGGCGCACCTCACTGTCCGGAACCCCGCCCGACATTTCCCCATCTATCCTGACAGACATCGCATCCCGTAGTTCTGCGAGAGAGCTTTAATCCGGTGCCAAAAGCGCATCCGGCTACATTGCGCCCTCTAGGACGGTCCTTCAGGGAGACGGGTTCATTCCCGACCGGAAACGGCTGGAAATGCTCTGGCAGGCCCCGACGGGCCCGCGGCACCTCCGCCGGCCGGGCCGTCCAGGGTCCGGTCAAGCCGAGGCACGCGCCCGGCACAGGTTAGAAAGCGCAGGCAGAACTCCCCATGGGTCTCACGAGCAACAAGGTCCTCGCCCTTGCGGTCTTGCTGGCGGTGCTGTTCTTCGTCGGCACGATCTGGCTCTGGCCGCGGCTCGCCCGCCGCAGCTGGAAGGCGATCACGGGCCGTGTCGGGCTGCTCCTCGCCACCCAGGTCGCGGTCTTCGCCTCGGTGGGTCTCGCGGCCAACCAGGCCTTCGGCTTCTACGCCACGTGGGCGGACCTCTTCGGCCAGGAGACGGCTCCCGGAGTGGTGGTGGACCACGACCCGGCCAAAGGAGCGGGACCCGTCAGGGTCGTCGACACCCAGACCGTGAACGTGCCGGGCGGCGGCCGGCCCTCCGTCGGGGGCCAGATCCAGAAGGTCGAGATCGGCGGGCAGGTGTCCGACATCGGCAGCCCCGCCTATGTCTACCTGCCGCCCGAGTACTTCCAGCCGCAGTACAAGGACCGCAAGTTCCCCGCGGCCGTGGTGCTCACCGGCTACCCCGGCACCGCGGAAGCCCTCATCAAGGGCCTGCACTACCCGCAGACCGCGCACAAGCAGGCGGCCGACGGCAAGATGCAGCCGATGATCCTCGTCATGATGCGGCCGACCGTCGCGCCGCCGCGCGACACCGAGTGCGTGGACGTGCCGGGCGGCCCGCAGACCGAGACGTTCTTCGCCAAGGACCTGCCCCAAGCGATATCCGGCCACTACAGGGTGGGCAGCAAGGGACAGAACCTCGGCATCATCGGCGACTCCACCGGCGGCTACTGCGCGCTGAAGCTCGCCATGCACCACCCGGGCACGTACGGCGCCGGAGCGGGCCTGTCCGCGTACTACAAGGCGCCCATCGACGTCACCACGGGAGACCTGTTCCACGGCGACAAGGAGCTCAAGCAGCGCGCCGACCTGGACTGGTACCTCGACCACATGCCGCCGCCCAAGACGTCCCTCCTCGTGACCACCAGCAAGAAGGGCGAGGGCAACTACCACGACACCCTCAAGTTCATCGACAAGGTGAAGGCGCCCACGCGCGTCTCGTCGATCACGCTCGAGAGCGGCGGGCACAACTTCAACACCTGGCGCCGGGAGATCCCGGCGACGCTGGAGTGGATCAGCGGGCGGCTGAGCGCCGACTAGCCGTCTATCGCCGCCACCGTCTCCAACTCGACCTCCGCGCGGGCGATGTCCCGCGCGTCCGCCGCCGTCGAGCGCCGCAGCGCCTCGTGCAGCCGGGCCGGTGTCAGCACGCCCAGGAAGCGGCCCTCGCTGTCCTTGTCGATGACCGCGATCCAGCCCGCGTCGTGCTGCAGCATCGTCGCGAACGCCTGCTTCAGACTCGCGCCGACCGGGAGCCACGCCTCCATGCGGCGGGCGTGCTCGCGCACCGTGCCGCTCCCCGCGCGCGCGTGCTCGGCCGAGAGCCAGCCGTGCAGGTTGTTCTCGGCGTCCAGGACGACGGCCCAGCGCGCGTCGAGCTCCTTGGGCAGCGCGTCGTCGAGATGCACCACGGGCGGCTGTTCCAGGTCGCCCTCCTCGATCGGCGTCACGGAGAGCCGCTTCAGGCCGCGGTCCGCGCCGACGAAGTCCGCCACGTAGTCGTTCGCGGGCGCCCCGAGGACCGTCGACGGAGAGTCGAACTGCTCGATGCGGCCCTCTCCGTAGACCGCGATGCGATCCCCGAGACGGACCGCCTCCTCGATGTCGTGCGTGACGAAGAGCACCGTCTTGCGCACGGCCTGCTGGAGCCGGAGGAACTCGTTCTGCAAGTGCTCGCGTACGACCGGGTCGACCGCCCCGAAGGGCTCGTCCATCAGCAGCACCGGCGGGTCGGCGGCCAGGGCGCGGGCCACGCCGACGCGTTGGCGCTGGCCGCCCGAGAGCTGCTCGGGGTAGCGGTCGCCGAAGACGGCGGGGTCGAGGCCGACCAGGTCGAGGAGTTCGGCGGCGCGCTCGCGGGCCTTGCCGCGCTTGACGCCGAGGAGGTGCGGGACGGTCGCCGTGTTCTCCAGCACCGTCTTGTGCGGGAAGAGGCCGACCTGCTGGATCACATAGCCGATACGGCGCCGCAGTTGCACGGGATCGATTCCGGATATGTCGTCGCCGTCGACGAATATGCGGCCCTCGCTCGGTTCGATGAGCCGGTTCACCATTTTCATCGTCGTCGTCTTGCCGCAGCCGGACGGGCCGACGAGCGTGACCAGTTCGCCCTCGTTGACCTCGAAGGACAGATCGTCGACGGCCGTGGTGCCGTCCGCGTACCGCTTGGTGACGTGCTCGAACCGGATCATGGTTCCCCATTGTGGAGGGCGGCGAGGGGCTTTGCGTGACGGCCGTGTTGCGGCCGTACAACGACTCACTGCGATTGTCGGTGCCTCGCGTTAGGGTCGCCAGACACGGGGGGACGTGTGTACGGCATACGTTCGGGAATTCGGGGGAGGTGGGGCGCGTGGCCGAGCAGAACTGTCTGGTGACGAACGACTGGATCTGCGGGGAATATCTCCGCACCCGCAGCCAGGAGTTGATCGACGCGACCCTTGAGCACGTCGGGATCACCGTCGTCTCCGTGGTGATCGGGGTCGCCGTCGCCCTGCCGCTCGCGCTGCTCGCACGGCGCTTCCGCTTCCTCGCGGGCCCGATCCTCGGCGTGACGACCGTGCTCTACTCGGTCCCTTCGCTGGCCATGTTCTCGCTGCTCCTGCCCTTCTTCGGGCTCTCCGTCTCCCTGGTCGTCACCGGCCTCGTCCTGTACTCGCTGACGGTCCTCGTGCGGAACATCCTGGCCGGCCTCCAGGCCGTCCCCGAGGAGGCCAGGGACGCCGCCAAGGGCATGGGGTACGGCCCGTTGAGGCTGTTGTGGGAGGTGGAGCTGCCGCTCGCGCTGCCCGCGCTGCTCGCCGGTGTGCGCATCGCCACGGTCTCCACGGTCGCCCTGACCACCGTCGGCGCGATCGTGGACTACGGAGGCCTGGGCACCCTCATCCTCGACGGCCTCGACACGACCTTCAAGGCGCAGGTCCTGACGGCGTCGGTGCTCTGCGTGCTCCTCGCCGTGGTCGCCGACCTGCTGCTGCTCGGGCTTCAAAGATGGCTGACCCCGTGGACGAGAGCCCGTCGCACACGGACGAGCCGGGCGTCGCGCGAGGCGGCCGTGACGAAGGTGGCTGAGCCCGCATGAACGCGATCACGGGAGCCTGGGACTGGCTGACCACAGCCGCCAACTGGGAGGGCGAGAGGGGCGTCTGGCACCGCCTCGCCGAGCACCTGTACTTCAGTGGGGTCTGCCTCGCCGTGGCCTGCGCCATCGCGTTGCCCCTTGCGCTGTATCTCGGGCACATAGGCAAGGGCGGCGCTCTGGCCGTCAACATCTCCAACGTCGGCCGCGCGGTGCCCACGCTGGCCCTGCTGATCCTGCTCACGCTCACGCCCCTCGGCGAGCACGGTGACGCGCCGACGCTGATCGCGCTGGTGCTCTTCGCCGTGCCGCCGCTGCTGACCAACGCCTATCTCGGGATGCGGGAGGTCGACCGCGCGGTGGTGGAGGCCGCGCGCGGGATGGGGATGAGCGGCGGCCAGCTGTTCGCGCGGGTCGAGCTGCCGCTCGCGTACCCGCTGATCATGACCGGCATACGGTCCGCGGGGGTGCAGGTCGTCGCGACGGCCACGCTCGCCGCGATGGCGGGCGAGGGCGGTCTCGGCCGGATCATCACGGCCGGGTTCAACCTGCAGAACACCCCGCAAGTGGTGGCGGGCGCCGTCCTCGTGGCGCTGCTCGCGCTCCTCGTGGAGGGGGTCCTTGTGGTGGCGGGGCGGCTCTTCGACCCGATGCGGCGCTGAGGCGCCTTCGGCGGTGGTGGCCGGCGCCGGCGGTCGGCGGCCGTGAGTTCTGGTTCCTTTCTTTCCTTTCGAAATGGTGGTTCACCCATGAACAGCACAACGCGTCGCGCGCGACGGATGGCAGGGGCGGCCGCGGCCGTCGTGGCGCTGACCGCGGGTCTCGCCGCGTGCGGCGGGGACAGCCTGGAGGACGACGGCAAGGGGTCGGACAAGGCGGGCGGTGACAAGAAGGGCTCGCTCGTGGTGGGTTCCGCGCGGTTCACCGAACAGAAGGTGCTCGCCGAGCTCTATGTGGGCGTCCTGGAGAAGGCCGGTTACGACGCGCAGGTCAAGACCGTGCAGAACCGCGAGATCTACAAGCCCGAACTGGAGAAGGGCTCGATCGACGTCGCTCCCGAATACGCGGCGACGCTCACGGAATTCCTCAACCGGGAGAAGAACGGCCCGAAGGCCGAGATGCTCGCCTCCAGTGATACGGATGCCACGGTGGGCGAGCTGAAGAAGCTCGCGGAGCCGAAGGGCCTGAAGGTGCTTCCGGCCGGTGAGGCGGTCGACCAGAACGCGTTCGCGGTCTCCAAGGAATACGCGAAGGAGCACAAGCTCAAGACGCTCTCGGATCTCGGCAAGTCGGGGGAGAAGGTCAAGATCGCGGCGGGCGACGAATGCGAGTCCCGCCCGTTCTGCGCGCCGGGTCTGAAGACGAAGTACGGCATCGACGTCACCGGAATCGACCCCAAGGGCGTCGGCACCACCCAGTCGAAGCAGGCCGTCAAGAACGGCACGGACCAACTGGTGCTGACCACGACGACCGACGCGACCCTGAAGAACTACGACCTCGTCATCCTCGAGGACGACAAGAAGCTGCAGAACGCGGACAACATCCTTCCGGTGGTGAACGCGAAGGACGCCGGCAGCAAGGAGATAGCCGACGCGCTCGGCAAGCTCACCGAGACGCTCACCACGGACGACCTCATCGAACTCAACCGGAAGGTCGACGAGGAGCGTCAGAAGGAAGCGGATGTCGCCACGGAGTATCTGAAGTCGAAGGGCCTCATCTGAAGATGATCAAGAAAAGCGCCGAGAAGTTCCGTGGTCGCGGTGGAAGTTGACCACTGAATCAGAGTGAGGGAGGGGCGGCGGGTTGAGACGAGTTACGGCCGCGATGACTGCTTTTTGCCGGGCGGGGCACCACACTTCGCCTACGCGCGGTAAGTTTCTGGCCATGCCACGTGGACGCCACCGCCATTCCCCACCCCTGCACAGGCTGCTTCCTCCCTCGACGGTCGCAGGCGTTTCGATTCTCAGCGCCGGCGGCGCCTGGATGTTCGCGGAACCGGTCGTGCTCCGCGGGCTCGTCGCGGCCGCGGCCGCCGCTGCCGTCGTCGGCTCGGTCGTCATGCGCCGCTGGGACCAGACGGCCGGCAAGCGCGTCGCCGAGCTCACCCGCGCCCGGGCGAGCGACGAATGGCGCTACGAGGAACGGATAGCCGAGGCCGAATCCGACCTCGACGAGTCCCGCGAGCTGCGGGGCAGGCTCGAGACGAAGCTGCGGGCCAAGCGCGCGGAGCTCGCGGCCCTGCGCAACGAACACGCCGCGCTCCTGCGGCGGTACGCCACCGCGGAGACGGAGCGGGCCAGCGCCCTGGAGGGGCGGCGGCTGCTCGCCATCGAGGCGACGTCTCCGGCGCCGCCCGCGCTGCCGGCCTCCGGTTCCAGTTCCGGTTCCGGTGCCGAGGACCTCGTTCCCGCGGTGCGGGCGGGGGCGCCGGTGCCGTCCGCGCGCAAGGAATCCCCCGCGCCTACGGAGTCTTCCGCGCGTGCGGAATCCGCCCGTACGGAGTCTCCGCGTCCGGAACCGGCCGTACGTAGAGAGGCCCCCGCTGCGCGTGCGCAGGCCTCAGCCAGGCCGGGGGCGTCTCCCACGCCCTCGCTGTTCCTTCGGGCCAACGCCGCGCTCGACCGCATGACTCCTGCCGCGCCGGAAGCGGAGGACGAGTCGCGGGGGAAGCCCGGGGCGGCCGATGGATACGCCGGGCACGAGCGCGCGGTCGCCGTCGCGCCGCCCGCGCAGTCGCGACGGCAGGCTCCCCAGGGCGGATTCGACTTCTTCGGCACGAAGAACGTCGCTCCGGCCGCGCTGGAGTCCGTGCAGAACGAGGACCTCGCCGATGTCGTGGGCGAGGAGGCCCTCGCGGTCCACAAGGCGGAGACCGAGGGCGAGTTCAAGCCCGCGCCCGAGGGCGACGCGGCGCGTGGTGCCGGGCAGGTCATCGACCTGACGGCCCATGACGAGACGGAGCAGATCGACGTGGGGGAGCTGCGCACGGCCCTCCGGGCGTAGCGCTCCGCCCCGAGGGCGGGTCCCTAGGTCTCAGGCCATCCAGCGGTCAGGGATGGCCTCTCTGCGGCCCGTTCGGGAGCGGTCCGCCTGCGCGTGGAGGAGTGCCGCCGCCTCGTCCGAGGGGCGCAGGCGGGCCGCAACCGTCTTGTTGGCCCCCGTGTCCACCCGTACGTCCGCGACGCCCTTGAACCGCTCCCAGGGGCCCTGGGAGAGCCGTACGCTCTGGACCTTCGCGTGCGGGACGAGGGACAGCCGGCGTTTGAGCAGGCCGTGCCGGGCCGCGAAGACCTCGTCGGTGACCGCGAGGCCGTACCCCTTCCACCAGAGCGGCATGCACCACGCCGCACGCGCGGGTGGCCGCACGAGGTCCGTGGCCTCCGGCACGCGCACACCGGGAAGCACCCGCCCGATCACCTCTCCGGCGAGCTCGCGCGGCGCGACCGGCACCAGCACGCTGTTCGCCGAGCCCGCCACGTCCAGCTCCACCCGCACCCAGCCGCGCCGCCGCCACAGCAGCGGCTGCACCACGTGCACCGTCTGCACCCGGCCGGGCGGCACCGTCTCATGGGCCTTGTCGAGCAGCCCGTGGTCGATGCGGATGCCGTCGGGGGATTCACCCACCGTCCAGTCGTACTCCTTGATGAAGCGGCCGCCGCTGCTCGCGAACGCGCCGCCCAGCATGGGGACCGCGGCGCCAAGGACCGTCCACGGACTGTGCGTGCCGAACCAGATGAAGGCGGGCACCACGCTCGCGGCGAGAAGCATCCCCCAGGGAGCGCCGGTGAGCAGCACGGAGAGGGCGAGCATGCGCGGCGGTACGTGCAGCAGGCCCCGCACCGGCGCCTCGCCGACCTCGCGCGCCTCCTCGGGGACGAAACCGGCCGCCCGGGCGAGGAGTTCGGCCCGCAGCTCGGTCGCCTCGCGCTCGCCTAGGTAGGCCAGCTCGTCCTTCTTCTCCGCCCCGACGACGTCCAGCTTGAGCTTGGCGACTCCGGCGATGCGTGCGAGCAGTGGCCGTGTCACGTCGACGGCCTGGAGCCGGTCGAGGCGGATGTGGGCGGTGCGCCGGAAGAACAGCCCGGTACGGATGCGCAGCTCCGTGTCGGTGACCGAGAAGTGCGTGAACCACCAGCTCAGGAAGCCGTACAGCGCGCCGCCGACGACCACGGCGGCGCTGCCGAGGAGCAGGGTGGTGGCGGTCAGCGCGGAGAGTCGCTGCTGCGTGCCGTTCGGGTCGTGGACCGCCCAGCCCACCAGGACGGCGAAGGGCGCCCACGCGCGGCGCAGCGGCGTGACGGGGTGCAGGCGCCGCTCGGGCGCCGCGCCGTCCGTCCCGGGACGGACTTCGCCCGCCGCTTCCCGTACGCCCTCCGCGGCCCCCTCCGCGGGCACGCCCTCCACGGCCCCGTCTCCCCGTACGCCCTTCACAACCCCGCCGATCGGGCCTCGCCGAGCTCCGTCAGCCGGTCGCGCAGCCGCTCGGCCTCCTCGGGGAGCAGCCCCGGGATGCGCGCGTCGGTGGCCGCCGCCGCGGTGTGCAGTTGGACGCTCGCGAGTCCGAAGCGGCGCTCCACGGGGCCCGACGTCACCTCGACGAGCTGCATCCGGCCGTACGGGACGACCGTCTCCTCGCGCCAGAGCACGCCCCGGCTGATGAGCAGGTCGTCGGCCCGCTCCGCGTACCGCCACGAGCGCCAGTTCCGGCCGAGCACCAGCCAGCCCCAGACGACGACGGCGAGCGGCACCAGCGCGAACGTGGCCCAGACAGGGCCCGCGAACAGGCCGAGCAGGATCCCGACGGCCGCCGCGAGCGGCACGAGCCAGACCACCAGCAGGAGCCGCCGCAGCTTCAGCAGCCCCCGCGGCAGTCCGGTCCACACCGGCTCGGTCCGCTCCTGTGCCGGTCCTGCCGGCCCCGCTGTCCCCGTGTCCATGGCTCAAGCGTACGTAGGGCCGCTGACACGGCGGCGCGTGCGAGAGACTGTGGCCATGAGTCCCACGACGGAGACCACCACGGAGACCACGCTCGGCATCGGCGGAGCGGCCGAGAGCACCGACATGGTGCTCAACATCGGCCCTCAGCACCCGTCCACGCACGGCGTGCTCCGCCTCCGCCTGGTCCTGGACGGCGAGCGCATCCAGCACGCGGAGCCGGTGATCGGCTACATGCACCGCGGTGCGGAGAAGCTCTTCGAGGCGCGGGACTACCGGCAGATCGTGATGCTGGCCAACCGCCACGACTGGCTCTCGGCGTTCTCGAACGAGCTGGGCGTCGTCCTGGCCGTGGAGCGGATGCTCGGCATGGAGGTCCCGGAGCGCGCCGTGTGGATGCGCACGCTGCTCGCCGAGCTGAACCGCGTGCTGAACCACCTGATGTTCCTCGGGTCCTACCCGCTCGAACTGGGCGGCATCACCCCGGTGTTCCACGCGTTCCGCGAGCGCGAGGAGCTCCAGAACGTGATGGAGGAGATCTCCGGCGGCCGGATGCACTACATGTTCAACCGCGTGGGCGGTCTCAAGGAGGACCTGCCCGCGGGATGGACCTCCCGCGCGCGGGAGGCGGTCGCGTCGGTGCGGTCGCGCATGGACGTGTACGACCGTCTGGTGCTCGGCAACGAGATCTTCCGGGGACGTACGCGCGGCGTAGGCGTCCTCAGTCCGGAGGCGGTGCACGCCTACGGAGTGAGCGGTCCCATCGCCCGCGCCTCCGGAGTCGACTTCGACCTGCGCCGCGACGAGCCGTACCTGGCGTACGGCGAGCTCCAGGACACGCTGAAGGTCGTCACGCGCGAGGAGGGCGACTGTCTGGCCCGCTTCGAGTGCCTCCTGGAGCAGACCCACAACGCCCTCGCGCTCGCGGACGCCTGCCTGGACCGGATCGCCGAGCTGCCGCAGGGGCCGGTCAACCAGCGGCTGCCGAAGGTCCTCAAGGCCCCGGAGGGGCACACCTACGCGTGGACCGAGAACCCCCTCGGCATCAACGGCTACTACCTCGTCAGCAAGGGCGAGAAGACCCCGTACCGCCTCAAGCTGCGCTCGGCCTCGTACAACAACATCCAGGCGCTGGCCGAGCTGCTTCCGGGCCAGCTGGTCGCGGACATGGTGGCGATCCTGGGGTCACTGTTCTTCGTGGTCGGCGACATCGACAAGTAGGGCGCTGTCGGCCGGCGGGACGTCGTCGGTGAACAGCGTGTCCAGGGCGACGTCCACGGGCTGCAGCAGCCATCCGAAGTCGCCGAGGCCGCCGGGCGCGGTGAGTTCGGCGGCCTCTCCCGCGCGCGTGAGGGCGCGTACGTACGCCGCCGGGTCGCTGGAGGCGAGCGCCAGCGGTGGGCGGCCGCCGCTCACTCCCAGCGCGCCGAGTACGGCCCGCTGGGTGAGCAGCACGGCGCCGTCCGCCGCGCAGGCGTCCAGCGCCACATGCGCCGTGATGTCGCAGCTGCCGTCCGGCACTGGTGCTGTCTCGCGGCCCTCTCTGAAGCCCGTCAGCGTCCCGAAGGGCGGGCGTGTGCCCTTGGTGTGGGCGTAGTCGACGGCGACGGCGAGACCGCGCTTCAGGGTCGCCGCGGCGGCCGCCCACGCCTCGTCCCGGGGGCGCCCGATCTCCGCGCGCAGACCCGGCTCGGGGGCCGGCGGCCACCAGCGTGCCAGCCAGTCCGCGTCCGGCCCCGTCACGGGCCCGCCCGCCGTCTCGGTGCCGTCAGAGTCCACGAGCATCCGGCGGGGCACTCCGTCGGCAGCCACCTCGACGACGTCCAGGGGGACGTTGTCCAGCCACTCGTTGGCGAACAGAAGGCCCGTGACACCCGCCGGGGGAGTGTTCCGCCACTCGATGCGCGGGTCGAGGTCCGCCGGGCGCTCGGCGACGTCCACCGCGTATGCACGCACGCGTGCCGCCACATCGGCGGGGAGTGCGGCGAGGACGGCCGTGGTGAGTTCGCCGCGTCCCGCCCCCATGTCCACGAAGGCCACCTCGTACGGGTGACCGAGTTCCGCGTCCAGGAGGGTCAGCAGACGCGCCACGGCGTCCGCGTAGAGGGGCGAGGCGTGCACGGACGTCCGGAAGTGGGCGGCGGGGCCCTCGGGGCGGCGGTAGAAGCCCTGAGGGCCGTACAGGGCGGCCTCCGTGGCCTCGCGCCAGCCGCGCGGGGCGGCCGTTCCTAGCACTTCCTTGTCGTTCGTCACAGACCGCAGGCTAAGCGGGCCTCCACCTTGGGGAGTACATGTACCTGCTACGGATCGGACCTTCGGTTGACCCGAGGGCGCCGATGGCCTGCCTACGCTGGGTTACGTGCAGCGCCTCTATGACTTCCTCCGCAGACACCCGACATGGGTCGACGGCTTCTGGGCCTTCGTCCTGCTCGGGATCTCCGGGATCGGTCTGGTGTCCATGTCCGAGGGCGGCGGCCGCGGGCCGCGGATCCTCTCGATCCCCATCGCCATCGGGCTCTCCCTGGTCGTGACGCTGCGCCGACGCGCCACCGAGAAGATGCTGGTGCTCACCGCGGTCATCGGTTTCCTGCAGCTCGTCCTCGACGTGGAGACGATGCCCGCGAACTTCGCGATGCTGGTGATCGTCTACACCGCCGCGGCCGACGGACCGCGCTGGGCCTCGCGCTTCGCGCTGATCGGCGGCCTGTGCGCGGCCCCGCTGGCGATGATGCGCTGGCCCACGCAGGACACCACCACCTTCGGGCTCGTCTTCTTCACGATGTTCCAGATCGTGCCCTTCGTGCTCGCCTGGGTCCTCGGCGACTCCATCCGCACCCGCCGGGCGTACTTCGCACAGCTGGAGGAGCGCGCCGACCGGCTGGAGAAGGAGCGCGAGGCGCAGGCGAAGGTCGCCGTGGCGGCCGAGCGGGCCCGCATCGCCCGCGAGCTGCACGACGTCGTGGCGCACAACGTCTCGGTGATGGTGGTCCAGGCCGACGGCGCCGCGTACGTCCTTGACGCCGCCCCCGACCAGGCGAGGAAGGCCCTGGAGACCATCTCCGGCACCGGCCGCCAGGCGCTGGCGGAGATGCGCAGGCTGCTCGGTGTGCTGCGCACCGGGGAGCCCGAGGAGAGCGGCGAGTACGTCCCGCAGCCCGACGTCGAGCAGCTCGACGAACTCATCGAGCAGGTCCGCACGGCCGGCCTGCCCGTCGACTACAAGGTGGAGGGCACCCCGCGCCCGCTGCCCAGCGGCGTGGAGCTCACCGCGTACCGCATCGTGCAGGAGGCCCTCACCAACACCCGCAAGCACGGCGGTGAGAACGCCGGGGCGAGCGTGCGCCTGGTGTACTTCGACGACGGCCTGGGGCTGCTGGTCGAGGACGACGGCAAGGGCGCCCCGCACGAGCTGTACGAGGACGGCGGGGCCGACGGCAGCGGGCACGGCCTGATCGGCATGCGCGAGCGGGTCGGCATGGTCGGCGGCACGCTCGACGCGGGGCCGCGTCCCGGCGGCGGCTTCCGGATCAGTGCGCTGCTGCCGCTGAAACCCGCACACTGAGCACGTCACCCCACAGCCCTTTGGAAGGACCCTTGATGTCGATCCGCGTGATGCTCGTCGACGACCAGGTGCTGCTGCGCACCGGGTTCCGGATGGTGCTCGCCGCCCAGCCGGACATGGAGGTCGTCGCGGAGGCGGGCGACGGCGTGGAGGCCCTGGAGGTGCTGCGCGGGACCGAGGTCGACGTGGTGCTGATGGACGTCCGCATGCCGAAGCTGGACGGCGTGGAGACGACCCGGCGCATCTGCCAGGACGAGAACCCGCCGAAGGTGCTGATCCTGACCACGTTCGACCTCGACGAGTACGCCTTCTCGGGGCTGAAGGCCGGGGCGTCCGGCTTCATGCTCAAGGACGTGCCCCCGGGGGAGCTGCTCGCCGCGATCCGTTCCGTGCACAGCGGTGACGCGGTGGTCGCGCCGTCCACCACGCGCCGGCTCCTCGACCGCTTCGCGCCGATGCTGCCGAACGCCGGCGGCCAGCCGCAGCACAAGCACCTGGAGCGCCTCACGGACCGCGAGCGCGAGGTCATGGTGCTGGTCGCCCAGGGCCTTTCGAACGGCGAGATCGCGGCGCGGCTCGTCCTGTCGGAGGCGACCGTGAAGACACACGTCGGGCGCATCCTGACCAAGCTGGACCTGCGGGACCGGGTGCAGGTGGTGGTCCTCGCGTACGAGACGGGGCTCGTGCGGGCCGGGGGCGCTTCCTAGGGCCTACGAGCCCCGAGACGGGGGGACGAGCCCCGAGACGGGGCCTAGCGCAGCACGCCCTCGATGAAGTCGCTGCCCAGGCGGGACACGACGCCGATGTCCAGCTGGTGCTGGACATAGCGACCCCGGCGGCGCGTGGTGATCAGGTCCGCCTTCTTCAGGACGCTCAGGTGCCGGGATATCTCCGGCGCCGTCATGCCATGCGCGTCGGCCAGCTCACTCGTGGTGTACGCCCCGCGCGCGAGGTGGCGGCACAGGCGCATCCGCACCGGGTGGGCGAGCGCGGACATGCGGCGGGTCAGCTGCTCCACGGTGGGCGGGGAGGTGAGGCCGGGAGCGCTGATCGGGTACGTGATCGACGCCTGCCAGCCCCTGCGGTGCAGCACCCACAGGTGCGGCCAGCCGAGGCTGGTCGGGACGATCGCCAGGCCGCCGGAGCCGGTGGTGGTCCGGCCGTCGGCCATCTTGTCCACGGTGATGACCTGACCGCTCTCGTCCAGGGACACCGCTCCGGAGATGGCCTTCAGGGCCTCCGCGAGCCCCTTGCGCCGCAGCAGCTCGGTCTTGTGCCGGGCGTCGGCGGCCAGTTGGTGGTGCACGCGGGCCCAGGTGTCGGCGAAGAAGGCCTCGTCGCAGTCCTCCAGGAGTGTGCGGAACCACGCGCGGACGACCGGCGGGTCCTCCAGGAGGCGCTTGGTGAAGCGCACCTGGTGCGGGCCGCGCGCGG
Source organism: Streptomyces venezuelae (assembly GCF_008642315.1). Lineage (NCBI taxonomy): Bacteria > Bacillati > Actinomycetota > Actinomycetes > Kitasatosporales > Streptomycetaceae > Streptomyces > Streptomyces venezuelae. Next base: position 4,077,777 of record NZ_CP029192.1, on the reverse strand, counting down.
CCGCCAGGTCCAGGGCGCGCCGCTGGACGACGGGGTCGGAGAGGAGCTTGCGGTTCGGCTCCGAGTACGTCGACTGGCAGGTGAACTCCAGGGCGGCGTCCACGAACTGTTCATCGCTCAGCTTGTCCAGCTGGTCGAGCTCCTCGGCGAGCGTGGCTCCCGGCAGCGCGCTCTGCCCCGGCAGTGCAGCGAACGGCGCGAAGACGTCGGAGAACGTCGTGCGCCACAGGAAGTCGGCCTCGCAGAGGCGGTCCGCGAGGCAGGGGTCCAGACGCGTGGACACGGCCGTCACCCAGCCCTGCAGCCCCGGGTGGTGGCCCGGCTCGGACAGGGCGTGCAGCGACATGCCCAGTTCGGACAGGGGCGAGGGCACGACGTGGATCCGCTCCTGGGCAAGGCCGCTGATGTCGATGCTCACGCTCATGGCCCCATGGTGCACCTCCCCACTGACAGCGCGGCCGTCGATTGACGAGCGCCGTCAATCGGCGCGACGCGGGCGGTGCGGCGGGAGCAGGCTTGTGGTCATCGGGAGGCACGGCAGCGCCGCCGTCGCCGAGCCCGCCCCTCACCCCACCCGTCCCTGTCGACTCCCCGTCGACGACCGAGCCGAGGCACGACCGGCCCAACAATGTCCGTTAAGTACTATTTACACCGAGAGGGTATTCGTCATGAGCGTCACCCAGCAGTTCCTCCTCGACTCCTACCGCGCCGCACAGCACGGCGGACCGACGCCGCCCGCGCCCGGACAGCACGACTGGCAGGCCGTCCGCGAGGTCCGCGACTACGGCCGCTTCCGCGCGGTCCTCGCGGAACGCCCGGCCCGTGGCAGGGTCCGCGCCGCCCTGGCCCGCCTCACGCGGGGATCCGGCGTACGAACTCCGCGACCGCTTCCCTGACGTCATGGGCCGTCCACTTGAGGCCCTCCTCGGTCACGGTGACCTCCGTGACCGAGAGGCCGGGCGGCCCGTCAGGGAACCAGCGACCGAAGAGCAGCGTGCCGGTCTCCTCGGCCTGCCCGAGGCAGGCCTCGTTCAGTACGTCGGGGGCGTACGGCAGCCACACCTGGAACTGGTGGGTGTGCGGGGGCTCCGGGTGCACGCGCGACCAGGGCACGCCCGCGGCCGCGAACCCCTCGCGCAGCGCGTCGGCGACCACGCGCGCGTGGGCGACGTACTCCGGCAGCCGGGGCAGCGTGTGCTTCAGGCCGAGGAGGGCCGAGACCGCGACGGGGAACTGCTGGAACAGCTGCCCTCCGTAGCGGTGGCGCCACACCCTCGCCTCCTCGACGAGCGTGCGCGGGCCGGCCAGCGCGGCGCCGCTCAGCCCCTCCAGGGACTTGTAGAACGACACGTACACGGAGTCGGCGAGGCCGGCGATCTCCGCGAGACCGCGGCCGAATCGTGGTGTGCACTCCCACAGGCGGGCGCCGTCGAAGTGCACCACCGCGTCCCTCTCGCGGGCCGCCGCCACGACCGCCTCCAGCTCCTCCCACTCCGGCAGGACGAAACCGGCGTCCCGGAGCGGCAGTTCGAGCATCAGCGTCCCGAACGGCTCCTCGAAGTCCCGTACCTCGTCCGCCGTCGGCAGCCGCGGCCCGTCCGTCGGATGCACCGTCCGCAATCCGCTGACCACGGAGAACGCGGACCCTTCGTGCACTTCGGGATGCGCCTTGGGGTGCAGCGCCACGGTCGCGTTCCCCGTACGGCCCGCCCAGCAGCGCAACGCCACCTGCTGCGCCATCGTGCCGGTAGGGAAGAACGCGGCGTCCTCCTTGCCGAGCAGCCGCGCGACCTCGCCCTCCAGGGCGGCGACGACGGCGTTGCCGTACACATCGGTGGGGTCCTCGGGGCCGACCACCTCGGGAGCCGCGGCCGCCAGCGCCGACAGGCGCTCGGTGAGGGGGATGCTCAGGACGGAACGGTGCAGGGTCCGGGCGGCTCCCGCGGCGGCGGCACGGCGGCGGGCCGACTGGATCTCCTCCGCGTCCCGCGGCTCCGGCTGCTCTTCTACTGCGCTTTCAGAGGGCATCCTCCGAGCATGGCCCGTTCACCGTTCACCGGTCATATGAATAACCACAGGCTGTGGACAGCGGAGGACGCGGCGCCAACCGATCGCGTTAACATGACGAGAAATCGTCCGGTACCCCGAGCGGACTGGAACGGAAGGCGCCGCCGCGTGAACGCATCGCATCAGCCAGACCCGCGGGACCGCCCCGCGAGGCTCACCGTGGGAGTCGTGGGAGCGGGCCGGGTGGGACCCGCGCTCGCCGCGTCGTTGCAGCTCGCGGGGCACCGTCCGGTGGCCGCGTCCGGCGTGTCCGACACGTCGGTGCGGCGGGCCGCCGCCCTGCTCCCCGACGTCCCCCTCGTCCCGCCCGCCGAGGTACTCGAACGGGCCGACCTGGTGCTCCTGACCGTCCCCGACGACGCCCTTCCCGGCCTCGTCGAGGGCCTCGCCGAGACCGGCGCGGTGCGCCCGGGCCAGCTGCTCGTCCACACCTCCGGGCGGTACGGCACACAGGTCCTCGAACCCGCCCTGCGCGCCGGGGCCCTGCCGCTCGCGCTGCACCCCGCCATGACGTTCACCGGCACCGCCGTCGACGTGCAGCGCCTCGCGGGATGCTCCTTCGGAGTGACCGCACCCGAGGAGCTGCGGCTCGCCGCCGAGGCCCTGGTCATCGAGATGGGCGGCGAGCCCGAGTGGATCGCCGAGGAGAACCGCCCGCTCTACCACGCGGCCCTCGCCCTGGGCGCGAACCACCTGGTCACGCTGGTCGCCGAGTCCATGGAGCTGCTCCGCGACGCGGGCGTCGCGGCCCCCGACCGCATGCTCGGCCCGCTGCTCGGCGCCGCCCTGGACAACGCGCTCCGCTCGGGCGACGCGGCGCTCACCGGGCCCGTCGCGCGCGGCGACGCGGGCACCGTCGCCGCCCATGTCGCCGAGTTGCGCAAGCACGCCCCGCAGACCGTCGCGGGGTACCTCGCGATGGCCCGCGCCACCGCCGACCGCGCCCTCGCCCACGGCCTGCTCAAGCCGGAGCTCGCCGAGGACCTCCTCGGCGTGCTGGCCAACGGCGCGCAGGGCACCACAGGATCCGGCGGCGCCGAAGGGGGCACCCGATGAGCGCCACGCTCCTGCACACCGCCGAACCGCTCCGCACGCGCGTGCGTGCGGGCCGCCGGGCCGTCGTCATGACCATGGGCGCCCTGCACGACGGGCACGCCTCCCTGGTCCGCGCCGCACGCCGCGTCGCAGGACCGGAGGGCGAGGTCGTCGTCACGGTCTTCGTGAACCCGCTCCAGTTCGGCGCGGGCGAGGACCTCGACCGCTACCCGCGCACCCTCGAAGCGGACATCAAGATCGCCGAACAGGCCGGTGCGGACATCGTGTTCGCCCCCTCCGTGGACGAGGTCTACCCCGGCGGCGAACCCCAGGTCCGCGTCGGAGCGGGCCCCATGGGCACCGTTCTCGAAGGCGCCACCCGCCCCGGGCACTTCGACGGCATGCTCACCGTCGTCGCCAAGCTGCTGCATCTCACCGCGCCCGACGTGGCCCTCTTCGGGCAGAAGGATGCCCAGCAGCTCGCCCTGATCCGCCGCATGGTCCGCGACCTCGACTTCCCCGTGGAGATCGTCGGCGTCCCCACCGTCCGCGAGGACGACGGCCTGGCCCTCTCCAGCCGCAACCGCTACCTCGCCCCGGCCGAACGGCGCACCGCCCTCGCCCTCTCCCAGGCCCTCTTCGCCGGCCGCGACCGGCACGCCGCCCAGGAGGCGCTGCGCGCCCGCGCCGCCAGCGCCCCCGCCTCACGCGCGCGTGCCGTCGCCCTGAGCGAGATCGGCGAGTCCCGCGCGGCGGCCGACGCGCACGCCGTGGCGGAGTCCGCGGCGCCCTCCGCGACCGGCGGACCCGCCGCCGTCGTCGCCGCGGCCCGCCTCGTCCTCGACGAGGCCGCCCGCCTCGTCCCCCCGCTGGAGCTGGACTACGTGACGCTGGTGGACCCCGCCGACTTCACCGAGGTCCGCCCCGGCCACCACGGCGAGGCCGTCCTCGCCGTGGCCGCCAGGGTCGGCTCGACGCGGCTCATCGACAACATCCCGCTGACGTTCGGAGCCTCCGTATGAGCGCGCACCGTACGGCCCCGACCGCAGCAGCCGTCCACGCGAACGGAGTCCCCGCATGAGCGCCACCGGCATACGGCTGCACGCGCCCGCCCCCGGCTGGTCCCTCGACGCCGACATCGTGGTCGTCGGCTCCGGAGTGGCCGGACTGACGGCCGCCCTGCGCGGCGCGGCAGCCGGCCTCAGGACCGTCGTGGTGACCAAGGCCCGCCTGGACGCGGGCTCCACCCGCTGGGCGCAGGGCGGCGTCGCCGCGGCGCTCGGCGAGGGCGACACCCCCGAACAGCACCTGGACGACACGCTCGTGGCGGGCGTGGGGCTCTGCGACGAGGAGGCCGTGCGCACCCTCGTCACCGAGGGCCCCGGGGCCGTACGCCGCCTCATCGAGACCGGCGCCCTCTTCGACAAGGACGCCGATGGCGTCATCGAGCTGGCCCGCGAGGGCGGCCACCACCGCCGCCGCATCGTGCACGCGGGCGGCGACGCGACCGGTGCGGAGATCTCCCGCGCCCTCGTCGACGCGGTCCGCGCACGCGGCATCCCGACGGTCGAGAACGCGCTGGTCCTCGACCTCCTCACCGACGCCGACGGCCACACCGCGGGTGTCTCCCTGCACGTCATGGGGGAGGGCCAGCACGACGGCGTGGGCGCCGTCCACGCCCCCGCGGTCGTCCTCGCCACCGGCGGCATGGGTCAGGTCTTCGCCGCGACCACGAACCCGTCCGTCTCCACGGGAGACGGCGTCGCACTCGCCCTGCGCGCGGGCGCCGAGGTCTCCGACCTCGAATTCGTGCAGTTCCACCCCACGGTGCTCTTCCTCGGCGCGGACGCCGAGGGTCAGCAGCCGCTGGTCTCCGAGGCCGTACGGGGCGAGGGCGCGCACCTCGTGGACGCCGACGGCGTGCGCTTCATGGTCGGGCAGCACGAGCTGGCCGAGCTGGCGCCCCGCGACATCGTCGCCAAGGGCATCACGCGCCGCATGCAGGAAAAGGGCACCGACCACATGTTCCTGGACGCCAGGCACTTCGGCGCCGACATGTGGGAGAACCGCTTCCCGACGATCCTCGCGGCCTGCCGCGCGCACGGCATCGACCCGGTCACCGAGCCCATCCCGATCGCCCCCGCCGCGCACTACGCCTCCGGGGGCGTCCGCACCGACCCGCACGGCCGCACCACCGTCCCGGGGCTCTACGCCTGCGGGGAGGTCGCCTGCACCGGTGTGCACGGAGCCAACCGCCTGGCCTCCAACTCCCTCCTCGAAGGCCTCGTCTACGCCGAGCGCATCGCCGACGACATCGTGGCCCGCCACGCGGAAAACACCCTCCACGCGCGCGTGCCCGCCCCCGTCACCCGGCCCGGAACCCCGACGCACCCCCTCCTGCCTGCCGAGGCCCGCTTCGCCATCCAGCGCGTCATGAGCGAAGGCGCCGGAGTCCTGCGCTCCGCCTCCTCCCTCACCGAGGCCGCCGCGCGCCTCGCCCGCATCCACGCCGAGGCGGCGGGCGCGCTCGCCGAGCACGGCAAGACGGCCGAGCCCGGCGTCGACACCTGGGAGACCACCAACCTCCTGTGCGTCGCCCGCGTCCTGGTGGCCGCCGCCCAGCGCCGCGAGGAGACCCGCGGCTGCCACTGGCGCGAGGACCACGCCGACCGCGACGACGCGGCCTGGCGGCGCCACATCGTCGTACGCCTCAATCCGGACAGGACCCTGGCGGCGCGCACGACCGAGACCCACGACTTCCCTCCGACCCGTCCCAGTCCCCAGGAGCAGTGACCGTGAGCACCCCCGACGACCTCCCCCTCGCCGCCCCCTCAGCCGCAGACGGTGGCTGCGGCGACGCCTGCGGCTGCGGCGGTGACGACGCCTACGACCCCATGGAGTGCGGCCTCGACCCCGCGCTCGTACAGCTCCTCGCCGAGGCCGGACTCGATCCCGTGCAGATCGAGGACATCGCGCACATGGCCATCGAGGAGGACCTGGCGGGCGGGGTGGACGTCACCACGGCCGCCACCATCCCCGAGGACGCCGTCGCCACCGCGGACTTCGCGGCGCGCGAGGCGGGCACCGTCGCGGGTCTCCGCGTCGCCGAAGCCATCATCTCCGTGGTGTGCGAGGAGGAGTTCGAGGTCGAGCGGCACGTCGAGGACGGCGACCGCGTCGCGGCCGGTGACGTCCTGCTCAGCGTCACGACCCGCACCCGCGACCTGCTCACCGCCGAGCGCAGCGCGCTCAACATCCTGTGCCGCCTCTCCGGCATCGCGACCGCCACGCGCGCGTGGGCGGACGTTCTGGAGGGCACCAAGGCGAAGGTCCGCGACACCCGCAAGACGACGCCGGGGTACCGCGCCCTTGAGAAGTACGCGGTCCGCATGGGCGGCGGCGTCAACCACCGCATGTCGCTCGCCGACGCGGCCCTGGTCAAGGACAACCACGTGGTCGCCGCGGGCGGCGTCGCGCAGGCCTTCAAGGCCGTACGCGAGCAGTTCCCCGGCCTGGCCATCGAGGTCGAGGTCGACACGCTCCACCAGCTGCGCGAGGTCGTCGACGCGGGCGCCGACCTGATCCTCCTGGACAACTTCACGCCCGGCGAGACGGCGGAGGCCGTCGCCCTCGTCGACGGCCGCGCGTTCCTGGAGTCCTCGGGCCGCCTCACCCTGGAGAACGCCCGGGCGTACGCGGAGACGGGCGTCGACTACCTCGCGGTGGGCGCCCTCACCCACTCGTCCCCGATCCTCGACATCGGACTCGACCTGCGAGAAGCGGTGCGCGACTGATGCTGCTGACCATCGACGTAGGCAACACGCACACCGTCCTCGGCCTCTTCGACGGCGAGGACATCGTCGAGCACTGGCGCATCTCCACGGACGCGCGCCGCACCGCCGACGAACTGGCCGTGCTCCTGCACGGCCTGATGGGCATGCACCCCCTGCTCGGCGACGAGCTCGGCGACGGCATCGACGGCATCGCCATCTGCTCGACCGTCCCCTCGGTCCTGCACGAGCTGCGGGAGGTCACCCGCCGCTACTACGGAGACGTCCCCGCCGTCCTCGTCGAGCCCGGCATCAAGACCGGCGTCCCGATCCTCATGGACAACCCCAAGGAGGTCGGCGCCGACCGCATCATCAACGCGGTGGCGGCGGTCGAGCTCTACGGGGGCCCGGCGATCGTCGTCGACTTCGGCACCGCCACGACCTTCGACGCGGTGTCCGCGCGGGGGGAGTACGCGGGCGGGGTCATCGCTCCCGGCATCGAGATCTCCGTGGAGGCTCTCGGCGTACGAGGCGCTCAGCTCCGGAAGATCGAACTGGCCCGGCCCCGCAGCGTCATCGGCAAGAACACGGTGGAGGCCATGCAGGCGGGCATCCTGTACGGGTTCGCGGGGCAGGTCGACGGGGTCGTGAACCGGATGGCCCGCGAACTGGCGGGCGCGGGCGGCGACCCCGACGACGTCACGGTTATCGCCACGGGTGGGCTCGCGCCGATGGTCCTCGGCGAGGCCTCCGTCATCGACGAGCACGAACCGTGGCTGACGCTGATCGGGCTTCGGCTCGTCTACGAGCGGAACGTTGCCCGTAGCTGACCGATTGCCGCCGATTGGCGACCGGCCTGTGTGCACTGTGCCTCCGCTTCTGCAAGAGTCTGCGCTGGACGGGGACTTGAGTGGGTGTGGGGTGGGCTGGGGCGGATGAGGCACGTGAAACGACTGTCGGTGGGCGTTGTGGCGCTGGGGGCGGTGCTTGTGGGCTCCGCGCCGGTGGCCCACGCGGCGGCGCCGTCCTCGGCCTCCCTTGCGGGGGCCGGGGCGGGGGTTCTTCCCTGGCTCGCGGTCGTGGCGGTTGCTGCGCTCGGCATCGGTGCGGTCGCCTATGCGCTGGCTCGTCGCCGCGCGGATTGACCTCCGGTCGGGTGGGTGTGCGCCCGGCACCGTCCTGCCTGGGTAGGAGCACCGACCCCGCCGCTGCGCGGCGGATCACTCCCACCCGCCCACCCGTTCGCCCCGCACCGTCCTTTCCGGGTAGGGGCGCCGAACCCGCCGCTTCGCGGCGGATGGTCCCCACCCGCCCACCCGTTTGCCCCGCACCGTCCTGCGGGAGTAGGGGCCCGGGGGCCTCAGTGCCTCGTGCGGAGGTGGGCGGTGGAACTTCCAGCGCCCGCCGGGCAAGAGGGGTGCTGTGGGGGCGGGAGTGGGCGGGTTGTGCCCCCACCGGGGCGAGGGTGGTTTGGGCCCGTCCCCGCCGGGCCGCAGCCGCGTACGAGACGGGAGGGGACGTGGGGGTATGTGCGCACGGAGCACCGAGCGGACCGAGGCGGTCGGAGACATTCCACGTGGCGCAGGGATGGCGAGTACGGACATACCCCCGCGGCCCCGCACCCAAGAACGAGCAACAGGCGCAGACCCCCACAAGGCGACCCGCCCGGATTGGCGTTAAGCCGATTTTGTCCGGTTGGCGCGTATCGTCAGTCCATGCCCACGCCATACGGATCCCGGGGCGGCATGGCCTTCAGTGCGGACGAGCTTCGTGTGCTCCGTCGTGCCCTGGGCCTCGCCCTGCACCCCAGCCCCGTCCGCGACGAGGACGTCCAGGACTGCCTCCGGCTCGCCGAATCGGTCGACGAGGCGGTGCGCGAGGGCGCCAGGCTGCGCGCCTTCCTCGTGGCCGACCTCGCCCGCTACCGCGCCGCCCTCCCCGGCACCGCCTCCGGCTACCTCGCACTCCTCGACGACGTCCTGAGCGCCGGCTACCAGCCGACCGCCGACGACCTCGCCTCTCTGCGCGCCCTGCGTGGCAACCCCACCGCGGCCGCCCTGCTCGACCGCTGCCGCGCCATCGCCGAGCGAGCCGTACGCGCCCGCCTCGCGGGCCGAGCCGTCCCCGCGGCCCCCGCGTCCCCCCTCTCCATCCCGGCCTCACGCACCCACCTCCTCGCCCTACCGGGAGGGCGCGACGGCACGGGAGTCACGGAAGTCACGGAAGTCACGGGAGCCATGGGAGTCACGGGCGCCGCGCCCTCTCCTCGGCAGCCCGCCGAACGTCCGGCCGCCGCCCCACCGCCCCGCCCCGTCCCCACCCCGGCCGAGGTGTTCCCGCCCAAGCGGAGGCCCGAGACGCCCGGGACGCCCGGAGCACCCGCCGCACCCGCGGACCCGCCGCACCAGCTCGTCGCGGGCTAGCTACTCTGGAGGGCATGGACTACGTTTCCGCGCTCGTGCCCCCCGTAGTGATGGCCGTGTTCTTCACTGGGCTCATCGTGACGATCGTGAAGACCCAGGGCGGCGCCAACAAGGCCAAGGAGGACGCGGCCGTCGACGCCGCGATCTCCCGCGCCGAAGCCGTCCGGCAGACCCCGAAGACCGGCAGCGCCTGACCCGCACCGCAGCCCGGCAGCACCTCGCCCCGCCCCGGGGCCACGGCGTACGACTCACGCGCTCACGCGCGTTTCGAGTCGTACGCCCTTTTTGTTGCAGAAGTTGTGGAAATTGGGGGTACGCCACGTCCCTCACGCATCACGCCAATAGTGACGTCTCCCACTATTGTTCTGCTGTGCCTCGTCCATTGGGAGAACTCGAAGACTCAGTCATGACGCGGGTGTGGAAGTGGAACCGCCCCGTGACCGTTCGAGAAGTCCTGGAAGACCTTCAGGAGGAACGGTCCATCGCGTACACCACCGTGATGACCGTTTTGGACAATCTCCATCAGAAGGGCTGGGTGCGACGCGAAGCGGAAGGCCGCGCCTATCGATATGAGGCGGTCTCCACTCGTGCCGCCTACGCAGCCGCACTGATGAACGAAGCCTGGTCGCAGAGCGACAACCCCGCCGCCGCGCTCGTCGCCTTCTTCGGGATGATGTCGGCGGAACAGCGGGAAGCGCTGAGCGACGCCATGCGTATCGTCCAAGGCCCGGAAGTCGTACAACGCCCCGAAGTCGTACAACGCCCCGAAGTCGCGCAACGCTCCGAAGTCGCGCAACGCCCCGAAGTAGTCTCGCCCCCCGAGAACCCCGCCTCCGTCGAGCGCGGCGCAGAGCGATAGCGTCCGCTTCATGCCAGCAGAGGTCCCCGAACGCAACGAACTCAGCGAACTCAGCGCAAAAGCAGTCTCCGTCCGGAGGGCTCGAACCTCCGATGTGCCGGGCGTCCGCCGCCTCCTCGACTCCTACGTCCGCGAGCGGATCCTCCTGGACAAAGCGACGGTGACGCTTTACGAGGACATCCAGGAGTTCTGGGTGGCGGAACGCGACGACAACGCGGAGTTGGTCGGCTGCGGCGCCCTGCACGTCATGTGGGAAGACCTCGCGGAAGTGCGCACACTGGCAGTGAATCCCGAGGTCAGGGGTGCCGGAGTGGGGCATCAGCTGTTGGGCAAGTTGCTGCAGACCGCCGGGTGGCTCGGCGTCCGCAAGGTTTTCTGTCTCACCTTCGAAGTCGACTTCTTCGCGAAGCACGGCTTCGTGGAGATCGGCGAGACTCCGGTCGACGGAGATGTCTACAGCGAGCTCCTGCGTTCCTATGACGAGGGCGTCGCCGAGTTCCTCGGCCTCGAACGAGTGAAACCGAACACCTTGGGCAACAGCCGGATGCTTCTGCATCTGTGATCGTCACGCGGTATTCCCGACCGTCCCCTGCCCAGGTGGGCTATGTCCGAAACGCGCACGTTTCCAGGGTTCTAGGGGTGCCTGGTCTCTCCCAGGGGTTTGTGTTTTTCCAGCAAAAGCGGTTTGCTTTCCGACGTACTGCAGTACTGCATATAACAGGGGCCGGTGAATCGACGGCGCGTGTCGTGCGGCTTGCGGCCCGGTCTCACAGTTATCGATGAAAGGAAATCCGGTGGCACAGAAGGTTCAGGTCCTTCTTGTCGATGACCTCGACGGTGGCGAGGCAGACGAGACCGTGACGTTTGCGCTGGACGGCAAGTCCTACGAGATCGACCTCACCACGGCCAACGCGGACAAGCTCCGTGGCGCCCTTGAGGACTTCGTCAAGGCCGGCCGGCGTACCGGTGGCCGCGGTTCGGGCGGTCGCGGCAAGGCGCGTGCCGCCTCGACCGGCGGCGGCCAGGACACGGCCGCGATCCGTGCCTGGGCGAAGGAGAACGGTTTCGAGGTCAACGACCGCGGCCGCGTTCCCGCGTCCATTCGCGAGGCCTACGAAAAGGCCAACGGCTGACGGCTGCGTCGCCGCAGCCGGACCCGGTGGCACTGCGTCGCCGCCGTGTCCACGAGACGTACGAGACCGGAGCCCACGGCGGGATCGCTGTGGTGCGCAGTCCCTCCGCCCCCCACCCCGGGCAGGGACGGGAGCGCGGGCAGCGTCGGCTCCACCTCACAGCCGGGCTCCGGGGGTCGCAGCCAGACGGCGGCCCCCCGCGAGCCGGACCATCCCGGGGGCGTCGGTGCGACGATCCGCCCGCCCGCCCCGACCGCGGTGAGCCCGAGGGGGATGTGTCCCCACTCCAGCCAGTCGAGCAGACCGGGCAGCTCGTCCGCGCTGCCGGCGCTGACCAGGAGGCGCATCGTTTCCCCGCGCAGTGCCACCGGAGCCTTCGGCCCGAGGTGGCGCAGCACCGCGAAACCCGCCTCCGCGGGAAGTTCCAGGACGTCGAAGCGCAGCCCCGTCAGGAGCCGCGTGGGTCCGGGCTCGGGGGCGGTCGCCCAGCCGAGCTCGTTCTCGTACCACTGCCGCACCGGGTCGCTCTGCTCGACCGGTACCCGGGGCTGAGGAACTGTGGGGGCCATGTCGGGGCAACAGCCGGGACGGCGCATGGGTTACGCACTGTGGTGGCATGAATGCGGTGCGTGCCCGGAAAGAGGGCGTAAGGGCGTGTTCCGCGGCGCAAGGGTGTTCGCCCGTAGCTGAGGGAACCGGGGCGCGCCGCATGGAGTGTCAGTCCTTACGGGTAAGACATCCCTAGTGGGGAGGGGCGACACGCGGTCCCGGGCGCCACACGTTCGCCATCGGCGTAGTGCTGGTGGGGGTAACTGCCTGGCCTGCGGGAACATCGTCTCGCACCATCGGGTTGGAGCAGTTGTCGGCGTTCGGGGTCAGGAGATCCTCCGAGTTGGGGTCCGGGTGTCGGCAGTTGGAATGAGCGGTCCCCGCTTGCGGGACTAAGCTGCGGAAGGACAGGGAGGGGACCGACCCCTTTACTGCCTGACCGCTCTGAGGAGCGATTAACGATGTTCGAGAGGTTCACCGACCGCGCGCGGCGGGTTGTCGTCCTGGCTCAGGAAGAAGCCCGGATGCTCAACCACAACTACATCGGCACCGAGCACATCCTCCTGGGCTTGATCCACGAGGGCGAGGGTGTCGCCGCTAAGGCCCTGGAGAGCCTCGGGATTTCGCTCGAGGCGGTCCGCCAGCAGGTGGAGGAGATCATCGGGCAGGGCCAGCAGGCTCCGTCCGGTCACATTCCCTTCACCCCCCGTGCCAAGAAGGTCCTGGAGCTTTCGCTCCGCGAGGCCCTTCAGCTGGGCCACAACTACATCGGCACGGAGCACATCCTGCTCGGCCTGATCCGTGAGGGCGAGGGCGTCGCCGCCCAGGTCCTGGTCAAGCTGGGCGCCGATCTCAACCGGGTGCGGCAGCAGGTCATCCAGCTGCTCTCCGGATACCAGGGCAAGGAGACCGCCACCGCCGGCGGTCCTGCCGAGGGCACGCCCTCCACGTCCCTGGTCCTCGACCAGTTCGGCCGGAACCTCACCCAGGCCGCTCGTGAGTCCAAGCTCGACCCGGTCATCGGGCGCGAGAAGGAGATCGAGCGGGTCATGCAGGTGCTGTCCCGCCGTACGAAGAACAACCCGGTCCTGATCGGTGAGCCCGGCGTCGGCAAGACCGCCGTCGTCGAGGGGCTCGCCCAGGCCATCGTCAAGGGCGAGGTGCCCGAGACCCTCAAGGACAAGCACCTCTACACCCTGGACCTCGGCGCGCTGGTCGCAGGCTCCCGCTACCGCGGTGACTTCGAGGAGCGCCTGAAGAAGGTCCTCAAGGAGATCCGCACCCGCGGCGACATCATCCTGTTCATCGACGAGCTCCACACCCTGGTGGGTGCGGGTGCCGCCGAGGGCGCGATCGACGCCGCCAGCATCCTCAAGCCGATGCTGGCCCGCGGTGAGCTGCAGACCATCGGTGCGACGACGCTCGACGAGTACCGCAAGCACCTGGAGAAGGACGCCGCGCTCGAGCGCCGCTTCCAGCCCATCCAGGTCGCGGAGCCGTCGCTGCCGCACACCATCGAGATCCTCAAGGGCCTCCGCGACCGGTACGAGGCGCACCACCGCGTCTCCATCACGGACGAGGCGCTGGTGCAGGCCGCCACGCTGGCCGACCGGTACATCTCGGACCGCTTCCTGCCGGACAAGGCGATCGACCTGATCGACGAGGCCGGTTCCCGGATGCGCATCCGCCGGATGACCGCGCCGCCGGACCTCCGCGAGTTCGACGAGAAGATCGCGGGCGTCCGCCGCGACAAGGAGTCCGCGATCGACTCGCAGGACTTCGAGAAGGCCGCCTCCCTCCGCGACAAGGAGAAGCAGCTCCTGGCCGCCAAGGCCAAGCGGGAGAAGGAGTGGAAGGCCGGCGACATGGACGTCGTCGCCGAGGTCGACGGCGAGCTGATCGCCGAGGTCCTGGCCACGGCGACCGGCATTCCGGTCTTCAAGCTCACGGAGGAGGAGTCCTCCCGCCTGCTGCGCATGGAGGACGAGCTCCACAAGCGCGTCATCGGCCAGAAGGACGCCGTCAAGGCGCTCTCGAAGGCGATCCGGCGTACGCGTGCGGGTCTGAAGGACCCGAAGCGTCCCGGTGGCTCGTTCATCTTCGCCGGCCCGTCCGGTGTCGGTAAGACCGAGCTGTCCAAGGCGCTCGCCGAGTTCCTCTTCGGCGACGAGGACGCGCTGATCTCCCTCGACATGTCGGAGTTCAGCGAGAAGCACACGGTCTCGCGTCTCTTCGGTTCGCCCCCCGGCTACGTGGGCTACGAAGAGGGCGGCCAGCTGACCGAGAAGGTCCGTCGCAAGCCGTTCTCCGTCGTCCTCTTCGACGAGGTCGAGAAGGCCCACCCGGACATCTTCAACTCGCTCCTGCAGATCCTGGAGGACGGTCGCCTGACCGACTCCCAGGGCCGCGTCGTGGACTTCAAGAACACGGTCATCATCATGACGACCAACCTTGGAACCCGTGACATCTCGAAGGGCTTCAACCTGGGCTTCGCGGCCCAGGGCGACACGAAGTCCAACTACGAGCGGATGAAGAACAAGGTCAGCGACGAGCTGAAGCAGCACTTCCGCCCGGAGTTCCTGAACCGCGTGGACGACGTCGTCGTCTTCCCGCAGCTCAGCCAGGACGACATCCTCCAGATCGTCGACCTGATGATCACCAAGGTGGACGAGCGCCTGAAGGACCGGGACATGGGCATCGAGCTCTCCCAGTCCGCGAAGGAGCTCCTCTCGAAGAAGGGCTACGACCCGGTGCTCGGCGCGCGTCCGCTGCGACGCACGATCCAGCGCGAGGTCGAGGACACCCTCTCCGAGAAGATCCTCTTCGGCGAGCTGCGCCCCGGCCACATCGTGGTCGTCGACACGGAGGGCGAGGGCGACAACGCCACGTTCACCTTCCGCGGCGAGGAGAAGGCGGCGCTGCCCGACGTGCCGCCGATCGAGTCGGCCGCCGGTGGCGGCGCGGGCCCGAACCTGAGCAAGGACGCGTGACGCTCGCGCCGGGCTGAACGTTCGAAGGGGCTGCCCCGAACCGTTTCGTACGGTTCGGGGCAGCCCCTTTCGCGTACGGCGGTCAGGCCGTGATCGTCACGCCCTCCGGTACGTTCCGTACGCGCGGCAGGCGCGGGTTGACGCGCAGGACGCGCAGGCCGGGGAAGCGGGACAGCCACGACATGTCAGGGTCGGGCAGCTCCGCGTTGACCCACAGGTGGGTGAGCCGTCCGGGGACGAGGCCCGCGAGGAGTTCGTCGGTGTGCATGACGCCCGCCACCTGGATGCGGGGCCGCCCGCCGAGACCGCGCAGGGCGGCCAGCTCGGCGGCGTCGGACACCGGGAAGTACAGGCCCACCGGATCCAGGTGGGCGATGATCTCGCGCGCGTACCGCTCGGTGTCGAAGTGCCGCCAGGGGCGGGCCAGCTCGGTGCGGATGGCGAGGGAGGAGCGGCCGCGCAGCCGGGCGAGGTAGTCGATCGCCGCGTCCTCCTGGACGCGGGTCGCCGTGATGGCGAGGAGCAGCGCCTGCTGGTCGCCGGGCACCTGCTCGGGGTCCGGCAGCTGCTCCAGGACGATGGGTCCGACCCAGCCGAGGCTGCGGGCACCCTGCTCCGTCGTGGGCCGCAGCAGGTTCTTCGTGCGCCGGTGGACGAGTTCCTGGACGGCCGGATCGAGCTCGCTGACGTGCTCCAGGCAGGCCGCGGCCATCAGGCGCCGGTGGTTGACGTGCGGCCTGCGCAGGCCGGGGGCGGCGGCGAGCAGGCGCTCCAGGAAGGCGGCGCACTCGTCGGGGCGCGCGTGGGCGGCGGACATGCGGATGACCTCCTCCCACTCCGGCTGATGGGCGTGGTCGACGAGGGAGTTGAGCCGTCCGCGGGCCACGATCTCCTTCGCGGCCAGGTAGTCCTGGAACGTGCGGTGGATGAAGTCGACGGAGACGCCCGCCTGCTCGCGCAGCAGCCCCGTGCGGTGCAGCAGATGCCGGAAGATCTTCTCGCCGTCGCCCGCGGCACGCGCGGAGGGGATGGCGGGCAGGGCACCGTTCAGGACGTCGATGACGCGGGAGCGCGGCAGCTCCGACAGACCCTCGTCGAGCATGGCGTGGGCGAGCTTGCGCAGGAGCAGCTCGCGGGCGCCCTGCTGGAGCCGTACGTCGTCGGCGTACAGCACGTCCCTCTCCGGGTCGCGGCGCTGCAGAAGCATCTCCAGGGCGGCGTCGTAGAGCTCCTTGCGGCCCTTGGGCAGAGAGCCGGAGCGGTCCCGGTTGAGGGCGCATATGAGGCCGCACATCAGGGGATTGGTGGCGAGGCGCCGCAGCTCGCGATAGATCCGCACGGAGTGCAACAACCGCTGCTCGTACTCCTTGAGGGCGTCCCGGTCCCGCTGCTCCCTGCACTGCTCGTCGCCCATGGCCGCGGTGTGCCAGTCGCGGATGAAGTGGGTGACCTGGTCGCGGGACATGGGGGCCAGCGACAGCTCAGTGAACCCCTCCTCGGCGAGGCGTTCCTGCGAGAGCCAGCCGTCCTCGACGGCGGAGGGCCGCGAGGTGACCAGGCAGGCGGTGCCGGAGAAGATGCGCAGGAGCCGGCGGAGCTGGTCGCGCAGGGCGCCGCGGGTCTCCTCGGGCGCCTCGTCGATCCCGTCGACGAGGAGCAGGGCGCGACCCGCGAGGAGGGTCCGTACGACCCACCCCTCGGGCGCCTGGTCGGCCAGCGGATGCCGCACGGCGTGCAGGAAGTCGTCGGGCGTGGGAAACCCTTCCCGGGCGAAGCGGCGTACGGGAAGGACGAACGGCACGCGCGCGCCGTCCCGGGCCGCCTCCACGGCCAGCCACTGCACGAGCGTCGTCTTCCCGGAGCCCGCGACACCGCGCAGCAGCACCCGCTCGTGCCCTTCCAGGGCGCGGTCGGCGAGCAGCACTGTGCGCTGCTGCCCGCCGCCGGTTCCGGTGGCCGGTCCACCGCTGCTCTCCTCCGCCTGGAGGCTGAGGTAGGTGTCCTCCAGGGGCCACCGGTCGGGCGCGTTGGCGAAGTCGACGCCCACGATGGTCAGCCACCCGTGCTGCCGCACGACTTCTTGGGCATACGCGACCTCGAACTCCGCGTCCTCGCGGGACGGTTCGTTCCGTCGGGCCGCGGCCGCCACCTCGGCGTCGTTGAGGTCGACGAGCTGGCGGACGCGGCTGGCGCGCTCGGGCATGTGGCGCTGGATGTACGGCGAGCGGCGCACGAAGTGGTGCAGCACGTGCAGACAGACGGCGACGAGCAGCTCGTCGTGGAACCAGGCGGCGTCGGGGCTCAGCCCGCGGTCCGCGCCCTGCACGGCGCCGCGCAGGCGTCGCGCGTAGTCCTGCGGTCCGAGGCGCACGGCGTCGGCGTCGGTGAGGTCGAGCTCGCCGATGGCGAGGAGGGTGCGGGTCAGCACGTCGGCGACGGCGGGCAGTTCGGGGGTCGGTGCGGTGTGCCGCTCGGCGGCGAGCTGGATGAACTCGGCGGCGGTGCGGTGGACGTGGTCCGGGTCGGTGGTGGCGTCGGGGCCGCGCCAGGTGGTGAGGGCGGCGATCAGGTCGGGGGTGGTGGGAGGTCGGGACGGGGTGCGGAAGAACCGTTGTACGAGGGGCATGGTGCGGGCCGAGGGGGTGCGTACTACGGGCTCCATGGGCATCGGGGTCCCTGGGGGGTCGGGTCTAGCCGTGGAGCCAAGGATAGGTCAACTACTGCGTAACGTAGGGGCGTTGAGTCGGACGCCAGTAGGGACTTGCCGCGCTGTGTCCGCGTCCACCACCGTGTCCACCTCCACGTCGGTGAGATGTGGGAAGGCTGAGAGCCAGGCGAGTCCCTCGACGGGGTGGGGCGCTTCCAACGAGAGTCGGATGAGCTGCGCGGGCACGAGGAGTTCCACGAGCTCCTCGACCCGGTAGGCGCCGACGACATGGATGTCCGGCCACCCTCCGATGGAGCGCAGGGCCTGGAGATCCTCGGGGCCGTGTACGTAGACCATTGGGCGCAGGGACAGGTGCGCGAGGATCTCCCGCAGGTACAGCTCGCGGTCGAAGGTCGGCCAGGACGAGGACAGGACCGTCTGGACCCACAGATCGTGGTGGTCGCGAAAGCGGCTCAGGAAGTGCAGGGCCGACGCACTGCCGACCTTGGCAGCCACCAACACCAGCAGGTGGGCGTCGTCGCCTGCCCGGTCGGGCCCGGGCAGCAGCGGCAGCACCAGGTCGCCGCCCACCTCTGCCAAGGTGTAGGCATCCTGCCGCGACCTGGGCGGAATCAGCGACTGTACGCCCCCTTCCACCTGCTGCCGCACGGCGGGCGCCAACTCGGCCGCGTACGGCAGCGCGGCCGCCGCAAGCAGCTTCCCCCGCGCCGTCCCGCCGCCCACCAGCCGCTGAAGCATCCGTTCCGCCTCCTTGGGCCGCGCATGCGCGACCGCCAGCAGGATGACGTCCTCCCACTCTGTCCGGTCCGCGTTGTTCAGGAGCAGGTCGAAGTCCAGCTCCTGTACGGCGAGACGGGCGCCCAAGTAGTCCTGGAACGTGCGGTGCAGGAAGTGCACGCGTCCCTGAGCGGGCTCGCGCAGGAGCCCCGACCTCAGGAGCAGCCACCCGTACACGTCCTCGCCGCTGCCGTCGAGGTTCATCGCGGGGGCGGCCTCCCCGAGTATGTGCACCGCCTCTGAACGGTCCATCTCGGCGCGGCTGTTGCGGATCAGCCACCACGCGAGCTTCTGCAGAAGCTGTACTTGCGTGGCGAACGGCAGCCGTGTCATGGCCCTGACGTCCCGCTCGACGTCCCTGCGTTCGAGAAGCATTGTCAGAGCGGCCTCGTACAGGGACTTCCTGTCCTGCGGCAGGAAGCCGCGCCGCTCGCGGTGGAGCGCGCAGAGCATCCCGCACATCAGTGGGTTCGTGGCGAGCCGGTTCAGCTCGGAGGCGCCCCGCACGGCCTCAAGCAGCGCGGTCCCGATGCCCTCGTCGGCGTCTGCCGCACGGTGCCAGCGACGTACGAACGTCCCGACGTCGTCGCGGGTCATCGGCGACAGCGTGAGCTCGGCGAAGCCGGTGGTGTCCAGCCAGCGGTCCGGGACGGCGGAGGGGCGGGTCGTGATGAGCCACAGGTTGCCGGGGAAGGTGCGTGTCAGGTCGCGCAGCCAGCGCTTGGCGGACTCGCGCCGGTCCTCGGAGATCTCGTCGAGCCCGTCCACGAGGAGGACACCGCGCCCCGCCCGCAGTACGCGGTCCACCCATCCGGACGGCTGCCCTCCGGCGACCAGACACCCGACAGCGGACAGGAAGTCGGCCGGAATAGGGAGTTCGGACCCCGGCCGTACGATCCGCCGCATCGGCAGCACGAACGGCACACGCCCGATGAGGTGGGTCAGCCCGTGCTCGTACGTCCGGTCGGCCGCCGTCACGGCGAGCCACTGCACCAGCGTCGTCTTGCCGGACCCTGCGACGCCGCGCAGCAGCACGTGGTCGTGCTGGGCGAGGACCTGCTCGGCGGCGACCTGCGTCGCGCCCTCCCCGGGGCGGTCCCTGGTCGCCTCCAGGCTGAGGTAGGCCGTGTCGAGAGGCCACTCGCTGGTGCCTGAGTAGACGTCGAGGCCGTAGATGGTGAGGGTGCCGTGGTGCGAGGCGATGTACGACGCGTACTGCGCCTCGAACGCGGCGTCCTCGGCGGATTGCGACGGCAGTCGTTCGAGGAGTACGTCGACGGCTTTGACCAGCTGTGCGAGCTGACGGCTCTGTTGCGTCTGCTGGCGGGCGATGTACGTCGACCGCTGCGTGAAGAAGTTCAGGATGTGCAGGGACGCGGTGTGCAGCAGCCGGTCGAGGAACAGCTCGGCGTCGCGGCTGAGCGCGAAGGTCGCGACGGTCACGGCCGACTGCGAGCGGAGGGTCCGTGCGAATTCGTCGGGGCCGAGTGCGACGGCTTCGTAGTCCTCGATGGTGAGGGTGCCGAGGGCGGCGAGGGAGCGGGCGAGGGCGGTCCGCACGGCGACGGCTTCGCCGGCGTCCACGGGGAGTTCGCCGGGTCCGGCGGCTTTGAGCGCTCTGCGGACGAGTTCGTCCGCGATCTTCTCGACGTCCTTCGGGGTGACGTCCTGCTTCTCGCCCTTGAACGAGACGAGCCCTGAGATCCGCACGGGTTTGGTGACCAGCGCGGCGCCCGGCTGGTCCTTCACGAAGAGCTTCTTCACGAGGGGCGCGACCGCGCTGGACGCGAGTCGGGCGCTGAGGGCGCTGGGGTCGACCATAGGTCGAGGTTAGGTCAACGGGCCTATAAGGAGGCGGAGTTAAGGGCTTCCGAGTCCCTCGGCCTCCGCCCGCTCGATGCCGTCGATGGCTTCCTGGACGACCCGGGACAGGTCCTCTTCGGAGGGGATCAGCTCGCGCTCCGCCGGGGCGAGCGTGGAGTAGGAGGCGACTGCCATGGGGTTGTTGCTGGCGTCGAGGGCCAGCTGAACGGCTGCCTTGTTGTGGCGGGCTCCGATGAGGAAGCCGATGGTCGCGTCGTCCCGTTCCGGCTCGCGCACCATCTGGTCGACCACGCTCACGTAGAAGTTGAGCTTGCCGACGTGCTCGGGGCGCACGTCCTTCGTCTTGAGCTCGAAGACGAAGTAGCGGTGGAGCTTGAGATGATAGAAGAGCAGGTCGATACGGAACTCGTCGCCCCCGATGACGACGGGGTACTGGCGCCCCACGAAGGCGAAGCCGACGCCGAGCTCCGTGAGGAACCGGATCATCCCGTCGACGATGGCGGTCTCCAGTTCACGCTCGGCGTGATGCTTGTCGAGTCCGAGGAAGTCGAGGCGGTACGGGTCCCGGACCAGCTCCTTGAGCGCGTTGGAGCCGTCCGGCACGGTCGCGGCGAAGTTGTTGGCGGCGGCGCCTTGGGTGAGGTGCAGCCCTTGCTGGATAAAGCGGTCCAGGATCGCGCGGGACCAGCCGTTGCGGACGGCTTGGGTGACGTAGAAGTCCAGCTCCGACGGGGTGTCCAGCTTGGTCATGAGGACGGTGATGTGTCCCCAGGGCAATTGTCCAACAGGCTGTTGGATAATTGGGCCCGGCCAGGTCCGAGCCATCTTGTGCATGTACATCAGGTTGCTCCGGGAGAACCCGCGCTGGTTCGGGAAGGCCGCCTTCAGGTCAGTGGCCAGGCGGGCGACGACCTTTGTGCCCCATCCCTCCTGCGCCTGCCGGTCAAGGATGAGATGCCCGATCTCCCAGTACAGCTGCACCAGTTCGGTGTTGACGGCCCGTTGGGCACGGGTCCGTGCGCAGGACACGGCCCCCTTGATCTCGCTCAGGAGGTCGCCGTACCAGGAGGGCAGGCCGTTCTGCTGGGCGGGGATCTCTGCTCTGGCCTCGGTGTTCTTGCTCATGGCGCCGACGATCGCGCAGGGCACCTTGCCTTGGGCGAGTTTGGGATCACGTCACCCGAACGTGTGGTCGGACGAGGTGAGGGTGCGTATGAGGGCGGCGAAGGCGGTGGGGCTGGTGGTGAGCGTGGTGGCCGGGGCGTCGCTCTCTTGGAGGTGGATCCGACCGGTGGGGTGTGCGGCCACGTAGACGCAGTTGGCGCCGGCTCCCTCGCTGAAGGAGGACTCACCTCCGAGCTGGTGACCAACGTGCATCAGCACACGAAGAGCGACGTCACTTGAGAGCCGCCGTCGCCACCACCCACGTACGCATCGCCGCGTACGACGACGGCGGCGATCAACTGCCCAATCCCCGCAGGCCCGATGCGGACGAGGAAGGCGGTCGGGGGCTCTTCCTCGTGACCGCGCTGTCGGACGTGTGCGGGGTGACGCCCGCGAGTGCGGGCAAAGGCGTGTGGTTTCAGCTCAATCGGTGAGCGGGCCGTAGACGTGTACGTCGATGCGGTCGGGGAGGTCGTCCAGGCCTACCGCCGCCGCGGGGACCGTCAGTTCCGTCAGGCTCGGGTGGTGGGCCAGGGCGGAGACGTCGATGGGGGCGTGCCGGTCGAGGCTGTCTTCGGGACGGTTCTGCAGGAACAGGCGCCTGAGCTCCGGCGCGAGCGCGGCGATGCGAGAGGCGGCCGCTGTCCACGACGCGTCGGGGCGGAGCTGCAGGTCGACCAGACCCGGCAGCGTCAGGTCCAGCGGGGCGAGCGTCATGGCGTACGCCGGCAGGTGCAGGGCGAGGGGGCCCGGCAGGGCGGCGAACACCTCCCAGTCCGTCGCGGCCAGGCTCTCGTCGTCGTCGAACGTCACCCGCTCCAGCGTCGGCCACCGGGTCGCGAGGTGCAGGTCGGTGAGGGAGGCCCGGGATTCCACGAGGCCGAGGAACCGCAAGGGGGCCTCGGCGGGGAACGGCGCCAGGCTCCACGGCTCGTACGCGCCTACGACGCTGAGTCCGTCCAGGTGGCGGAGAGCGCTCAGCGCCTCCGCTGTCAGCAGGGTCGGCGGGAACCTGTTGAGCAGCAGGAAGGTTGGCTCGCAGGCCGCTATGAAGCGGGAGGCCACGGCCGGGGTGACGCCCGGTCTGATGTCCAGTTTCCGCGGGCGCAGGCCCAGCCGTTCGAGCTCGGCGATCTGCTCGTCGGTGCGCAGGGTGAAGTGGATGTCCGTGCCGTCGAGCTGCGCGATGATCTGCTCCGCGTACGCGCGGCGGTCGTACCGTTGCCACCCCCACATCAGCTGGCTGCGGACCCCAAGACTCCGGTGCCGGGCGAACCGGGCGAGGAAGGGGATCGCCGCGTCCGAGTCCACGCGCGTCCCGGTGATCGTCACGTGCGTGGCCTCGTCGTCCGTCAGGCCGTCCGGACCCGGCAACAGGTCGAGCACCATCGGCCCGACCTTCGCCAGCGCCTTCGCGTCCGCCACGTCGCGCGGAGGGATCAGCGCCGCCGTCCGCCGCTCCACCTCCTCCCGCACCGCGGGCGCCAGCTCCGCCGCGTGCTCCAGGCAGGCCGCCGCGAGGAGATGGATGCGTTTGCGGGCCGCCTCGTCCGGGTGGCGGTCTCCGTGCGCGAGCAGGTCGCCGAGGATCTCCGCCCGTTCACGCGGCCGCGCCTGCGCCACCGCCATGCGGATGACGTCCGCCCACTGGTCGTCCGCCGCGTGCCGGGCGAGTACGCCGAAGTCGCCCTCGTCGACCGCCGCCCGCGCCCCCAGGAAGTCCTGGAACGTGCGGTGGACGAAGTCGACCGTGCCGGGTCCGGGTTCACGCAGCAGCCCGCTGCGGTGCAGGAAGTGGGTGTAGACGGCCCGCGCGTCGCCGAGCGGGGCCAGCTCCGGAACGGCCGGCAGCGCGTCCGCGATGATGGATTCCGCCCGCGAACGGTCCATCACCGCACGGCCGTTGCGGATCAGCCAGTACGCGAGCCGCTGGAGCAACTGGAGTTGCGGCTCCTCCCGCAACTCCGGGACCGCCATGTGGCGCTCACGATCCCGCCGTACCAGCAGCATGGACAGAGCTGCCGTGTACAGATCCTTGCGGCCCAGTGGCAGGAAGCCCCGCCGGTCCCTGTGCAGGGCGCAGATCAGGCCGCACATGAGCGGGTTGGTGGCCAGCCGCCCCAGATCCGGCTTCGACCGCACTGCCTCCAGGAGCTGACCCTCGTACGCGACGAGTTCCGTGTCCTCCTCCGGCACCCCCGTGGCCGCCGCGGTGTGCCAGCGCTCGATGAACGCCGCCACCTCCTCCTGCCGCATCGCGGAGAGCGTCAGCTCCGTGAAGCCCTCCTCGGTGAGCCAGTCCTCGCGTACGGCCGACGGGCGGGACGTCACCAGCCAGCGGTTGCCGGGGAACGCGTCGATGAGGTCGCTGAGCCAGGCCCGGGTCCGGTCGCGCTCGGCGTCCGGGATCTCGTCGATGCCGTCGATCAGGACGAGGGCGCGGCCGGCGGTGAGGACGCGCGCCTCCCACCCCTGGGGCTGGGTGCCGGCGAGCGGGCAGCCGACGGCGGCCAGGAAGTCCGCGGGGGCGGGGAGGCGCTCGCCGTGGCGGGTGAGGGTGCGCAGGGGGAGTACGTAGGGGACGCGGTCGTCGAGGTACGTCATGGACGACTCGGCGTCGACGGGGCCTGCCACGACCCCGCGGGCCGCGCTCACCGCCAGCCACTGCACCAGCGTGGTCTTGCCGGAGCCCGCCTCGCCCCGCAGGAGGACCCGGTCATGGGTGGCGAGGGCCTGATCCGCGGGGAGCGGCGGCGTGTGCTCGACGACCTCCACCTCCTCCGCGTGGTACTCCGCCCCCGACAGGAAGCGCGCCGTCGTCACCCGCCCCGGCTCCACCGCCTCCAGCGACATGTACGCCGCGTCCAACGGCCACCGCCCCGGTGAGCCCGCCAGATCGATGCCGAAGATCGTCAGCTTGGAGTGCTTCTTCGCCACGTACGCGAGATAGCGCCGCTCGAAGGTCAAGTCCTCCGCCCCGGCGGACGGATTCCGGGCGATCAGCGCGTCGACCTTCGCGATCAGCTCGGCCTGGCCCCGGCTCTGCGCGACCAGTGTCGCCGCGACGAACGTGGAGCGCTGCGTGAAGAACTGCAGGATGTGCAGGCACGCCCACTCGGTGACCGAGTCGAGGTAGAGGGCGGCGTCGGCGGAGAGGCCGGACGCCGAGGCGTCGCCGGTCAGGGTGCGGGCCAGTTCGCGGTGGCCGAGCCGGACCGCCTGGACGTCGTCCATGTCGAGGTCGCCCAGCGAGAGGAGCGACCGGGTCAGGGCGTCGACGACCGCCTCGGCCTCGTCCGGCGGGAAGGGGCGCTCGCCGGGGGAGGCGAGGGAAGCCGCCACGAGCCGCTCCGCGAGACGCCGCACGTCCCGTCCGCCCAGCGTGCGCCGCTCCCCCCTGAACGACACGAGAGAGGAGAGCCTGACCGGCTTCTCCACCAGGCCCGCGCCGGGGCCCTCCCGCACGAAGAGCTTCTTGATCAGAGGAGCGACGGCGCTCGATGCCAGGCGGGTGCCGATGACCGCGGGATCCATGGGCGTGAGCGTAGTGGGGGTCACATTCGCGGCGGGGTGGATCTCGGGGGCCGGTGACATGCCGCACAGGCGATTTGACCGGTACTAGGCGGAATAGTGGATACGTCCGGGACCTTCCCCGGGACCTTCGGCCCGCAGCCCCCGGGACCTTGGGCGCGCCCGGGCCCCGGGCGTGGCGTCCTGGTGCGGGCGCGGGTCGGGAGCGGCTCCGACGTGCGGTTAAACGCGTCAAGTCGGACGAAGTTCCGTTACAGGGCCGTGGGGTAATTGTCCGTATTTGGGGGTGTCAAGCGGGTTAAATCTCTGCCTCCTGCTACGGCTTTGGGTAGTAGATGGGCGTTTTGGGACCCGGGGCGGGTGGGGGTTACCAAGGGATGGCCGACCCGGCGAAGCGTGGTCAGCGGGCGATCCGCCCGCCCCGCCTGCCGGGTCCGTTCATGCCCCCCTCGGTCGTACGCGCCAGGCGTCGCCGCAGTCGTTCGACGCAGTCGTCATCGCAGTCGTCACACACCCCGGAGGACATCCCCATGTCGAAGCGCACCAAGTCCCACCGTCCCGGCCCGTCGTTCTTCCGTACCCGCGTGGCCTTCGTCGTCGCGGGTGTCGGAGTCTCGACGGCCCTCGGCGCGGGGGTCTCGGTCGCCGCCGGTGACACCAAGAGCGGTGGTGCGCTGCCCGGCGTCGCCGTGAACTCCGTCCAGGCCCAGGCCGCCGCCCAGGCGAAGAAGGCCGCGGACGTCAAGAAGGCCGCCGCCGCCAAGGCCGCGGCCTGGGTCGACCCGGTCAAGAACTACACGCTCTCCGCGACCTTCGGCCTCGGCGGCACCATGTGGTCCCACAAGCACTCCGGCCAGGACTTCGCCGTGCCGGTCGGCACGTCGGTCGGGGCCGTGCACGGCGGCACCGTCGTCAAGGCGGGCCCGAACGGCGCCGGTGACGGCCCCGCGTACGGCAACGCCGTCGTGATCAAGCACAGCAACGGCACGTACTCCCAGTACGCGCACCTCTCGCAGGTCGACGTCCGGGTGGGCCAGGCCGTGGGCACCGGCCAGCGCATCGCCCTCTCCGGCAACACCGGCAACTCCAGCGGCCCTCACCTGCACTTCGAGATCCGTACGACGCCGAACTACGGCACGGCCGTCGACCCGGTCAAGTTCCTCGCGTCGGTGGGCGTGAAGGTCTGACGGACCACGCTTCCACAAGTACTCAGGCGCCCGTGTGCGCCCGTGTCACCAGATCGATGGCGACCTCCAGGATGGCCTTGCGCTTCTCCTCGGGGTCGCCTTCGGCGTCCTTGAGCACGAACATCCCGCCGTGCATGGTGAACAGCGCGCTGAAGCAGCGCACCTGGTCGGACATCGGCGCTTCGGGGTCCTTGAGGATCTCGTAGATCCCGAGCATGCGGTCCTTGAAGCTCTCGCCGGTCTTCAGGTCGCGCATCGTCGCCTGGTTCTCCTGCATGAAGCGGAAGAGCGGCGCCGCGTGGACGAGGATCTCGCTGTACCGGGTGAGGGTCTGCTGCTTGGTCTCCAGGGAGACCGGTCGCGGCTGCTCGTGGCCCCAGGCGATCAGCTCGTCGATGGGCCTGGTGAGGTCATCGAAGATGCTGGTCAGGATGTCTTCCTTGGTCTTGAAGTGGTAGTAGAGCGCCGCCTTCGTGACCTCCAGACGCTCGGAGATCTCGCGCAGCGACGTCTTCTCGTACCCCTGCTCGGCGAAGAGTTCGAGAGCCACGTCCTGGATCCGTTGGCGCGTGTTCCCGCGGCGCTGCTGCTTGCTCGTGCCTGTGCCCGTACCCATCGGGGTGCTCCTCGGCTCCACTGAACTGGCTCCACTGACCTTCTGAAGAACTTACTTGACGACCGGCTAGTTACGGGTCTACCTTCCCCAGTGTAATCAACTAGCCGGGCGGCAAGTAAGTATCGGGGAGCCCGGCATCGTACGGGGAGTGGGGAAACATGCCGGAGAAACCGACCGGGGCCGTCCTGGAGAAGGCGGAGCCGCAGCCGCGCAGCGTGCGCGTCGTGCTGATGGCACTGATGATCACGATGCTGCTCGCCATGCTCGACAACA
This sequence comes from Streptomyces venezuelae, assembly GCF_008642315.1. Taxonomy (NCBI): domain Bacteria; kingdom Bacillati; phylum Actinomycetota; class Actinomycetes; order Kitasatosporales; family Streptomycetaceae; genus Streptomyces; species Streptomyces venezuelae. Next base: position 4,050,911 of record NZ_CP029192.1, on the reverse strand, counting down.
TGATCGTGGGCCCCGCGATGCCGACGATCGTCGGCGACCTCGGCGGCATGGAGCACTTGTCGTGGGTCGTGACCGCCTACACCCTGGCGACCGCGGCCTCCACCCCCATCTGGGGCAAGCTCGGTGACATGTACGGGCGGAAGGGCTCCTTCCTCACCGCCATCGTCATCTTCCTGGCCGGCTCGGTGCTGAGCGGCATGGCGCAGAGCATGGGCCAGCTCATCGGGTTCCGGGCCATCCAGGGCCTCGGCGCGGGCGGTCTCATGGTCGGCGTCATGGCGATCATCGGTGACCTGGTGCCGCCGCGTGACCGCGGCAAGTACATGGGCATGATGACCGGCGTCATGGCGGTCGCGATGATCGGCGGACCGCTGGTCGGCGGCTCCATCACCGACCACTTCGGCTGGCGCTGGGCCTTCTACATCAACCTGCCGCTGGGCGCCGTCGCCCTCGCCATGGTGACCTCCGTCCTGCACCTGCCCAAGAAGAAGGCGCAGGGACGCATCGACTACCTCGGCGCCGCCCTGCTCACCGTGGGCATCAGCGCGCTCGTGCTCGTCACCACGTGGGGCGGTTCGGAGTACGCCTGGGGCTCGGCCGTGATCATGGAGCTCATCGGCATCGGCGTCGCCTCGCTCGTCGGCTTCCTCTTCGTACAGAAGAAGGCCGCGGAACCGGTCATGCCGCTGCACATCTTCGGCAACCGCAACTTCTCGCTGATGGCTCTGATCGGCTTCATCACCGGCTTCGTGATGTTCGGCGCGATGCTGTTCCTGCCGCTCTTCCAGCAGTCGGTGCAGGGCGCGTCCGCGACCAACTCGGGGCTGCTGCTCCTGCCGATGCTGCTCTCGATGATGGCCGTCTCGATGGTCGCCGGCCGCGTCACCACCTCGACCGGCAAGTACCGCCTCTTCCCGATCGCGGGCACGATCCTCATGGTCACCGGCTTCTACCTGCTGTCCCAGATGGACACCGGCACCTCCCGCCTCACCTCGGGCCTGTACATGGCGGTGCTCGGCGCCGGCATGGGCTTCCTGATGCAGATCACGATGCTGGTCGCGCAGAACAGCGTCGAGATGAAGGACATGGGCGTCGCCTCGTCCTCCGCCACGCTCTTCCGTACGCTCGGCTCCTCCTTCGGCGTCGCGATCATGGGCGCGCTCTTCAACAACCGCGTCCACGACGTGATGGCCGAGCGCGCGGGCAGGCTCGGCGGCGAGGTCACCGAGACGTCCGCACAGCTGGACGCCGAACACCTGAGGATGCTGCCCGAGGCCGTCCGGGACGCCTACCAGCACGCGGTGTCGGCCGGTACGCACTCGGCCTTCCTGCTCGGCGCCGCCATCAGCGTCGTGGCCCTGATCGCGGCGTTCTTCGTGAAGGAGGTCCCGCTGCGCGGCTCGGGCCCCGCGGACAAGCCTGCCGGGAACGCGGACGGGGACTCCGCGCGGGAGGCCGGACGGACGACGGTCGCGGAGCCGGTCTGATCCCGCCCCCGCCCCGGCGGACGACGGCCCCCGACGCATCGCGCGCCGGGGGCCGTCGTACGTATCCCCTTGCTTACAGGTTGTCGGGGAGCTTCAGCACCGGGTAGCTGCCCGTGTTCGTGGGCGCGTGCTCCGGCAGCCACAGCACCGCGACCGCGCCCTCGGACGGCACCTCGGGAGCCGCGCCCGCGGGGCGTACGTTGCGGAAGGTGAGCCGCGCGCCCAGCACCCGCGCCTGGCCCGCCGCGATCGTCAGACCCAGGCCGTGCCCGTGGCCCGCACGGTCCGTGCTGCCCGTGCGGAAACGGCTCGGGCCCTCGTCCAGGAGCGCTTCGGGGAAGCCGGGCCCGTGATCGCGCACCCGGACCACGCGGCCCTCGACGCTGACCTCGATGGGTGGCTTGCCGTGCTTGGCCGCGTTGGCGACGAGGTTGCCGAGGATGCGTTCCAGGCGGCGCGGGTCGGTGGTGACCTCCGACTCGTGCACCACCGTCACCGTCACGTCCGTGGACAGGACGGCCATCCGCCGGGACACGAACTCGCCCAGCGTGATGTCCTGCAGCTCCGCGCGCTCGGCGGCGGAATCAAGACGCGCCACTTCGAGCACGTCCTCGACGAGCGTGCGCATCGCCTGCGCACGGTCCCTGACCAGCTCGGTCGGCCGGCCCGGCGGCAGCAGCTCGGCGGCCGTGAGGAGTCCGGTCACCGGCGTGCGCAGCTCGTGCGCGATGTCCGCGGTGACGCGCCGCTCGGCCTCCAGGCGCTGCTTGAGGGCGTCGGCCATGGCGTCCACGGCGCTCGCCACGTCGTCGGTCTCGTCCTTCACGACACCGCCGATCGCCTCGCGGACGCTCACGTCCGTCTGGCCCTGCGCGACCTCGCTCGCCGCCGTCGCCGCCTTGCGCAGCCGCCGCGACAGCTGCCCGCCGATCAGCACGCCGAGGGCGCAGCCGCCGAAGACGACCGCGATCGAACCGATGACGAGCGCCTGGTCGAGGTCCTTCATCACGGTGGCGCTGCGGTCGGTGAAGCGGGAGTGCAGCGACAGGACGTGGCCGTCCGCGAGCGGCACGGCGGCCCAGATGTCGGGGACGCCGTCGGGCTTCTGCTCCACGTAGGTGGCGCGGCGGCCGGTGAGGACCTTCTGCCGCAGCTCCTGCGGCAGCTCGGGGTCGTCGACCTTCGTGCCGAACTGCAGCGTCTGGCGCTGGGACGCGGAGGAGTAGAGGCGCAGCGCGAACTGGATGCGCTCGTCCTGTACGTCGCGCGCGTTGTCGAGCATCGAGACGCGCGCGGCGTTGTGCACGACGAGGCTCAGGGCGATCGCGACGAGCGCGCCGACCAGGGCGATCGCGGCCGCGATCTTCCAGCGCACGCCGGTACGCAACTGCACACCGCGGCGGCGCAGCCGCCCGCCGAAGCGCCGGTGGACCGGGACGCGGGGGGTTCCGCCGGACCGGAGGTCTTCGCCGGACGGGGAGGCCGTCCCGCCGGGCCGGGAGCCGCCGTCGGACCGGGAGCCGTTGTCGGACCGGGAGGTCCCGCCGAACCGAGAACCGCCGTCTGGCCGGGCGCCGCCGCCGGACCTGGCAGTCCCGCCGGACCAGAGGCCTTCGTCCGGCCGGAAGCCGTCGTCGGGCCGGGGAGTCCCGGCGGGACGGAACGCCTCGCGGACACGGTCGATCGCCCTGCGCCCCCCGTTCATATGCGCGGTCCCCTCATGCCTTGAGCTTGTAACCGAAGCCGCGGACCGTCTCGATGCGATCCTGGCCCACCTTCGTGCGCAGCCGCTGCACATGGACGTCGACGACGCGGGTGTCGCCGCCCCAGCCGTAGTCCCACACGCGCTCCAGGAGCTTGTCGCGGGAGAGGACCGTGCCGGGCGCGGACGAGAATTCGAGCAGCAGGCGCATCTCGGTCGGCGTCAGCGCCACCGGCGCCCCGCCGCGGTGGACCTCCATGCCGACCGTGTCGATCTCCAGGTCGCCGAAGGTCAGCACCCCGCCGTCCTCGGCCCCGCCGTCCTCCTGGCCGGAGCCCGCCGAACCGGGGCCGCTGGCGTGCCCGAAGCGGCGCAGGACGGCGCGGATGCGGGCGACGAGGACGGCGCCGTCGAACGGCTTGGTCACGTAGTCGTCGGCGCCCGCCTCCAGGCCCAGCACCACGTCGATGGAGTCCGCACGGGCCGACAGCATGATCACCGGGACGGTGGACTCCTCGCGGATGCGGCGGCACAGCGAGACGCCGTCCATGCCGGGCACCATCACGTCGAGCAGCGCGATGTCCGGCCGGTCGGCGCGGAAGGCCTCAAGGCCCGCGAGGCCGTCCGGCATGGCGGTCACGGCGAAACCGTCGCGCTCCAGGGCGAGCTGGGTGGCCTCACGGATGACGTCGTCGTCCTCGACGAACAGGACGTGGGTCTGCTCTGCCATCGGGTGCTCTCAGTCCTTCTCGGTGCGTCGGGTGCGGTGGATGCGTCCGGTGCGTCCGGCGGGGCGGGTGCACCACGGGGTCGTGGGGGCGTCAGTCGACGGACGGCTCGGTCGGGCCGTCGCCCACCGCGTTTCCGAAGTCGTTGCGCGTACGCCCCGACTCCGTGAAACGGTTCGCCGACCAGCGGTACGTGATCACTTCCTCGCCGGAGGGATAGGCCACCGAGTCGCCCGACTCGTACAACTGCTTCGTCACGACCAGGTCGCCCCGGTCGATCTCGGCATAGACGGAGGCGGGCTCCTCGGCCTGGAAGACATTCTCGTACTTATCGCCCTGGGCGCGATAGACGTAACTGCCGATCCCCACGGCATCACCGCAGGTCAGCACGTTCACCACAACATCCGACGCGGATCCCCCGGTCAGGTTCCCGTATGACACGTCGACGGGGTACGCCTTGCCCACGCACGGCTTCAGATCCCGCTTGATCGACGGACTGACCTTGGGGTCCTCCTTGACGAGCCGCACCGCGTCGATCTTCTTCGCGGGCACGGACGCCGAGGGCGAGGGGGACGGCGCGGTGGAGACGACGGGCTCGCTGCGGGCCGGGCCCTCGTCGCGCGCACCGGAACCGCCCGTCGAACAGGCGGTGAGCAAAAGGCCGAGGGCGGCGAACCCGGCCGTCGCCGCGCTCACCGCCTGCACGCTGTGTCCGACCCGAGGGCCTAGGCCGCGCAACTCTCCCGCTCCTCACGTTCGAGCGCGCGCGCGTCCAGGTCACGGCTCTCCAGCTCCTGACGGAGCCTGGCGAGCGCCCGGTGCAGCGTGCTCTTGACCGTTCCGGCCGACATGCCGAGGGCGGCGGCCGTCTCCTCTGTGGACATCTGCTCCCAGTGTCGCAGCACGACCACGCTGCGCTGCTTGGGTGCGAGCACCTTCATGATGTCCATCAGCAGCGCGCGGTCCGCGTGCTGCTCCGTGGAGTCTTCCACGCTCGCGTCGGGCAGCTGCTCGGTGGGCACCTCTTCGAGCTTGCGGGCGCGCCACCACTCGGTGCGGGTGTTGATCATGACGCGGCGCAGGTAGGCGTCCGCGAGCCGCTTGTCGGCTATGCCGTCCCAGCGGCCGTACGTCCGCACGAGAGCGGTCTGCAGCAGGTCCTGGGCGTCCACGGGGTCCGGGACCAGGCGCCGGGCGCTGCGCAGTAGAGCATCCTGCCGAGTGCGGACGTACTCTTCGAACTCGAGCACCTCGCCGTGCGCCATATCAAACCGCCTCCGTTCCGTCCCCATTGCCGACCGCCGTCCCTGCTGTGCGGTACAGGTAAGAAGCTACGGAGGGGTTGTCACGAGGTTGTGCGGAGCAGCCAGCGGCGGACGCACGGCTGTACGTAGGTTGTGTAACAGAAGTAGGGCTCGAGTAAATGCCTGCGTTTACCAGGGTCCCAGGCGCCCCGGCCATCGGGTCGAAGGCGGACAGGCCGGAGAAACCGTAAGGGATCTGGTCAGGTCAGAGGCAACCGATACAAACCGTCCGGCAGCGGCTCCACGAGACCGTCCGCGACCAGACCGTCCAGCGCGCGGGCCCGCTGCACCGGCTCGTCCCACACCCGGTCGAGCACGGTCTGCGGCACGGGCGTCACGGCCTCCCGCAGCACGGCGAGCAGCTTGCCCCGCACCTGCCGGTCCGTCCCCGCGTACGTCTGACCGCGGCGGGCCGGGCCCTCGTGCGCGGGCTTCCCCGCCGTACGCCACGCGCACAGCGCCGCGATCGGGCACCGCTCACAGCTCTCGTTCTTCGCCGTGCAGACCAGCGCGCCCAGCTCCATGGAGGCGGCCGCCCAACGGGACGCCGTCTCCTCCTCCTCGGGGAGGAGCGCACGGGCGAGCTTGCGCTCCGCCGCGGTCGTCGCGTTCGGCGGGTACTGCACGCCGGTCACGGCCCGCGCGAAGACGCGGCGCACGTTGGTGTCGAGCACGGCGTGCCGCTGCCCGTACGCGAACGAGGCCACGGCGGCCGCCGTGTACTCCCCGATGCCGGGCAGCGCCAGCAGCTGGGCGTGCTGCCGCGGTACGTCGCCGCCGTGCCGTTCCGTTATGGCGACGGCCGCGCCGTGCAGCCGCAGGGCGCGGCGCGGATACCCGAGCCGCCCCCAGGCGCGGACGGCTTCGCCCGGCGCCTCCTTGGCGAGGTCGGCGGGGCGGGGCCAGCGGGCGAGCCACTGCTCGTACACGGGCAGGACGCGGCTGACGGGCGTCTGCTGGAGCATGAACTCACTGACCATCACGCCCCACGGCCCGGCGTCCTCACGACGCCACGGCAGATCACGGGCATGCGTGTCGAACCACGCGATGACGGGACGGTGCAGGGACTCGCCTGCGGGCTCGGGGGCGTCCCCGGGGGCGGGGCTGTTCGGCAGGGGCTTCGTGGGCGCAGTCATGGCACGTCCGATCCTGCCACGGGGGCGGCGGGGCGCGGGACAACCGCGCGGCTGGCGCCCCGGGTTTCCCCGAGCCGACCGCCCGACTGCCGGCGCGTCGTGCCCGGCCGCGAAGTTCCCCGCGCCCCTGAAGATCCCCGCACCGGGCCCACCGCAGCCCCCTGAAGATTCCCGCCCCGGGCCCGCCGCAGCCCGTCCCGCGGAGCCGGCCGGTGCGGACCGTCTCCCCGGCGCGGGTGCGTCGTGGCTGATCGCGCAGTTCCCCGCGCCCCTAAAGATCCCCGCCCCGGGCCCGCCGCATCCCCTTGGAGAACCCCGCGACGAGTCGTCGCTGCCGGGAGCGCCGCGGGCTGCCGAGCCCCGGTGCGGGGGGCATTTTGGGGGCGCGGGGAACTGCGCGATCAGCCACGATGGCCCCGCACTCGGGGTCAAGGCCGCGCCGGTCGCTCGGCAGCCGTCCGGGCCCGTTTCCATGGGGGCGTGGGTGCGGGGTGGGTTCAGGGGCGCGGGGAACTGCGCGATCAGCCACGATGGCCCCGCACTCGGGGTTAAGGCCGCGCCGGTCGCTCGGCAGCCGTCCGGGCCCGTTTCCATGGGGGCGTGGGTGCGGGGTGGGTTCAGGGGCGCGGGGAACTGCGCGATCAGCCACGATGGCCCCGCACTCGGGGTCAAGGCCGCGCCGGTCGCTCGGCAGCCGTCCGGGCCCGTTTCCATGGGGGCGTGGGTGCGGGGTGGGTTCAGGGGCGCGGGGAACTGCGCGCTCAGGCACGATGGGCCCGCACTCGGGGTCAAGGCCGCGCCGGTCGTTCGGTGGCCGTCTGGGCCCGTTTCTACGGGGGCGTGGGTGCGGGGTGGGTTCAGGGGCGCGGGGAACTGCGCGATCGGCCACGACGGGTCCGCACCCTGCGCGCTCGGCGGGACCTGACGATCGGCAGGGGCGGAAGGCCGCAGGCGGGCAGTAGCGTCGGCGGGATGGATCGGGGAACGGGGGAGCGCGTCGGCGGACGTATCAGAGGCGTGCTGCTCTGGGCAGCGCTCACCGCACCCGTCGTGAGCGTGGACCGACTGGGCCTCAACGAACCCCGCTCCGCGGGGCAACAGCTCGCCGGGCTCGTCGTCCTCGCCACCGCCGTCACCCTCCGCCGCCCCCACCCCCTCCCCGCCTTCCTCCTCGCCGCCGCCCTCGGCCTCGCCACCGCCCCCTCCCTCTTCACCCTCGCCTACGGCCCCGCCTTCGCCGTCCTCGCCCTGCTCCTCGGCCGCCGCGCCGACCGCGCGAGAACCGCGCTCATCGGCTTCGGAGCAGTCGCCGTCGCCGGCACCGTCAAGATCGCCGTGCGCGGCGTCGACCCGACCGTCGAGTGGGCCGTCCTCATGGCGACGCTCGTCTTCGGCGCGGTCTTCCCCTGGCTCGCCGGCCGCTACTGGCGCCAGGGCCGCGAACTGGCCGCCGCGGGATGGGCCCGCGCCGACCAGCTGGAGCGCGAGCAGCGCATCGTCGCCGACCGCGCCCGGCTGCGCGAACGGGCCCGCATCGCGCAGGACATGCACGACTCCCTGGGTCACGAACTGAGCCTGATCGCCGTACGGGCAGGCGCACTCCAGGTCGCCCCCGACCTGCCGGACCCGCACCGCGCGGCCGCCGCCGACCTCCGCGCGGCCGCCTCGCAGGCCACCGACCGGCTGCACACGATCATCGGCCTGCTCCGCGAGGAGGGCGACGAACAGGCGCCGCTGGCCCCGGCGGGCGAGAGCGTCGCGGCCCTCGTCGCACGCGCCACGGAGTCCGGGATGAGCGTCACGTACGTCGACGAAGAGGGCAGTCCCGGCGCGCAGGGTGACCCCGGGCGCCGGGAGTTGACCGAGGGAACCGTCCACCGTGTCGTCCAGGAGGCCCTGACCAACGCCGCGAAACACGCGCCGGGCGCACACGTCACCGTCACGGTCACGCGGGACGCCCCCTCGACGACGGTGACCATCACCAACAGCCGTAACGGACGGGAAAGTTCCGACGACCCCGCCCTCACGCTCCCACCGGGCAGCCGGTCCGGACTCCGCACCCTGCGCGCCCGCGTCGACGACCTCGACGGCACGCTCGAAGCGGGACCGCACGGCGACGGCTTCCGGGTCACCGCCCGCCTCCCCGTCCGGGGCGTCGCCCCACGGCCCGCCGCGCCCCGCCTCACCGAGGCCCGCCGCCGCACCGCCCTGGGCTTCGGCGCGGCCGTCGCCACGGGAGCGCTGCTCGTCGGCGGCACCTTCGCCTGGTACGCGTACACCCGCACGCATTCCGTCCTCGCCCCCGCCGACTACGCACGCCTGCGCGTCGGCGAGCCCCGCGCCGAGATCGAGCGCGTGCTCCCCGGCCGGGCCGTCGCCGACCCACCGCTCGAACGCGCCCCGACTCCGCCGCCGCGGGGCGCCGACTGCGCGTACTACCGGTCGAGCGGCGAACTCTTCACCTCCGTCGCACATTTCAGGCTCTGCTTCGAGAGCGGAGGTCAGGCCCGTCTTCTGGACAAGGCGGTCATCCCGACGGCACAGGACCAACAGAACAGGGAGAGGGCACGATGAACGAGGTGCGAACGGACGAGATGAGGTCAGCAGGGGGACTCGCCCCCGCCATCCGCGTTCTCCTCGCCGACGACGAGGCCATGATCCGGGCCGGCGTGCGCGCCATCCTGGCCGCGGGCCGGGACATCGAGGTCGTCGCGGAGGCCGGCGACGGGCGCGAGGCCGTGGCGCTGGCCCAGGCCCACCGGCCCGACGTCGCGCTGCTCGACATCCGCATGCCGCTCCTGGACGGCCTGACCGCGGGGGAGGAGATCGTACGGACGACTCCCGGCACCGCGGTGGCGATGCTGACCACGTTCTCCGAGGACGCGTACATCGCACGGGCCCTCGCCGGCGGAGCCACCGGCTTCCTGCTGAAGTCCGGCGACCCGCACGAACTCATCGCGGGTGTACGAGCCGTGGCGGACGGCGCCGCCTTCCTCTCGCCCAAGGTCGCCCGGCACGTCATCGACGGCTTCGGCGCCCGGCGCACGGGCCGCCGCGCCACCGCCCGCACCCGCGTCGAAGCGCTCACCCCGCGCGAACGCGAGGTGCTCGGCCTGGTCGGCGCGGGCCTCTCCAACCCGGAGATCGCCGCGCGCCTGCATCTCGTCGAGGGCACGGTCAAGGCGTACGTGAGCGCGGTCCTCGACCGGCTCGGGGTCAAGAACCGCGTTCAGGCGGCGATCGTCGCGTACGAGGCGGAACTCGTCCCGGAGACGGACTGATCCCGCACAGGGATGATCAGCGGGGCCGCTGCGTGTCGTCCCGGCGGATCGTCATGGTCGGCGGGTCGTACGCGGCGGGGTCGTAGACCGGCGGCTGCTGGGTCGGCGCGGGCGCCGGGGCGGGCGCGGGAGCCGGGACATGAGCACGGCCACGGCCGCGGCCCCGGCCGGGGCCCGGCCCAGCGAACCACGTCACGATCCCCGTGGACGACCCGCGCATCGCCAGCGTGACCCGCGCGACCGGACGCGTCATGATCCGGACGAGCAGGAACACGATCACCGCGCCGAAGACGAGGCCCACCGCCACGTCGTGCGGGTAGTGGACACCGACGAAGACCCGCGAGAAGGCCATGAGCACGGCCATCGGCACGGTCAGCGCCGCGATGCGCGGCCAGGCGAGCGCGAGGCCGATGGCGGCGGCGCCCGCGATGGTGGAGTGGTTGCTGGGGAAGGACCAGTCACCGTGCGGCGGGCACTCGACGAGCGGCCTCAGCGCACCGGACACCGCCCGGCACGGCCGCTCCTCGTCGATCGCGGACTTGGCCAGTTCGCTGCACACGTACGCCACCGCCGTGGCGAGAGGAGCGAGCACCGCGACCGCCAGGGCGCGGGGGTCCCCGCGCCTGGCCCGCCACCAGGCGACGATGAAGAGCACCCCGAAGAGCAGCAGGCCGAGCTCCGTCCAGACCTCCGCGAGGTGCTGGAACCACGAGGGTGTGTCGTGGGCGAACTCGGTGATATCGCGGTAGAGATCGTCGGTCATGGTGTCCATGATTACGGACGGTACGTAGTGCGGCCCAATCGTCACATCTGGCGATCGTCCGATCACGCACCTGACGATCGGCAGGGGCGAAAAGGCGTCCCGGGATGATGATCCGGAAACTTTGTCGCCGAAGGCGGCGGGTGGGGCGGGAGAAGCGGCGGATCTCTCGTAAGGTTTGGGCGTGGGATCTCTGCGCAATCCGGTCGGGCCGCTTCCCTCCACCATCTACTGGCGTCGGAGGGCCGTTCTGCTGTCCGTACTGGGCCTCCTGGTGCTCCTCGTCGTCTGGATCGTCACCTCCGGTGGCGGAGGCGGCGGCAACAACGCGGACGGGCCGGGCGGCAACGGCCCCGCGACGTCCATCACTCCGGGACCCACCGGGTCGGGTCCGGCGATCAGTGAACACCCGGGCGGACGGGACGAGTCGAGCGAGGGCTCCGGCTCCGGTTCGGGCGGCTCCGGCGGCGGATCGGGCTCCGGCGGTTCTGGCGGTTCGGGCGGCGCGGAGGGCTCAGGCGGCGGCGGTTCCGGCGACGACGCGAAGGGCGGCGGGGGTTCGGGCGACCGGCTTCCGGCCGGTACGCGGCTCCCCAACTGCACCAGTGGCGACGTCAAGTTGAAGGTGCGCAGCATCGAGAACCGGTACGCGGTCGACGAGAAGCCGAAGTTCGAGCTGATCGCCGAGAACAGCGGCGGCAAGGCGTGCAAGGTCGACCTCGGCGGCAAGGGCACGGTGCTGACGATCACTCAGGCCGAGGGCGACGACGAGTTCTGGTCCTCGGCGGACTGCCCCGAGGGCGGCGGGAGCCTGCTGCTGCGGGTGCCGGCGGACGGCCGGGTCACGCACTCGGTGCAGTGGGACCGGCGGGCCAGCGAGCCCCAGTGCGCGACGCCTTCGGCGGGATCGGCGGCTCCGGGAACGTACCTGGTCGAGGCGAAGGCCCCTGGACTCGGCACGGCCCAGGCGTCCTTCGTCCTGGAAAAGGACTAGGGCTCCGGAGGCCGGCGGCGCCGTGGGCCCCGCCGGTCGCAGGCTAGACGTACCGCTCGAGGATCGACGACTCCGCCAGGCGCGACAGGCCCTCGCGGACGCTGCGTGCCCGCGCCTCGCCGACGCCGTCCACCGTCTGGAGGTCGTCCACGCTGGCGGCGAGCAGCTTCTGCAGACCGCCGAAGTGCTCGACGAGACGGTCGATGATCGCCCCGGGGAGCCGGGGGACCTTGGCGAGGAGGCGGAAGCCCCGCGGGGAGACCGCGGAGTCCAGCGCCTCGGGGGAGCCCGTGTAACCCAGGGCCCGCGCCACCGTGGGGAGTTCGAGGAGCTCCGCGTGCGTGAGGGAGTCCAGCTCGGCCAGCGCTTCGTCGACCGTGCGGGACCGTTTGGCCGTGGGCTCGGGCACGTAGTCCCGCACGACCAGCTCGCGCTCGGGCTCGACACCCGCGATCAACTCGTCCAGCTGGAGGGCGAGGAGACGCCCGTCCGTGCCGAGCTCCACCACGTACTCGGCGATCTCCGTCGCGATGCGGCGCACCATTTCGAGGCGCTGGGCGACGGCGGTGACGTCCCGCACCGTCACCAGGTCCTCGATCTCCAGCGCCGACAGCGTGCCCGCGACCTCGTCGAGCCGGAGCTTGTACCGCTCCAGGGTGGCGAGCGCCTGGTTCGCGCGGGAGAGGATCGCCGCCGAGTCCTCCAGGACGCGCCGCTGACCGTCCACGTACAGCGCGATCAGCCGCATCGACTGGGAGACGGAGACCACGGGGAAGCCGACCTGCTTGCTCACGCGGTCCGCCGTGCGGTGCCGCGTGCCCGTCTCCTCCGTGGGGATCGTCGGATCCGGCACGAGCTGCACGCCGGCGCGGAGGATCTTGGTGATGTCCTTGTCGAGGACGATGCCGCCGTCGAGCTTGCACAGCTCACGCAGCCGCGTCGCCGTGAACTCGACGTCCAGGATGAAACCGCCCGTGCACATCGACTCGACGGTCTTGTCCCAGCCGAGGACGATCAGGCCGCCGGTGTTGCCGCGGAGGATGCGCTCCAGGCCGTCCCGCAGTGCCATCCCGGGCGCGACGGCGCTCAGGGAGGCGCGCATCAGCCCATCGGCACCGGAGCCCGAACCCGGCTTGCCGGGAACCGATGCCCGGTCGTTGGCTGCCACTGCACTCCCTCGGTCGCAGGTTCTCCAGGCCTTCGCCGGCACCCTGCTTCGTACGGATGGGCGAGACCAGGGCAAAGTCTACCGGCGCTCTTCGTCCTCCCGTGGGGCCTCTCGGCGACGCGACCTCGGAAGGACACGGAGGGCGTCCCCCATGTCGGCGACTTCGATGACCTTCATACCGGCGGGGATCTTCCCGGGATCGGCCGGCACGAGGGCGTGGGTGAAGCCCAGACGGTGGGCCTCCGCCAGTCTGCGCTGGACGCCGGTGACCCGTCTGACCTCGCCCGCCAGACCCACTTCGCCGATCGCGACGAGGTTCTTCGGCAGCGGAGTGTCACTCGCGGCGCTGGCCAGGGCCAGGGCGACGGCGAGGTCCGCCGCGGGCTCGGAGAGTTTCACGCCGCCGACCGTCGCGCTGTAGATGTCGCGCTTGCCGAGCGCGGTGATCCGGCCGCGCTGTTCCAGGACGGCCAGCATCATCGAGACGCGGGAGGTCTCCAGGCCGGACGTGGTGCGGCGGGGGCTCGGGATCTGCGAGTCGACCGTGAGCGCCTGGACTTCGGCCACCAGGGGGCGGCGGCCCTCCAGGGTCACGGTCAGGCAGGTGCCGGGGACGGGCTCCGCGCGGCGGGTGAGGAAGAGGCCGCTGGGGTCGGCGAGTCCGGTGATGCCCTCGTCGTGCAGTTCGAAGCAGCCGACCTCGTCCGTCGTCCCGTAACGGTTCTTGACGCCTCGTACGAGACGCAGGCGCGCGTGGCGGTCGCCCTCGAACTGGAGGACCACGTCGACCAGGTGCTCCAGGAGGCGGGGGCCCGCGATGGCGCCGTCCTTGGTGACGTGCCCGACCAGGAGCGTGGACATGCCGCGCTCCTTGGAGGCGCGGATCAGCGCGCCCGCGACCTCGCGGACCTGCGCCATGCCGCCGGGCGCCCCGTCGATCTCGGGGGAGGCGACCGTCTGGACCGAGTCGAGGATCAGGAGGGAGGGCTTGACCGCGTCCAAGTGGCCGAGGACGGCGGCGAGATCGGTCTCCGCGGCCAGGTACAGGTGGTCGTCGATGGCGCCGATGCGGTCGGCGCGAAGGCGCACCTGGCTCGCCGACTCCTCACCCGTCACATAGAGCGTGCGGTGCGCGTCGCTCGCCGCCTTCGCCGCGACGTCCAGGAGCAGCGTGGACTTGCCGACGCCCGGCTCGCCCGCGAGGAGCACCACGGCGCCGGGGACGAGACCACCGCCGAGCACCCGGTCCAGCTCGGGCACGCCGGTGGAGCGCGCGGTGGCCTGGCGTCCGTCGACCTCGCCGATCGGGACGGCGGACGAGGTGACGCGGCCGGGGGCGGTGGTGCGGACCGCGGGCGCGCCGTACTCCTCGACCGTCCCCCATGCCTGGCATTCGGGGCAGCGGCCGAGCCACTTGGCCGTCTGCCAGCCGCACTCCGTGCAGCGGTAGGACGGACGGTCCTTGGCGGATTTCGTACGGGCAGCCATGGTCGAAACCGTAGCCGAGCCCACTGACAACGCCGCCGCGTCGGTGGCTCATCCGTCACGTGTGCGAGCCGGGGCCACGGAATCGGGGGTTCCTGTCCTCTTTTGAGGGATCTGTTCACCCGTAAGGATTAAATGTGCTCAAGGGGGAGGAAGCGAGCTGCATCATCCGCATAACTTCGCACGGGTGATGAGCAGCAGTCCGGAATCTCCCACGAACACAACCGGCGCACACCGGGCGCACCGTGATGCGCGCAAGCGCGTTGTGCCCCGCCCGGCGTCCCGGACCACGCCTCCCGCGCGCTACGAACCGTGTCTGGACGGCCTGTTCACGTACTGCCTGTCCGTGCTCTGCGACCACGACGCGGCGACGGCGGCCCTGGGCGACGTGCTCCACCACGCCGAGCGCCGGGGCGCCCGCGGCCCCGCGGCCGAGAGCGAGCTGAAGACGTGGCTCTACGCCCTCGCCCGCTGGGTCTGCCTGCGCCGACTGGCCGAGGCGAAGCGCAACCGCGAGGGCGGCGGCAGGCACGCGCAGGGCGCGGCGAAGCGGGGCGAGGCGGCGCAGGGCGCGGGCGGCTCGGGCGGCGCGGGCGGCGCGAAAACCTCGGCGGCTGCGGGGACCTCGGGGGTCTCAGAGGCCCCAGGGACCTCATGGGCCTCGACAGACTCCGGAGCCACAGGGGCCCCAGCGGCCTCCACCGCTTCCGCCACCACCACCCCCTCCTCCTCCCCCTCCTCCGCAACAGACGCCTCCGTCACAGAAGAAACGGCACGCCGGCGCCGCCGCGAACTCGCCCAGCTCGCCTGGCCCGAAGCCGCGGGCACCACCCCCGAGCAGCGCGAGGCCCTCGAACTGGCCGTCCGCCACCAGCTCACCCCCGCCCAGGTCGCCGCCGTCCTCGGCATGGACCTCACCAAGGCCCGCGGCCTGCTCGCCTCCGCCGCCTGCGAGGTCGAGCGCACCCGCGCGGCCCTCGCCGTCGTCGAGACCGGCAGCTGCCCCATCGTGGCCCGCCTCACCGGCGACAACCAGCTCCTGCTCGGCACCGCCCTGCGCCGCGAGCTCGTCCGGCACGTCGACGACTGCCCGCGCTGCCGCCGCACCGCCGAGCGCGCCGGAGCCACCGCCTGGCCCGGCACGGCCGTCAGCCCGGCCGCGCTCCCCGTCGTCGAGGCCCCGCGGTCCGCGCTCCACATGGCGATGGCGCACGTCCCACGCGCGCGTGGCGGCGGCCCGCGCTACGACAGGCGCGGTTTCCCGATGGACCCCAAGGACCACGCGGCCCGCCGCGACCGCTTCCGCGCGCGTGCCGTCACGACGACCGTCGTCGCCACCGTGGTGGCCGCCCCGGTGCTCGCCCTCTGGGCCGCGTACCGGGGAGCGCCGCTCACCGGCGAGGGCCACGACGGCCGTTCGGTCACCGCGAGCGAGGACGGCGGCGCCGGAGGCCTCGGCGGCGACCGCGTGGACGGGTACGAGAACGCGGGCAACGCCCGCAAGGGCCCCGAGCCCCGCTTCACCAAGGGCAGCCACTCGCCCGACGTCTCCGTGGAGGTCATCAGCGGCGGGTCGGCCGGCTCGTCGACCGGCCCCGGCCGCCTCACCGTCGAGGCGCAGCCCAGCGGCGACACGACGCTCATCACGCTGACGGCATCGGGTGGCGCACCGGTCCACTGGTCGGCGGCCGAGAGCGCGTCGTGGCTCTATCTGAGCCGGTCGTCGGGGACGCTCGCGCCGGGCCGGTCGGTCACCATCCAGGTGTACGTCGACCACACCCGCGAACCCGCCGGGCACTGGAGCGCGCGGGTCTCGATCGCGCCCTCGGGCGCGATCATCGCCATCGACGGGCACGGGAACGGACGTCCGCCGACCCGCCCCGGACCGGGCCCCCGGCCCACGGAGCCCCGCCCCTCCGACCCCGGCCCCTCGAACCCGGGCCCCTCCGACCCGGGACCCTCGGATCCCGGCCCCTCCGACCCGGGCCCGACCGATCCCGATCCCACGCCGACCCCGACCGACCCGACCCCCGCCCCGTCGGACCCGGGGCCGGGCTCGGGCGACACGTCACCGCCGCAGGGCGACGGCAGCGGCGGCCCCAGCCCGAGCTAGGGCCCGTGTTGTGCCGCAAGCGCCGCCCGCCCCACAGGCCCTAGCGACCCACAGGGTCCGCGGGGTGCGGCGCGAGCAGCGGCAGCTGGGAGGCCAGGCGCTCCTCGCACAGCTCCACCAGCCGGTCGTACCCCTCCTTGCCCATCAGCTCGATCAGCTCGGGCCGGTAGGAGACGTACACCGGATCGCCCGCGCCGTGCGCCGACGTCGCCGACGTGCACCACCAGTGCAGATCGTGGCCGCCAGGGCCCCAGCCCCGCCGGTCGTACTCACCGATCGACACCTGCAGCACACGGGTGTCGTCGGGCCGGTCGATCCACTCGTACGTCCGGCGCACCGGCAGCTGCCAGCACACGTCCGGCTTCGTCTCCAGCGGCTCGCGGCCCTCGCGCAGCGCCAGGATGTGCAGCGAGCATCCCGCGCCGCCCTCGAAGCCGGGGCGGTTCTGGAAGATGCACGAGCCCTCGTACGGACGGGTCTGGCGGTCGCCGTCCTCGTCCGTGGAGACCCAGCCGGTCTCCCGGCCCACGTCGTGGTGCTGCCAGATGTCGGGCGTCAGCCGCTCGACGTACCCGGCGACGCGCTTCTCGTCGTCGTCGTCCGAGAAATGGGCGCCCAGCGTGCAGCAGCCGTCGGCGGCGCGACCCGGCTGGATGCCCTGGCAGCCACTGCCGAAGATGCAGTTCCACCGAGAGGTCAGCCATGTCAGATCGCAGCGGAACATCTGCTCGTCGTCCGCGGGATCAGGGAACTCCACCCAGGCACGGGCGAAGTCGAGCCCCTTCTCGTCCGGCTCGGCCCGCGTCACCTTCGCCGGCTTCCCGGACTTCCCCGGCTTCTCCTTCTTCGCCACCTTCTCCGGCTTCTCCGGCTTCCCCTTCTTCGTCGGCTTCTCCGACGCGGCCTGCTGGGTCGACGGCTTCCCCGACTTCGATTTGTCGGTCTTCGCCTTTTTCGTCTTTGGCACGTCTCCAGGGTATGCGTGCGGCCGACCGCCCGAGGCCAGCCGATCGCCCCATCCGGCGTAGCGTTCCGTATATGAGACTCGGTGTCCTCGACGTGGGGTCGAACACGGTGCATCTGCTCGTGGTCGACGCCCACCCCGGCGCGCGCCCGCTGCCCGCGCATTCCCACAAGGTCGACCTGCGCCTGGCCCAACTCCTCGACCCCGCCGGTGCGATCGGCCCCGAGGGCGTCGACCGTCTGGTGACCGTCGTCCGCGAGGCGATGGTCGCCGCCGAGGACAAGGGCGTGGAGGAAGTCCTGCCCTTCGCCACCTCCGCGGTGCGAGAGGCGAGCAACGCCGACGCGGTGCTCGCCAGGGTCAAGGAAGAGACCGGCGTCGACCTGCGGGTCCTTACCGGCGAGGAGGAGGCCCGGCTGACCTTCCTGGCCGCCCGGCGCTGGTTCGGCTGGTCCGCGGGCAAGCTGCTCGTCCTCGACATCGGCGGCGGCTCCCTGGAGATCGCGTACGGCATGGACGAGGAGCCCGACGCGGCGGCCAGCCTGCCGCTGGGCGCGGGCCGCCTCACCGCGGCCTGGCTGCCGACGGACCCGCCGGAACCCTCCGACGTGAAGGCGCTGCGCCGCCACGTCCGCGCGCAGATCGCGCGGACGGTCGGCGAGTTCAGCAGGCTCGGCGCGCCCGACCACATCGTGGCGACGTCGAAGACGTTCAAGCAGCTCGCCCGTCTCGCGGGCGCCGCACGCTCGGCCGACGGTCTCTACGTACAACGCGAACTGAAGCGCAAATCCCTGGAGGACTGGGTTCCGCGGCTCGCCGCGATGACCACGCAGGAGCGCTCCGAGCTGCCCGGCGTCTCCGAGGGGCGGGCCGGACAGCTGCTCGCGGGGGCGCTCGTCGCGGAGGGCGCGATGGACCTCTTCGGCGTCGAGACCCTGGAGATCTGCCCGTGGGCGCTGCGCGAGGGCGTGATCCTGCGCAAGCTCGACCACCTGCCGGCATCGTGAGCGGACGGCATGCGACCTGACCCGGACCGCGACCCGGACGGGGCTCCGGCCGACCTTGCGGGCCCCGACCAGGGCGGTACGAGGCCACCTCCCCGGCGCCCGGACGCGGCCCGTACGCTGTCCCTCGTGGCAGAACCAGTGGTGCGCATCCCGGATGCGAAGGTCGCCCTGTCGACAGCCTCGGTCTATCCGGAGTCGACGGCGACGGCCTTCGAGATCGCCGCGCGCCTCGGCTACGACGGCGTCGAGGTCATGGTCTGGACCGACCCCGTCAGCCAGGACATCGAGGCCCTGCGCAGACTGAGCGACTACCACCAGATCCCGATCCTCGCCGTTCACGCGCCCTGCCTGCTCATCACGCAGCGCGTCTGGTCCACGGACCCGTGGGTCAAGCTGCAGCGCGCCAAGGCCGCCGCGGAGAAGCTCGACGCGTCGACCGTCGTCGTGCACCCGCCGTTCCGCTGGCAGCGGCAGTACGCCCGCGACTTCGTCGACGGAATCTGGCGCATGGCCGACGAGACGGACGTGCGGTTCGCCGTCGAGAACATGTACCCCTGGCGCTACCGCGACCGCGAGATGCTCGCGTACGCACCCGACTGGGACGTCACCAAGGACGACTACCGCCACTTCACCGTCGACCTCTCGCACACCGCGACCGCCCGCACCGACGCGATGGACATGGTCGACCGCATGGGCGACCGCCTCGGCCACGTCCACCTCGCCGACGGCAAGGGCTCCGCCAAGGACGAGCACCTCGTCCCGGGCCGCGGCACCCAGCCCTGCGCCGAGCTCCTGGAGCGCCTCGCGGTCAACGGCTTCGACGGGCACGTCGTCATCGAGGTCAACACGCGCCGCGCGATGTCCAGCGCCGAACGGGAGGCCGACCTCGCCGAGGCCCTCGCCTTCACCCGGCTGCACCTGGCGTCCGCGGTGAAGGTGCCGCGCTCATGACCGCCACCGGCACGCCGTCGGAGGCCACGGCCCCGCGACGCCGGGGACGCCCGTCCCGTACGCAGACGGAGACCGGCCCCGCGACGCGCGACCAGATCCTGCGGGCGGCCCGCGAGGAGTTCTCCGAACGCGGCTACGAGAAGACGTCCGTACGCGGCATCGCCAAGGCAGCAGGCGTGGACTCGGCGCTCGTGCACCACTACTTCGGTACGAAGGAGCAGGTTTTCGAGGCGGCCATCACCGTCGCCTTCGCGCCCGCGCTGGAAGCGCCCGCCGCGATCGACGAAGGCCCGCTCGACGGGGTCGGTGAGCGCCTGACCCGGTTCGTCCTCGGCGTCTGGGAGAACCCCGCGACGCGCGCCCCGCTGCTCGCCATCGTGCGCTCGGCCGTCAACAACGAAACGGCCGCCGCGGTCTTCCGCCGCCTCATCTCCACCCAGCTCCTCGGGCGCATCGCGGGCCGTCTCGACCTGCCGGACGCGGAGCTGCGCGCCGAGCTCGCGGCCGCGCAGCTCGTGGGCGTCGCGATGCTGCGGTACGTGATCCAGGTCGAGCCGCTGGCATCGGCGGACGTGGAACAGCTCGTGGCCCGGCTGGCTCCGGTGGTGCAGGGGCACCTGACGGGGGCGTGAACGTGGACCGCGCGCCCCGAAAGGCATGAGACGGCCGTCCCGCGATTCGGACAGCCTGTCCAGATCCTGGAGCCGCGGCGTACGCTCGACAACAGTCACATCTCTCCGTAGACCGCACTCTCCGTAGACCAACCTTTCCGCAGATCGATATCTCCGTAGACCGCTGAAATCCCTGAAGGAGCGAGCGACCATGCCCGAGCTCAGGTCCCGCACAGTCACCCACGGCCGCAACATGGCGGGCGCCCGCGCCCTTATGCGCGCCTCCGGTGTACCCGGGGCCGACATCGGGCGGAAGCCGATCATCGCCGTGGCCAACTCCTTCACGGAGTTCGTCCCCGGCCACACGCACCTGCAGCCGGTCGGCCGCATCGTCTCCGAAGCGATCCGCGAGGCCGGCGGCATCCCGCGCGAGTTCAACACGATCGCCGTCGACGACGGCATCGCGATGGGCCACGGCGGCATGCTGTACTCGCTGCCGTCCCGCGACCTGATCGCGGACTCCGTGGAGTACATGGTCGAGGCGCACTGCGCCGACGCCCTGATCTGCATCTCCAACTGCGACAAGATCACCCCCGGCATGCTGATGGCCGCCCTGCGCCTCAACATCCCGACGGTCTTCGTCTCCGGCGGCCCGATGGAGGCCGGCAAGGCCACGCTGGTCGACGGCACGGTCCGCAAGCTCGACCTGGTCAACGCGATCAGCGACGCCGTCGACGAGAGCATCTCGGACGAGGACATCCTCCGCATCGAGGAGAACGCCTGCCCGACCTGCGGCTCCTGTTCCGGCATGTTCACCGCCAACTCGATGAACTGCCTGACCGAGGCCATCGGCCTCTCCCTGCCGGGCAACGGCTCGGTCCTCGCCACGCACACCGCCCGCAAGGCGCTGTACGAGAAGGCGGGGCAGACGGTCGTCGACATCACCAAGCGGTACTACGACGGGGACGACGCCTCCGTCCTGCCGCGCAGCATCGCCACCCACGCCGCCTTCGAGAACGCCATGGCCCTCGACATCGCCATGGGCGGCTCGACGAACACGATCCTGCACCTGCTCGCCGCGGCCCGCGAGGCCGAGGTCGACTACGACCTCGCCGACATCGACGCCGTCTCGCGCCGCGTCCCCTGCCTCGCCAAGGTCGCCCCGAACGCGGCGCCCACCACCACGTACTACATGGAGGACGTGCACCGCGCGGGCGGCATCCCCGCGCTCCTCGGCGAGCTGTACCGCGGCGGCCTCCTCAACGAGGACGTGCACACCGTCCACTCGCCGTCCATCAAGGAGTGGCTGGACACCTGGGACATCCGCTCCGGCTCCGCCTCCGACGAGGCGAACGACCTGTGGCACGCGGCGCCCGGCTGCAAGCGCTCCGCGGAGGCCTTCTCGCAGTCCGAGCGCTGGGACACCCTCGACACGGACGCCGCGGGCGGCTGCATCCGCGACGTCGCGCACGCCTACTCCAAGGACGGCGGTCTCGGCGTCCTCAAGGGCAACATCGCCGTGGACGGCTGTGTCGTGAAGACCGCGGGCGTCGACGAGTCGATCTGGAAGTTCGAGGGCCCCGCGGTCGTCTGCGACTCGCAGGAAGAGGCCGTCGAGAAGATCCTCAACAAGGTCGTGAAGGACGGCGACGTGGTCGTCATCCGCTACGAAGGACCCAAGGGCGGCCCGGGCATGCAGGAGATGCTCTACCCGACCTCCTTCCTGAAGGGGCGCGGCCTCGGCAAGACCTGCGCCCTCGTCACGGACGGCCGCTTCTCCGGCGGCACGTCGGGTCTGTCCATCGGCCACGCGTCGCCCGAGGCGGCGGCCGGCGGCACGATCGCGCTCGTCGAGGACGGCGACCGCATCCGCATCGACATCCCCGGCCGCTCGATCGAACTCCTCGTCCCCGAGGAGGAGCTGACCGCCCGCCGCGCGGCGCTCGGCGGCGTGTACGCGCCGAAGGCCCGCGAGCGCAAGGTCTCCGCGGCCCTGCGCGCGTACGCGGCGATGGCGACCAGCGCCGACAAGGGCGCGGTCCGGGACGTGTCGAAGCTCGGCTGAGCCTTCACGGAAACTTTTCGGGGCGCGGGCGCGTCCTTGGTGTGAGAAACGCACCGAGGGCGGCCCGCGTCCTCGTGTACGGGGGGAGAGCACTGTGAGCGAGAACGTGATGGTGCCGGAGACCGAGAGCGTCATCGACATCGACATCGACATCGACGCGGAGATCGACATCGAGGCGAAGGCCGCCAGGTCCTACCCGATCGTCGCGGACGTCAACGTCCGATCGGGCCCCGGCACTTCGTACCGCAAGGTCGGCCGCCTCAGTGCGGGCTCCCGCGTCACCATCGCCTGCCAGAAGCCGGGGGAGACGGTGACGGGCCCGACCGGCACGTCGAAGATCTGGGACCGCATCGGCAGCGGCCGGTACGTCTCGGACACGTACGTCCGCACGGGCAGCAGCGGATACGTGGCACCGCGCTGCTGACGCCTGATCCTGGCCTCGTCCTGGCCCCGGGGTCCGGCCGGACGTCAGCGTTCAGCCGGACTTCGGTGTTCAGTCGGACGTCAGCGTTCAGCCGGACTTCGGCGGCTTCGTCGCGTCGAAGGCGAACACCGTGTTCTTGGCGGCCGCCACGACCACCACGCTCCCCTCGACGTGCACGCGCGGGCTCGCGCCCACCTCGCCCGCCAGACCGTCGGCCCGCGGGTTCGTGGACCACCGCTGCTCGCCCTTGCGGGAGGTGAGCGCGGCGACACGGCCGCTGGCCGAGCTGAAGTAGAGCATTCCGTCGCCGTCCCCGGACACCGGCCCGGACAGGCCCTCCACGCCCGTCTGCCGGGACCACTTCTTCCTGCCGGTCACCGGGTCGAGCGCGTTGACGAGCCCGGTCTGCCCGGTCACGAAGACGGTGCCGTCCGCCATCCCGGGCGTCCCGTCGTACGTCTTCGGCAGCCGTGTGTACGTGGCCTTCGTGGAGTCCCGGCCGACCCGCGTCACCCCGTCGTAGCCCACCAGTGCGGGCCCTTCGTGCCGCTCGTGCAGGAGTACGAGGCTGTCGCCCGACGTGCCGACCGGCACGGCGGGTCCCCGGACGGCGACGGGCTCGCCGACGCTCCCCGACGCGAGGTCGACGGTGCGCAGCTCGGGGTGGCGCACATCGGTCGCGTCGATCTCGGCGCTCGGCGCGCACATCGCGTACAGCCGCGTGCCCGCCGTGACCGGGGCGCACTGCTTGCCCGCGGGGAACGGCTGCTTCCAGGCGACCTTGCCGCTGTGCGCCTGCCGCGCCTCGAACCGGCTGTTGGACGCGTCGATCGTCACGACGGTCGAGCCGACCACCACGGCGTCCTGCGTACGGTTCGTCACGGCCGTCGACTGGGCGCCGGACGGCACCGACCACAGCTCCTTGCCCTTGTCCGCGTCGATGGCGACCACTTCGGTGGCGGGGTTGACCGGGTCGTCCTGGGCGGCGATGCGGTAGCCGAGCACCGTGTCGTCGGTGACGCCCACCATGTGCATGCCCTGCGCGGGCACGCCGGGGCTCTTCTCCGTCCAGACCCGGGAGCCGTCGGAGAGCCTGATCCGGGTGGCGACGACACCGCCGCCCCCGCAGAACAGCGCGTCCCCGCGTGCCTCGCAGCGCAGCTCGTCGGGGATGTCCGCGCGGCCGCCCGGCACGGTCTTGCGCCACGGCTCGAACCCGCCGGGCAGCCGCGCCCCGGCGGCGGCGATGTCCCGTCCCTGTTCCCCGGAGCCGGGCTCCTTCGAGTCGCCTGCCCCCAGCACCGCGACACCGCCGCCGATGGCGGCCACGGCGACCGCGGCGGCCAGCGCGGGACGCCAGCGGCGACGCAGCCGGCGCCCGAGGAGGGTCCCGGTCTCCGTCTCCGCGGGGTCCGGGGCGGCCGTGGGCGCCGGAGCGGGTGCCGGCACGGGCGCCGGAGTGGCGTCGTCCGCCGACAGATGGTGCTGCGTGTCGGTCTCACGGGTGCGGCGCGGGCTCGCGGCCGGATCCGTACCGTCGGCCGCGCCGCCGAGGTCGGACGGCAGATCCCGCAGCCGTACGAGAAGTTCGTCCGCGGAGGGCCGGGCGTCGGGATCCTTCGAGAGGCACGGCTCGACGACCTGCCGCAGCGCGCCCGGCACCGCGCCCAGCGAGGGTGGCTCGTGGACGACTTGATACGCCGTCATGTACGGGCTGTCCGCGTCGAAGGGCCCCTGCCCGGTCGCCGCGTACACCAGCAGCGTGGCCAGCGAGAAGACGTCGGAGCGCGGCCCGACGCCGCGCGGCGTCTGCAACTGCTCGGGCGACATGAACGGCGGCGTGCCGATCACCCGGCCCGTCATCGTCAGCGTCTGCTGGTCCGCGGCGCGCGAGATGCCGAAGTCGATGACGCGGGGGCCCTCGGGGGAGAGGACCACGTTGGACGGCTTGAGGTCCCGGTGCACGACGCCCGCGCGGTGGATGTCGCGCAGCGCCTCGGTGAGCCCGATGGCCAGTCTGCGCAGCTCGGCACCGCCGATCGGACCCTGCTCGGCGATGCGCTGGGCGAGCGTGGGGCCCTCGATGAACGTGGTCGCCATCCAGGGGTGCTCGGCCTCGGGATCGGCGTCGATGACGGCCGCGGTGAAGGCGCCGCTGACCCGGCGGGCCGCGGCGACCTCCTGCCGGAAACGGATCCGGAACTCGTCGTCGTCCGCGAACTGCTGGTGGATCAGCTTGATCGCGACGGGCCGTCCGGAGGCCGTACGGCCCAGGAACACGGTCCCCATGCCGCCCGAACCGAGACGCGCCTCGAGCGGGTATCCGCCGATTTCCTCCGGATCTCCTCCACGGAGCGACATGCTGACCGACCTCCCCCGCGTTCACCGATGCAACGTTTCGCTGCCCAAACTAGCGGCCGAGCCTTGCGCCCTGGCAAGGCGGGGGACGAATAGGGCGCGCCTGCACGCGCGCCACCGCCTTCCGGGCGGACAGGCGATACACGCGCGCCGCCAGCTTCTGGGGAGGCAGGCGATAATCGACGAGTGACCGACGACCCCGCCCCCCAGACACCGCCCCCGGGCACAACTCCCTCATCCTCTTCCTCCGCCGGCACGGCCCCAGGCCCGCAACCGGAACCGCTCCGTTTCTTCGGGACGACCTGGGTGGCCCACGACGGCGGCTACGGCGCCCGGCGCGCCGGCGTGGCCGTCGGCTCACTTGTCGCGGCGGCCGCGGGCTGCTTCGTGCTGCGCTTCGCGTACGAGGGCCTGGCCATCGCGGCGGTCGGCAAGTTCGTGAACCTGCTGGTCGTCGTGATGTTCGCGATCTGCAGCGCCCTCGCCTTCCGCCGCACCTGGGAGGGGTTCACACGCCGCCACGACCCGGCGTCCCAGTCCTCGATGCGCGGCCTGATGACCATCGGCTTCGTCGGCACCCTCCTCGCGTACTTCCTCCGTTCCTTCTCCGAGGCCCCGGGCGAGAAACTGCACCGCAAGGAGTACGAGGAAGCGCGCGAGCAGTACGAGAAGCGCACGGCCCGCCGCACCCGCAACCCCTCCCGCAAAAACCGCAAGCGCTGAACCGGCCCCGGCGCCGGGGGGGGGAGGGCGGGAGCGGCACGCGTTCCGTACGGGGTGGTGGCCCCATGGGGTCGGGGCCGCGCGGGGTGGGGCCGTACGAGGTTGAGTCCGCGCCGGACGCAGGCGGCTCCGCGCCGGGCCCGGACGGCTCCGCGCCGGACCCATGACCCCTGGCGGGACCGTCGCCCCGCGCGCCACGATCCCCCCATGACTGCCGCCCCTTCGCGCGCCCACTCCTTCAACGCGGCCGCCGCCCAGTACGCGGCCTACCGCCCCTCCTATCCGCCCGCCCTCTTCGACGCCCTCGAACGCCTGGCGGGCCGCCCCCTCGCCCGCGCCCGCGTCGTGGACGTCGGCGCGGGCACCGGGATCGCCACCGCCCTGCTCGCCGAGCGCGGCGCGAACGTCCTCGCGGTCGAGCCGGGGGACGGCATGGCGGACCAGTTCCGCCGCACGCTCCCGCACATCCCCCTCGTACGCGGCAACGGCGACGCCCTGCCCCTGGCCGACGACTCGGCCGACTTCATCACGTACGCCCAGGCCTGGCACTGGACCGACCAGGGCCGCTCCGTCCCCGAGGCCCTCCGCGTCCTGCGCCCCGGCGGCGCCCTCGCCCTGTGGTGGAACGGCCAGGACCACCTGGACCCCGAAGCACCCTGGCTCGGCGAACAGGCCATCCGCATCGCCCGCTTCCTGGGCACGGACGACCAGGCCCACCGCGCGGCCGACCACGCATCGAACCAGGTCGGCGACCTGACGACCGCCCTCGCCTGCCACCGCGACCGCCTCCACTGGAGCCGCCGCGTCCCGCTCGACACCCACCTCGCCAACCTCGCCACGCACTCCGCGTTCCTGGTCCTCGACGACCGGCGCACGTCGGCCTTCTTCGCGCAGGAGCGCGAGCAGCTCCTGAAGGTCTTCCCGGATGCGGTGGTCGAGGAGCGCTACGTGGTGGACCTATTGGTGGCGACCCCATAACCCCTTCCGACGCACTCGGCGGGATCGGCTTGACGACCCCGACCGCCGGGAGGATTATTCATCACATGATGAATAAGAGGAGTCCGGCGGCCGGCCTCACGGCTCCAACGCCCCGCCCGGCCGACGACCACCCGAACACGACGCCCCCCGGACCGGCCCCGGCCACCGCCGTCCTGGCCCGGGACCTCACCGTCGTCCGAGGCCCCCGCACCGTCCTGCGCGGCCTCGACTTCACCGTCCCCCGAGGCCAGATCACCGGACTCCTCGGCCCCTCCGGCTGCGGCAAGTCCACGCTCATGCGCGCGATCGTCGGCACCCAGGCCAAGGTCACCGGCACCCTCCAGGTCCTCGACCACCCCGCGGGCGCCCCCGCCCTCCGCTCCCGCGTCGGCTACGTCACCCAGAGCCCGTCCGTCTACGACGACCTCACCGTCCGCCAGAACCTCGACTACTTCGCCGCCGTCCTCGACCCCGGCACAGGCGCCGCCGCCGACCGCCGCCGCGACCACGTCACCCGCGTCCTCGACGACGTCGCCCTCACCTCCCACGCCGACTCCCTCGCCGGACACCTCTCCGGCGGCCAGCGAAGCCGCGTCTCACTCGGCGTCGCCCTCCTCGGCGCCCCCGAACTCCTCGTGCTCGACGAACCGACCGTCGGCCTCGACCCCGTACTCCGCCGCGACCTCTGGCAGCTCTTCCACGCCATCGCCGCCGACCGCGCCGCCACGCTCCTCGTCTCCTCGCACGTCATGGACGAGGCCGAACGCTGCCACCGGCTCCTCCTCATGCGGGACGGCGAACTCCTCGCCGACGACACTCCCGACGCCCTGCGCACCCGAACCCACTCCGACACCGTCGAAGAGGCCTTCCTCCACCTCGTGGACGAAGCCGACGCACGCCACGCGGCCCCCAGCAGCACCACGCCCAGGAGCACCCCATGAACGCCTACCGCACCTTCGCCACCGCAGCCCGAGTCCTGCGCCAGCTCCGCCACGACCCGCGCTCCATCGCGCTGATGATCCTGGTCCCCTGCGTGATGCTGCTCCTCCTGCGCTACGTCTTCGACGGCAGCCCGCAGACCTTCGACTCCATCGGCGCCTCGCTCCTCGGCATCTTCCCGCTCATCACGATGTTCCTGGTCACCTCCATCGCCACCCTGCGCGAGCGCACCTCCGGCACCCTCGAACGCCTCCTCGCCATGCCGCTGGGCAAAGGCGACCTCATCGCCGGCTACGCACTCGCCTTCGGTGCCCTCGCCGTCATCCAGTCCGTCCTCGCCACCGGACTCGCCCTCTGGGCCCTCGGCCTCGAAGTCACCGGCTCCGCCTGGCTGCTCCTCCTGATCGCCCTGCTCGACGCCCTCCTCGGCACCGCACTCGGCCTGTTCGTCTCGGCCTTCGCCGCCTCCGAGTTCCAGGCCGTCCAGTTCATGCCGGCCGTGATCTTCCCCCAGCTCCTGCTCTGCGGCCTGTTCGCCCGGCGCGACACCATGCAGCCGATCCTGGAGTGGATCTCGAACGCCCTCCCCATGTCGTACGCCGTCGACGGCATGAACCAAGTCCTCCACCACCCCGACGTCACCGGGGACTTCGTCCGCGACGTCGTCATCGTCGCCGGCAGCGCCCTCCTGGTCCTCGCCCTCGGCGCCGCCACCCTCCGCCGCCGCACAACCTGACCCCCGGACCACGACCCATAGACGGCGACCCACGAACCGCGACCCATAGACCACGCCCCACCGCACCCCCGCGCATCCCGCCCACCGGACACCACCCCTGCCCCCGCCGCACCGATGCGAGGATGGCCCCCGGACGAAGCAACCCGGAGGCCCCCGTTCATGAGCAGCAACACGAGCCAGAAAGTCGCAGTCCTCGGCACCGGAAAGATCGGTGAAGCCCTGCTCAGCGGCATGATCCGCGGCGGCTGGGCGCCCGCCGACCTCCTGGTCACCACCCGCCGCCAGGAACGCGCCGACGAACTCCGCACCCGCTACGGCGTCACCCCCGTCTCCAACGCCGAAGCCGCCAAGCAGGCCGACACCCTGATCCTCGCCTGCAAGCCGCAGGACATGGCCAAGCTGCTCGACGAACTCACCCCCCACGTCACCCCCGACCGCCTCGTCATCAGCGCCGCCGCCGGAATCACCACCGCCTTCATCGAAGAGCGCCTGCCCCAATCCACCCCCGTGGTCCGCGTCATGCCGAACACCCCCGTCCTCGTCGACGAGGGCATGTCCGTGATCTCGGCCGGCAGCCACGCCTCCACCGCCGCCCTGGCCCACGCGGAGGCCATCTTCGGCGCCGTCGGCAAGACCCTCCGCGTCCCCGAGACCCAGCAGGACGCCTGCACTGCCCTCTCCGGCTCGGGCCCCGCCTACTTCTACTTCCTCGTCGAAGCCATGACCGACGCCGGCATCCTCCTCGGCCTGCCCCGCGACAAGGCCCACGACCTCATCGTCCAGGCGGCGATCGGCGCGTCCGTGATGCTCCGCGACAGCGGCGAACACCCCGTGAAACTCCGCGAGAACGTCACCTCCCCCGCGGGCACCACGATCAACGCCATCCGCGAACTCGAGAACCACGGAGTGCGCGCCGCCCTCATCGCCGCCCTGGAAGCAGCCCGCGACCGCAGCCGCGAACTGGCCTCCGGCAACAACACCTGACCCCTGCCCCCTACTGCGCGGCCGCGGTCCGCACCGTCTCCGTGGTCACCACCTGCGCGAAGCCCCCACCGTGCAGGGAAACCGCCGTGGCCTGCGCCAGCTCCTCCGCCTCACGCCGCCAGCCGAAGGGCCCCGCCAGATCGAAGGTGTACGTCGCGTCCAGCGCGAACACCACCTCGTACCCGAGGTTCCCTCCCATCCGCGCCGTCGTCTCGGCGCACATGTTGGTCTGAATTCCGACCACCACGAACTGCGTGATCCCCTCGGCCTTGAACCAGGCGTCCAGATCCGGCGACCCGTAGAAGGCCGAGTTCACGGTCTTGGTCACCAACAGCTCGGCCCCCGCTCCCTTCCCACGCCGCTCCTCGACGTACTCCTTGAAGCCGTTGCCCGCATACCCAGGCCGCAGCGGCGACTCCGGCTTCGTCGAGTCGTGCCGGACGAAGACCACCGGCCGTCCCGTCGCCTGCCACACGTCGAGCAACGACGCGATGTTGTCGTCGGCCTCCGGGTTGTTCCGCGTCCCCCAGAACTCCTCCTCCTCGAACCCCTTCTGTACGTCCACCACGACCAGCGCTGCGTTCTCTGCGATCTCCATGACCACGATGCTGCCGCCCCGCACCCCAACGCCCCAGCGGTACAAAAGACGGCGATCGATGGTTTACTGCCAACGTGCCCAGCACCCTCCCTTCCCCTTCCTCACAGCGCATCGCCCTCCTGGCCTTCCCCGGCATCCGCGCGTTCGACATCTCCGTCATCACCGAGGTCTGGGGCACCGACCGCACCGACCGGGGAGCGCCCGCCTTCGACCTCCGCCGTGTCGGGGCCGACCCCGCACCCGTACCGATCCGAGGCGGTCTGACCCTCACCCCCGACCGCACCCTCGACTGGCTGACCGGCCTCACCGGCACGGACCTGATCGTCGTCCCCGGCCTGGACGACCACCTCACGCCCGCCCCGCAGCCCGTCCTCGAAGCCCTGCGCGAGGCCCACACCCGAGGGATCACCGTCGCCGCGCTCTGTGGCGGCGCCTTCACCCTCGCCCAGGCAGGACTGCTCGACGGCCGCCGAGCGATCACCCACTGGAACCTCGTCGACCTGCTCCGCGCCCATCACCCCCTCGTCACCGTCGAACCCGACGCCCTCTTCATCGAGGACGACAACATCTGGACCGCGGCGGGCACAGCCGCCGGCATCGATCTGTGCCTGCACCTCGTCCGCACCACCCACGGCTCCGAAGCCGCCGCGACCATCGCCCGATCGATGGTCACCGCCCCCTTCCGCTCCGGCACCCAGGCCCAGTTCATCGAGCACCCCACACCGCGCGCCGACCGCGACGCCGATGCCCTCGCCTCCGTCCGCGAATACGCCCTCCGTCACCTCCACGAACCGCTCACCGTCACCGACCTCGCCGCCCGCGCGGGCATGTCGGCACGCTCCTTCGCCCGCCACTTCACGGCGGCCACCGGCACGACCCCACTCCGCTGGCTCCTGGACCAGCGCATCGCGGCCGCGCAGAAACTCCTCGAACGCACCGACCTCCCCATGCCCGAGGTCGCCCGCCGCGCGGGCTTCGGCAGCGAGGTCACGATGCGCCAGCACTTCGCATCGCGCCTCGCCACCAG
The DNA here is from genome assembly GCF_008642315.1 of Streptomyces venezuelae. Classification (NCBI taxonomy): domain Bacteria; kingdom Bacillati; phylum Actinomycetota; class Actinomycetes; order Kitasatosporales; family Streptomycetaceae; genus Streptomyces; species Streptomyces venezuelae. Next base: position 4,020,388 of record NZ_CP029192.1, on the reverse strand, counting down.
CCCCCGTGCCTACCGCGCCTCGTTCACCGGCGGCAGCAGCCCGATCGCCCGATAGGCCCCGTCCACCGTCGGCTTGGCCATGCTCCGCGCCCGCTCGGCTCCCCGCCGCAACACCTCCTCCAAGTACCCGGGATCTGCCACCAGCTCCTTGTGCCGCTGCTGTACGGGCCTGAGCAGTTCCACCACGGCCTCGGCGGTGTCCTTCTTCAGCGCGCCATACGACTCGTATGCACCGCTCAAGGCTTCCGGGTTCCCTCCCTGACAGGACGCGAGGATCTCCAGCAGATTCGAGACCCCCGGCTTGGACTCGGGGTCGAAGACGATCTCGCTGCCGCTGTCCGTGACGGCCCGCATGATCTTCTTGCGCACCACCTCCGGCTCGTCGAGCAGATAGACGATGCCGGCCCCGGCCTCGTGGGACTTGCCCATCTTCGACGTCGGGTCCTGGAGGTCCATGACCCGCGCGGCCACCTTGGGCGGCGTGGCCCGCGGCACGACGAAGGTCTGCCCGTACCGCTGGTTGAACCGCACCGCCAGATCCCGCGTCAGCTCGACGTGCTGGGTCTGGTCCTCACCGACCGGCACCTCGTCCGCGTCGTACGCCAGGATGTCCGCGGCCATCAGCACGGGATAGGTGAGGAGCGACAACCGCACGCTCCCGCCCCGCGCCCGCTCAAGGACGGACTTCTCCTTGTACTGGATCATGCGCCGCATCTCGCCGTCCGTCGCGACGCACTCCAGCAGATACGAGAGCCGGGCGTGCTCGTCCACATGACTCTGGACGAAGACGGTCGCCCGCTCGGGATCGATCCCGGACGCGAGCAGCAGCGTCGCCGCCTGCCGACTGAGCCTGCGCACCCGTCCGGGATCGTGGTCCACGGTCAGGGCGTGCAGGTCGACGATGCTGAAGAGGGAGTCGGCCCGGAACTGGTCGACCTCGGCCCACTGCCGGACGGCTCCCAGGTAGTTCCCCAAGGTCAGGTGCCCGGTCGGCTTGACCCCGCTGAAGATCCTCGTCATTTCTCCGCCTCCTGGTCAGGACCGCCGGCCCGGCGACCGGGCTCCGGATCCCCCAGGGGGAGAACGAGAAACGGCCGCCGAGGCGGCGGCCGTTGAGTACATGCGTATGTACGGCCGCCCTCAGGCGGCCCACCACAGTTGGGCGTACGCACGTGTAGTCACGTCATCCAGAGTAGACCCGACGGAGGCCCGTCGTCATGAGTTGACACTCCGGGGGCGGCTACGTAGTGTTCTCCGAGTTGCCCGACGTGAGCGTCGACCACACGGTCGGTCCCCGGGCAGCCATTCCGCAAGAACCATTACAACGATCGACGTCGTGCGCCCTTCCGGGTCTCGCCTTCGGTTCGTTTTCATGCGTATTTGCGAAATGAGGAATCGGCGTTCGAAAGGACGCCCCCGATTAGGTCGGGAGCCAGGGTTCCGCTAAAGTCTCACTCGTCGGAACGGCCCAACAGCCGCAAAGACAACCCACTCTGACTGGGAGTCAGGCCCGAAAGGATCTGATAGAGTCGGAAACGCCGGAAAGGGAAACGCGAAAGCCGAAAGGCCGGAGCGGGAACCGGAAAGGCACCGAGGAAATCGGACACGAAAGAGTCTGATAGAGTCGGAAACGCAAGAACAAAAGAAACACCGAAGGGAAGCGCCCGGAGGAAAGCCCGCAAGGGTGAGTACAAAGGAAGCGTCCGTTCCTTGAGAACTCAACAGCGTGCCAAAAGTCAACGCCAGATATGTTGATAACCCCGGCTCACTTCGGTGAGTTGGAGGTTCCTTTGAAAAAACACAGCGAGGACGCTGTGAACGGACGGGATTATTCCTCCCGACCGTTCCGCTCTCGTGTGTGAGCACCGGATTACCGGTACACATTCACGGAGAGTTTGATCCTGGCTCAGGACGAACGCTGGCGGCGTGCTTAACACATGCAAGTCGAACGATGAAGCCCTTCGGGGTGGATTAGTGGCGAACGGGTGAGTAACACGTGGGCAATCTGCCCTTCACTCTGGGACAAGCCCTGGAAACGGGGTCTAATACCGGATAACACCTTCCCTCGCATGGGGGAAGGTTGAAAGCTCCGGCGGTGAAGGATGAGCCCGCGGCCTATCAGCTTGTTGGTGAGGTAGAAGCTCACCAAGGCGACGACGGGTAGCCGGCCTGAGAGGGCGACCGGCCACACTGGGACTGAGACACGGCCCAGACTCCTACGGGAGGCAGCAGTGGGGAATATTGCACAATGGGCGAAAGCCTGATGCAGCGACGCCGCGTGAGGGATGACGGCCTTCGGGTTGTAAACCTCTTTCAGCAGGGAAGAAGCGAAAGTGACGGTACCTGCAGAAGAAGCGCCGGCTAACTACGTGCCAGCAGCCGCGGTAATACGTAGGGCGCAAGCGTTGTCCGGAATTATTGGGCGTAAAGAGCTCGTAGGCGGCTTGTCACGTCGATTGTGAAAGCTCGGGGCTTAACCCCGAGTCTGCAGTCGATACGGGCTAGCTAGAGTGTGGTAGGGGAGATCGGAATTCCTGGTGTAGCGGTGAAATGCGCAGATATCAGGAGGAACACCGGTGGCGAAGGCGGATCTCTGGGCCATTACTGACGCTGAGGAGCGAAAGCGTGGGGAGCGAACAGGATTAGATACCCTGGTAGTCCACGCCGTAAACGGTGGGAACTAGGTGTTGGCGACATTCCACGTCGTCGGTGCCGCAGCTAACGCATTAAGTTCCCCGCCTGGGGAGTACGGCCGCAAGGCTAAAACTCAAAGGAATTGACGGGGGCCCGCACAAGCAGCGGAGCATGTGGCTTAATTCGACGCAACGCGAAGAACCTTACCAAGGCTTGACATACACCGGAAAGCATTAGAGATAGTGCCCCCCTTGTGGTCGGTGTACAGGTGGTGCATGGCTGTCGTCAGCTCGTGTCGTGAGATGTTGGGTTAAGTCCCGCAACGAGCGCAACCCTTGTTCTGTGTTGCCAGCATGCCCTTCGGGGTGATGGGGACTCACAGGAGACCGCCGGGGTCAACTCGGAGGAAGGTGGGGACGACGTCAAGTCATCATGCCCCTTATGTCTTGGGCTGCACACGTGCTACAATGGCCGATACAATGAGCTGCGATACCGTGAGGTGGAGCGAATCTCAAAAAGTCGGTCTCAGTTCGGATTGGGGTCTGCAACTCGACCCCATGAAGTTGGAGTTGCTAGTAATCGCAGATCAGCATTGCTGCGGTGAATACGTTCCCGGGCCTTGTACACACCGCCCGTCACGTCACGAAAGTCGGTAACACCCGAAGCCGGTGGCCCAACCCCTTGTGGGAGGGAGCTGTCGAAGGTGGGACTGGCGATTGGGACGAAGTCGTAACAAGGTAGCCGTACCGGAAGGTGCGGCTGGATCACCTCCTTTCTAAGGAGCACTTCTAGGCTGCCTCGGCAGCCCAGAGGCCACTACGTCGGCAAACGTTCGACGGTGGTTGCTCATGGGTGGAACGTTGACTACTCGGCACACTTGATCGTCTTCTCCTTCTAGTACTGCTCGTCAGAGCGTGGAGCGTTGAGGGAAGCGGTAAGGGTGTCGGGCACGCTGTTGGGTATCTGAGGGTACGGGCTGTCAAGCCTGTCCTTCGCGATGCCGACCCCAGTGCACTCGGGCTACTGGTCCGGGGTGATGGGTGGTTGGTCGTTGTTTGAGAACTGCACAGTGGACGCGAGCATCTGTGGCCAAGTTTTTAAGGGCGCACGGTGGATGCCTTGGCACCAGGAACCGATGAAGGACGTGGGAGGCCACGATAGTCCCCGGGGAGTCGTCAACCAGGCTTTGATCCGGGGGTTTCCGAATGGGGAAACCCGGCAGTCGTCATGGGCTGTCACCCGCTGCTGAACACATAGGCAGTGTGGAGGGAACGCGGGGAAGTGAAACATCTCAGTACCCGCAGGAAGAGAAAACAACCGTGATTCCGGGAGTAGTGGCGAGCGAAACCGGATGAGGCCAAACCGTATGCGTGTGAGACCCGGCAGGGGTTGCGCATACGGGGTTGTGGGATCTCTCTTTTACAGTCTGCCGGCTGTGAGACGAGTCAGAAACCGTTGATGTAGACGAAGGACATGCGAAAGGTCCGGCGTAGAGGGTAAGACCCCCGTAGTCGAAACGTCAGCGGCTCGTTTGAGAGACACCCAAGTAGCACGGGGCCCGAGAAATCCCGTGTGAATCTGGCGGGACCACCCGTTAAGCCTAAATATTCCCTGGTGACCGATAGCGGATAGTACCGTGAGGGAATGGTGAAAAGTACCGCGGGAGCGGAGTGAAATAGTACCTGAAACCGTGTGCCTACAAGCCGTGGGAGCGTCGGGATGGAGCTTGCTCCATCCTCGTGACTGCGTGCCTTTTGAAGAATGAGCCTGCGAGTTTGCGGTGTGTTGCGAGGTTAACCCGTGTGGGGAAGCCGTAGCGAAAGCGAGTCCGAATAGGGCGACATAGTAGCGCGCTCAAGACCCGAAGCGGAGTGATCTAGCCATGGGCAGGTTGAAGCGGCTGTAAGAGGTCGTGGAGGACCGAACCCACCAGGGTTGAAAACCTGGGGGATGACCTGTGGTTAGGGGTGAAAGGCCAATCAAACTCCGTGATAGCTGGTTCTCCCCGAAATGCATTTAGGTGCAGCGTCGTGTGTTTCTTGCCGGAGGTAGAGCACTGGATAGGCGATGGGCCCTACCGGGTTACTGACCTTAGCCAAACTCCGAATGCCGGTAAGTGAGAGCACGGCAGTGAGACTGTGGGGGATAAGCTCCATGGTCGAGAGGGAAACAGCCCAGAGCATCGACTAAGGCCCCTAAGCGTACGCTAAGTGGGAAAGGATGTGGAGTCGCAGAGACAACCAGGAGGTTGGCTTAGAAGCAGCCACCCTTGAAAGAGTGCGTAATAGCTCACTGGTCTAGTGATTCCGCGCCGACAATGTAGCGGGGCTCAAGCGTACCGCCGAAGTCGTGTCATTCCAGCAATAGGGCCAACGCCTGCTGGGATGGGTAGGGGAGCGTCGTGTGCCGGGTGAAGCTGCGCCGGAAGGCAGTGGTGGACGGTTCACGAGTGAGAATGCAGGCATGAGTAGCGATACATACGTGAGAAACGTGTGCGCCGATTGACTAAGGGTTCCTGGGTCAAGCTGATCTGCCCAGGGTAAGTCGGGACCTAAGGCGAGGCCGACAGGCGTAGTCGATGGATAACCGGTTGATATTCCGGTACCCGCTGTGAAGCGTCAAACATCGAGCCCATTAATGCTAAGGCCGTGAAGCCGTCCTGGAGCCTTCGGGCAAAGGGAAGTGGTGGAGCCGCTGACCCAAGGTGGTAGTAGGTGAGTGATGGGGTGACGCAGGAAGGTAGTCCAGCCCGGGCGGTGGTTGTCCCGGGGTAAGGGTGTAGGGCGCTGTCTAGGTAAATCCGGACAGCTTGTGCCTGAGACCTGATGCCGAGCCGATTGTGGTGAAGTGGATGATCCTATGCTGTCGAGAAAAGCCTCTAGCGAGTTTCATGGCGGCCCGTACCCTAAACCGACTCAGGTGGTCAGGTAGAGAATACCGAGGCGTTCGGGTGAACTATGGTTAAGGAACTCGGCAAAATGCCCCCGTAACTTCGGGAGAAGGGGGGCCATTCCTGGTGATGAGTCTTGCACTCTGAGCTGGGGGTGGCCGCAGAGACCAGCGAGAAGCGACTGTTTACTAAAAACACAGGTCCGTGCGAAGCCGTAAGGCGATGTATACGGACTGACGCCTGCCCGGTGCTGGAACGTTAAGGGGACCGGTTAGTGCGCTTTCGGGCGTGCGAAGCTGAGAACTTAAGCGCCAGTAAACGGCGGTGGTAACTATAACCATCCTAAGGTAGCGAAATTCCTTGTCGGGTAAGTTCCGACCTGCACGAATGGCGTAACGACTTCTCGACTGTCTCAACCATAGGCCCGGTGAAATTGCACTACGAGTAAAGATGCTCGTTTCGCGCAGAAGGACGGAAAGACCCCGGGACCTTTACTACAGTTTGATATTGGTGTTCGGTTCGGCTTGTGTAGGATAGGTGGGAGACTTTGAAGCGGGCACGCCAGTGTTCGTGGAGTCAACGTTGAAATACCACTCTGGTCGTGCTGGATGTCTAACCTCGGTCCGTGATCCGGATCAGGGACAGTGTCTGATGGGTAGTTTAACTGGGGCGGTTGCCTCCCAAAGAGTAACGGAGGCGCCCAAAGGTTCCCTCAGCCTGGTTGGTAATCAGGTGTTGAGTGTAAGTGCACAAGGGAGCTTGACTGTGAGACCGACGGGTCGAGCAGGGACGAAAGTCGGGACTAGTGATCCGGCGGTGGCTTGTGGAAGCGCCGTCGCTCAACGGATAAAAGGTACCCCGGGGATAACAGGCTGATCTTCCCCAAGAGTCCATATCGACGGGATGGTTTGGCACCTCGATGTCGGCTCGTCGCATCCTGGGGCTGGAGTCGGTCCCAAGGGTTGGGCTGTTCGCCCATTAAAGCGGTACGCGAGCTGGGTTTAGAACGTCGTGAGACAGTTCGGTCCCTATCCTCTGTGCGCGTAGGAATATTGAGAAGGGCTGTCCCTAGTACGAGAGGACCGGGACGGACGAACCTCTGGTGTGCCAGTTGTCCTGCCAAGGGCATGGCTGGTTGGCTACGTTCGGAAAGGATAACCGCTGAAAGCATCTAAGCGGGAAGCCTGCTTCGAGATGAGTATTCCCACCCCCTTTGAGGGGTTAAGGCTCCCAGTAGACGACTGGGTTGATAGGCCAGATCTGGAAGCCCGGTAACGGGTGGAGGTGACTGGTACTAATAGGCCGAGGGCTTGTCCTCAGTTGCTCGCGTCCACTGTGTTGGTTCTGAAACCACGAACAACCCCATGCAAGGTCACGCATGGTGCGGTTGACAGTTTCATAGTGTTTCGGTGGTCATAGCGTGAGGGAAACGCCCGGTTACATTCCGAACCCGGAAGCTAAGCCTCACAGCGCCGATGGTACTGCAGGGGGGACCCTGTGGGAGAGTAGGACGCCGCCGAACTTTTTTTGGGAAAACCCCCGCACCGTATGGTGCGGGGGTTTTCTGCGTTCCAGGGGGATTTCCGGAGAAGGATTAGGGTCGGGATATGCGATACGACCTCGTCATCTTCGACAACGACGGCGTTCTGGTGGACAGTGAGCCGATCTCCAACACGATCCTGGCCGGCTATCTGACCGAGCTCGGGCACCCCACCTCGTACAAGGACTCCTTGCGCGACTACATGGGGGGCGCCATGCATCGCGTACACGATCTGGTTCTCGAGCGGAGCGGGCAGCGGTTGCCCGAGGACTTCGACGACGTATTTCACGGGCGTGTGTTTGCCGCGTTCGAGCGGGAGCTGCAGCCCGTGGACGGGGCTGTGGAAGTGCTGGAGAAGTTGGCCGGGAGCGGCGTGGCCTACTGTCTGGCCTCTTCCGGGAGCCATGAGCGGATTCGGGTCGGTCATCGGAAGGCCGGGCTCGACAAGTGGTTCGGTGAGGACCGGGTCTTCAGTTCGCAGGACGTGGGGCGGGGCAAGCCGGCGCCCGACCTTTTCCTGTACGCCGCCGAGCGGATGGGCGTGACGCCGGAGAAGTGCGTCGTGGTGGAGGACAGTCCGCTCGGGGTGCAGGCCGCGGCCGCCGCCGGAATGGATGTCCTCGGGTACACGGCCATGACGCCCGCCGAGAGGCTCGTAGGGGCGACTGAACTCTTCGGTGACATGCGGGAGTTGCTTGACCTGCTCGTATGACGGCGGCCTCGGGGCGGGGCTGACATTTGTCATGGCGAGGTCCGGACGATCGTTTCTGTCGGCGGGTGGGCCGCGGAGGCGAAGCTGAGGTCGTCGCGGAGAAACCGGACGCACGCCGCAGCCCGACGGAGGAACCTGATCATGAGCCAGCTCGCCACCGACGTCCCTGTCGAGGTTCAGCCCCGTACCTACCCTGCCGATGAGGCCGGCGACGCACGCGACGTGCGCAAAGCGCGCGTCGAGTCGCTGAAGCCGCTCGTGCTCGACGCGCTGGTGCCCACCGCCTCGTACTACCTGCTCAGCAAGGGGTTCGGGATGGGGACCATGGCGGCGCTCGCGTGGAGCAGCGTCGTGCCCGCGGGGCGGACGGCGTGGGGGCTGGTCAAGGAGCGGCGGGTCAACGGGCTCGCGGCGCTCATCCTGACCGCCAACGTCGTCGGACTGCTGATGAGTCTCATCGCCGGGGACCCGCGGCTGATGCTCGCCAAGGACAGCGGCATCACCGCGACCGTGGGGATCGCCGTACTGCTGTCGGTGGTGGCCGGGCGTCCGCTGATGACCGCCGCCCTCGAGCCCTGGGTGACCAAGGGCAAGGCGGAGAGGATCGCGGCCTGGCAGCGGCTGAGTGCCGGACGGGGACGGTTCGTGCGGCTGGAGCGGACGTTCTCGGTCGTGTGGGGTGCGGCGCTGTTCGGGGAGGCGCTGCTGCGGGTCGTGGGTGCCTACACGCTGCCCGTCGACACGATGGTGTGGCTCGGCGGTGCGATCGCGGCCGTGACGATCACGCTGACCGTGTGGGTCAGCGGCGCCCTGGCCGTCGCGCCGATGGAGAAGATGGTCGCGGCGGAGGTGGTCCGGAAGACGGCCGGGGAGCCGGCTGGGGTGTGCGCCGAGGGCCGTGGTCGCTGCTGAAATGCCGGAAGAATTGGTCGAGTGATCCATCTACCCACGGGTAGTCCGGGGCCCTACGCTCTGCAGCCATGACCGAAGTGCTGCGGCGCGGCAGGGCCTCGCTGGCGTTCGCGTTCCTGGTGCAGGGCGTGACCTTTGCTCTGCTCGTGACGCGGATCCCGGCGATCCAGGACCGGTACGGGATATCCGACGGGCTGCTGCCCGTCTTCCTCGCGGCGGTGCCGATCCTGGCCGGGGTCGGGAGCGTGGGCACCGAGCAGCTGGTCAAAAGGGTGCCGCCGAGTGCGGTGCTGCGGTGGTCGCAGCCCGTCGTGCTGCTGGCGCTGCTGGGGGTGGGCGCGGGCGACGCCCTGTGGCACGTTGCCGTGGCGCTCGGGGCGTTCGGGCTGGCGGTGGGTGCGCTGGACGCGTCCATGAACATGCTCGGGGTCAGTCTTCAGCGGGCGTACGGGCGGAGCATCATGCTCGGGTTCCACGCCGCGTACAGCCTGGGCGGGATCGTGGGGGCGTCGCTGGCCTGGGCCGGGGCGCACTGGGACCTGTCGCTCTTCGTCTCCTGCCTGCCGGTCGTGGGGGTGCTGCTGCCGGCCGCGCTGATCGGGAGCCGGTGGTACGTCGATGCGCAGAAGGCCGAGGTGGGGGCGGCTGCGGAGGAGGCGGGCGGGCGCGGGGACGGCATCGTTTTCAAGGTGCTGCTTCCGCTGTGCCTGGTGATGACCTTCGCCTACATCGGTGACTCGACCGTCTCCAACTGGAGCGCCAAGTATCTGGAGGACGTGCTGGGGAGCTCGGAGGAGGTCTCCACCGTTCCGTACAACGTCTATATGGTCATGACGCTGGTGGGGCGCGGGCTCGGGGACCTGGGGGTGCGGCGCTTCGGGGCCGTGGCGGTGGTGCGGGCCGGGTCCGTGGTGGCGGCGCTGGGGTTCGCGGTGGTGGCGGTGGCGCCGGGGGCCTGGGTCGGGATCGTCGGGTTCACGGTCCTCGGGCTGGGGCTGTGCGTGATCGTTCCGCAGACGTTCGCCGCGGCGGGAAGACTGTTCCCGGGCGCTTCGGATGCGGCCGTCGCACGCCTGAATATCTTCAACTATGTGGGTTTCCTGATCGGTTCGCCGCTGGTGGGAGCACTTGGGGAGGCCTGGAACTACCGGGGGGCCATGGTCGTTCCCATGGTGTTGGTGCTCTTGACCTTGCTGTATGCCCGTTCCTTCGCCCCCGGACCGGACCGGTACGGTGACGGGCATGAGTGGCCGCGCACAGCTGATGTGGGACGAGGCAGTAACGGGCTATGACTTCGGCCCGGGTCACCCGATGGACCCGGTCCGGCTCGGGCTGACCCGAAGTCTGGTCGACGCCTTCGGGCTCGCCCGGGATCTGGAGGTGGTCTCGGCGAAGCGTGCCGGTGACTCCACACTTCGGCTCGTGCACCGCGGGGACTACGTGGACGCGGTGAAGGCCGCCTCCGTGGATCCCGCGTCGGCGCGGGGGGAGTACGGGCTCGGTACGGAGGACGACCCGGCCTTCGCCGGGATGCACGACGTGTCGGCGCTCATCGCCGGCCAGTCCGTCGGCGCGGCCGAGGCCGTGTGGCGCGGGGAGGCCCTGCACGCGGTGAACTTCGCGGGCGGACTGCACCACGCGATGCCCGGGGGAGCCTCCGGGTTCTGCATCTACAACGACGCCGCGCTGGCCGTCGCCCGGCTCCTGGAACTGGGCGCGGAGCGCGTGGCGTACGTGGACGTGGACGTGCATCACGGTGACGGGGTGCAGGCCGCCTTCTGGGAGGACCCGCGGGTTCTCACGGTCTCGCTCCATGAACATCCGCGGACGCTCTTCCCGCAGACCGGATGGCCCGAGGAGACGGGTGCGGACGGTGCGGCGGAAGGGACGGCCGCGAACGTCGCGCTGCCGGCCGGTACGGGGGACGCGGGATGGCTGCGGGCCTTCCATGCCGTGGTGCCCGAGCTGCTCGCCGAGTTCCGGCCGCAGGTCCTCGTCACGCAGCACGGTGCGGACACGCACTTCGAGGACCCGCTGGCGCACCTCGCGGTGTCGCTGGACGCGCAGCGCGCCGTGCAGGTGGCGTGCCACGAGCTGGCCCACGAGTACGCCGACGGGCGCTGGGTCGCGCTCGGCGGCGGGGGGTACGCGGTGGTGGATGTGGTGCCGCGGTCCTGGACGCACCTCGTCGGCATCGCCGCGGGGCGGCCCGTCGAGCCGACCGCGGAGATTCCCGAGTCCTGGCGGCAGGAAGTCTTCGCGCGGACACGGCAGTTGGCGCCCGGGAGGATGACGGACGGCCGATGGCCGGTGGACTGGAAGGAGTGGGAGTCGGGGTACGACCCCGCCGACCGCCTCGACCAGGCGGTGCTCGCCGCGCGGCGGGCCGTGTTTCCGCTGCGGGGGCTGCTGGCGTAGGAGCGCGTCGAGCTGGGGTGCGTCGGTCCGGGGGCTTCGGTTCGGGGTGTTTCAGGAGAGCGTACTCAGCAGGGGAGGCGGCGGCCCCGATTGTGCCCGTGTTAGCCCAACTGTGGGTGGTTTCCGGGGTTTTGGGGACGGGTGGTCGCGCATGCGACAGCATCGGCAGCGTGTTGAGCACCGGCGCGCTGCGTGCGCATCTGTTGGCGGCTCGGTTGGCCGGGCCCGTGGCCACCTCTCGGGAAGAGAGCCTGCGGAGCTATAGGCTCTTCGCGGCCCGCGACCCGCGGATACTTCTCGGGCTCGATCCCGAATGGAGCTGGGGATCGGCCGACCTGTTGCGCCTGATGTCGGACAAGTGCGGAGTGTCGGCCGATCCGAGGTGCACCTCGGGAGCCGACGTCATCGATCCGGAACGGACGCTGGCGGCGCTCGACGCGTTCGCGGAACGGCTCGCGGCCGCCGCCCGGGGCCGGCTCCCCGTGCTCTTCGGGACCGGTCATCCGCACCGGCTGCTCGGGTTCTACGCCGCGTTGGCGGACGCTTTGTCGGCGGCCGGATGTCCTGTCCTCACCCCTGCGCAGGGCAACAGTGTCGACATAACGACCCGGTTTGGTCTACGCACGTACAACCTTGACTACGTACAAGGAGTCGCGCTGGTGCGCGAACCCGGCGCGCGTCCGACCGGGAGTGAGACCGGCGCACACACCCACTCACCACTCCCGGTTCGGGCCGCCCTCGATGCCGCAGCGGAGGCCGGGGGAC